>NZ_FOLE01000001.1:600000-912924 GCF_900112255.1 Flexibacter flexilis DSM 6793
GTCATGCGGGTATCATGGTTATTGTTGATTCGATTGGAGTCGCCGAATTGAGCTTAATGTAACCCGCACGAGCTTCGTAATATTGCCCGATTGCCACTATCTCACCGCCCGCGATTGACTGTAATCCAGTCAATTCAACATCCACTATACCTGTAACAGATTGCATTGAATCTCGTAATTTTTCGCGCCAAAACAAGCCGTCTTCTGGCAGGGCTGCCAAAAAATTATTAATTGCGGCAATTACATTCTGCTTAACAGTAGCAGCATCGTAAATCGCATTGTATCGCACGTTAGCTCCAATAGTCAATAAATCAGCACTAATACTAATGGCTTTGATTCGAGTGCCTGCAAATTGTATCCGATTAAGATACGCAGAGAATTGTAACAATTCTTCGCTGCTAAGTGCTTGTAAATCTGTGATACTACCTTTAGCCACTTTAACAATACATATACCCTCGCTACTATTCTTAGCCACGACACGAGTAATAATCTTACTACCACTCGCACCTGACGGATAAGTTGGAACACCATTAATTATCTCAATAGAATCGCCGAGTTGAAACAGTCTTGCTTGCTCAGCAAGCCACGCAGGTGTGCCGATTTTCACACTGCTTACCGTCGAGGTTATAAGTGAGTAATACAGCTCAAGAACCTGCTCGAAAAACGACATTGCTACGGCAATCACGAAGTATATGAGTTTCCACCGTGCCGTTTCCGAAGGCGAATTAACCGCCGACAACTCAGGTACTGCCTGATGCGTTGCAATCATTTCCGCCTGATATTCTTGCCAAGTCTTTGCCATTTTTTTAAAAAAAAGTTTAGCCAGCACCAGTGTTAGTGATGCTGGCATAATTAATTACATTGATTGGCTTTCGCCAGCAGGGTTGGCCGCCGCTTGCGGCAAGCCAGACTCGTTGTCCAACCACGCTTGAAAATCCGCGTAAGTAACAGTGGTTAGCTCGGCTATATCAGCTGGTTCAAACAACGCTGGCTCTTCATTCAATAGGTCGGCTACATTGAAGTAGTACACCTTAGGAGATACTTTGTACTTTTCCCAGACTGGCGAATACCCGAATTGATACGGACAACCTACTCTGTTCGCGAATATTAATTCTTTCGCACAAGCAGCAGTATACGCGGCTGCCTCACTTGGGTAATTGGCTGAATCAAAGACATATAGCTTTAAGTCAGGGTATTGGCGTTGTTGCATTTTATAAATATTTAGTTATCAATTCACTTTCAATCAGTGCTTTATATTCGTTCATACCGCCGTGCATCAGCACCATGTACGCAATGTATCCGTTGAATTTGAGCGTCAGATTCGCAGGCATATTACCTATGTAATTGATGAACGCCTTTATCATAACATCGGTATTAATTCGCATAGCCTCAACTCCATTAATTCGTATCGCATTGTTAGTCATTGTAATTACACATTTATTCGTGCCAATAAATGCTGCCGTTGCGGATACTAATTCCACTCCAGCATTGCTGTCGCTGTTGCCAACAGTTGCATTGATTATCGTCGCGTCGCTGAAGAATCCGCCCTGCTCCATCCCCGCAACGTACGACACGGGCTGCGTACCGTAGCCATTTTGTTGCACAACAAACATCGCGGTGAAGTCGCCTATAATTGTAGCCCACGTAGCGGCAGTTAAGTAGTTCGTTCCCGTGCCTATGGCCGTCCCTAGCCCTATACAGTGATGCTCATACCAGTGTGATGTTATGAGTTTTGGCCTATTCGAATAACTTGGCTGGGCCCATACGTTACCAACTCTATCCGTATATGTTGCTATTCTACTTCCGTCCGATGCGACAATGTCATCAGGGACTACCCAGACCACTGGCAGTTGGCTGGCAATAAGCTCATCAAGCGTTTGTGTGTTTTTTCCAATTCTACGCCACAAGTATCTACTATTCAGCATCTGATTTCCATAATCCTATTGTTCCAATGTAACTCACGCATAAGACTGCATACTTGCCCGATGGAACAGCCACCGTATGCGATGCTATACCGATGCCCGTATCACCTGAAGGAATCTTCACATCTCGACTTATACTATCGTTGTTTTTAACGACAATTGTCATGGCCGAGCCATTGGCACTTCCTATTACGGCAATTGTTACATCACCTGTTGAGTCGCTCGTTAGTGTTAATTGATTTTGCTGGTCGATTTTTCCGCCAAAATCATAAGTAACCGTAGGCGCCGTACCCGTCGGGGTAACGGCTGCGTTATAAGGTACTTGCACGTCTGTAATATTTCCCGTCGTGTGGCCGTGCGCAGACGGCGGGAATGTGGACGGCTTGCCCGACAAGCTCTCCCACGTAACCCCTGCTTGAGCGAATAGCGTTTCCACAAAATTCACAAATAAGCTGCGCAGGTTTTGCGCCGTAGTAAGCGAGGGGTTACCTCCCGACTTCACGTAAGCCACGATGTCTTCCAGCAGCTGTGTCTTAGTTCTTATTGCCATCTTTTTTAATAAAAATCTTGTGAATCAAAATCTTGCGAATCAAAGTCATTCATTGGCTCAATGACCGATTGCATTGCACTGCCACTGTTTACGCGAAAGGTGCGTGCCGCATAATAATCAGTAACACTACTATCTTCTACGCTTTCAAGCGGTTGTAGCACCTGCCCAGCCAATAGTAATGATGTTGGGGTGATGCCATTATTCGCACAAAACTGCACGACGGTATTTAGGTCGCCATGTGTTTGCAAATGCGCATCAATTACAGATTGTCCTTCTGTTACTATCATCTTTCAGCCCTCGTTATCACTGGCTTACCTTCTACAATTGCTACTTTATAATCTATAAAATTATCCGCTTCCAACTGCGTTTCAATCGCGCGAATCAATTCATTGGCAGTAATATTAGATTTGCTTTTTGCCAGCAAATTAAGTCCAGTCAAAGGCGAATTGCGCCAATTCCCTTGATTAGTCATCATAATCGAATACACTTCTTGAGCATTCGAATTTCCTATCTTCATATCTCCATTGGCATCTGCGCCAATATCATCGTCATCGTCGTCCAGAAAATCAGCCATGTTTTATCTTCGTATTTTCAATTTGAGAAAAATCCCCTACCTGTTTGCCTGTTATTGCGGCTTTAAGAGCGGCCTGTAACGCAGATGCCGTACCGTTTCCAGTTTCTGGAATTGCCCCACCGTTAATTACCGATAGTATCGCCGCCAGCAATTCATTGTTTTTTTGCAATTGCTTTTTCAGCTCATCAGCGCGAACAAACCCACCAAAACCATCGCCGTTAAATGTCATTGAATCGGCATTTAAAGCGATTTTAACAACTTTCGAAATCGCCACAATTTGCATCACGGCATCTTGGCCATCAACAGGTGCAATAATCACGTCACTGTCTTTAGCAGGAATAAGCAACATGCCAGATTCTTGCAGGGAAAGCAATACATCAGGATAAGTCAAATCCTCCTCTTCCACGTACACCTCGCAAGTATTGGCCGATTCATTTACACTCACAACAGTGCCGCTAATCCAAGCGGTAGGTGGTGCATTACGCTTAATGGCGGCAAGTATCGCCTCTCTAATTTGTTGAGTCGCTGCGCTCATAATCACATGATTTTACAAAAACCTTCTGCACTTGATAAACGCCCGTCGGCATTATTTCGATAGCCAAAACAGCTTCATTATAAGAGGCATATTCTTGCATTAGCAATCTCAATTTACCTTGCGAATCAAATTCCGCTACTTTAAATACCTCTCTCATTTTGTTGCTGCTCCAATTTCTAATGTTCGCACAATTCCACCGCTATCCCATGCAAAATTTACTGCATCGACATAGTAATTACCTTTCTTATCAGGATAATCCCTGTCGATAATCGTTACAATTTCGCCATGTTCGATATACGGCAGTCCCCACAAGTCCACTGAGCCTTTAAACCCAGCGACTTTTACTTTTTTAAGCCGCTCATTTGCGTACCGCTCGGCTTCCGATTGCGTAATCTTAGGGATTCGCATACTAATCGTTTCGCCGCCTTCGTCACCTACTACCGCTTTCACGCCTTTGCCCGATGTGACTGTTACTTTCACTTTCACATCATCAACTGCCTTAAATTCAAGGCTATGCTTACGCACGCCCTGCGGAATATTGACTGTATATATAGGTGTCAAGTTCTGTTCAACACGTGCCAGATGCACCAGTCCGACGTACAGTTTTTTTCCGATAAAATAAGCACTCAAACCATGCGATTCCTTGAGCTTGGCCAAACAAGATGCCACGTTCGTATTAGTGGCCTTAAACGCCCCAAGACTAATGCTGGCCGCACTATACGCAATGCCTTTGGGAATAATCTTAGCCAATAGCTGAGCAAGTGTACAACTTGAGAATATGCAATGCGCTGCCGTATGCTTGAGCTTGTACATGTAATCTTCGAGCAGAATCTCAATTGGTATAGTAGGCTTTACGGTAGCTACAAATCCGATAAACTCTTGCACCAGCTCATTGTCATAACCAGCATACACAGTAACAGGGTCGCCGACTTTAATTAAATCCTTAAGGTCATAGTCTTGGTCGTGAAAGTAACTTCGTGAAGCTATCTTCAGCGTGCCAGTACCGACTAAATCTTTCCACGATTTTTTGCAAGAAAAATGGTTAATCGTGCGCAGCTCAAACTCATTACGAGTTGAGGTTTCACCGAATACCACTCTTATTTGCATCGCCAGCATTACTTGTTGTTGATTATAATTTGCTTTTCAATTTCATAGACGCGTGTCGAGAGCGCATCTTGTTTGAGAATCACATTGTTGAGTTTTTCCGAGTAATTGAGTATCACCTGTTCTCGAACTGCATCATTTTGCAGCAGCGTATTAGTGCGTTGGTTTAGGCTTTCTAAGTTGGCCGTGATTTCGTTGAGCGTGCGAACCAAGAAAAAGTTTGCCACTGCCATCAGTACGACTATCAGCGATTTGCCATAGCCCCAAATATCTTCAGTTAATTGTCTTGCGTTTGCCGTCATTTTCGCTTGAATAGTTTATTCGTTTTTACATACAACTCCTGTGCTTGCGCAGAAGCTGCCGAAATTTGAAAAGGGATAACATTCGGTGCATCTTCTATTACCCCAATGGTGATTTTCTTGATGTCAATGCTTCTGATTTTAAGTATGTTAAACATCAATCCTGAGACATCAACACTGGCAGCAATATTCTCCCATGCCTGCAAATTTCTGATTTCGTCTTCGGGGAATACATCACAAGCCATCATGCCACTTTGTTTAGTTTCCGTGATAAGCAGGCCGCGAATCGTAATTTCCCAATCCGAGAAGCCGTACAGCTCTCTTATCGAACCTACGCCGCCATTGATAGGTGTTTCGGCGATACGTTTATCCCGCGAAAACTCGCAGAATGTTGTCGCGGGCAATTGGTATGTTTTATAATCCACTGACTTCAGCGAACCGTCGGGCGCGAATACATTGTACTTTTTACCCCCAAATGATACAGGCATCATAATCGGTGTGCCGTACAATGTTCGGGGCAAATCACCCGAAACCACTTGTGGCGCAACATCACCGAGTTCGAAAACAATCGGCTGGCGCGTGTCTTCATTGGGCGGTATTTCATAGACATTACCCAAGAGCTTGTCCAGCCTATCGGCTGCCGCATCACGTACACCTTCGATTTTATAAACCACCGCATTTGCCAGCGATGGGAATACTTGCCCTACTACCTTATCGACCGTATAATTTTTGATTACTACTTTATCATCCATTGCTCATAATGATTTCAGCGTCATTCAGTGCCGCCACTACAACTCGTGCGATTTTGTTTTCCAAATCATCCAGTCCTTGCGTAATAGTGCTTGATACGTGATTAGATACTTCTATCTTATCAATTCGCAGATTCACAATTCTTGCTTTTGTATCGCCACCAACTTCTGTCTTTTTCGGAGCCTTGGTATCAATTTTTTTGGCATTAGCATCAACTTCAGGCTTTGCGATTGGGTTTTGAATCCCAGTCGGATAGGCTGTCAGTGCCTGCGGAGTAAGCAATTGACCCGCAACCCCAACAGCCACAGGAGCAGATGTTCCAGTCGCTGGATTCTCAATCACTGGCGCGGCGATAGTAACGGGGTTACTGAACAAGCCCTTGACATTCTGCCAAACCTCCACAATCTTTCCCCATAGCTTGCCAAACCAGTCAATAATGCCGCCAAATACATCTGAGGCCCAAGTCTTAAGCGAAGGGAATAAGTAATCAACAACTTGCCAAAGAATTCCGAATGGTGATAGCTTAATCACCCAGACCGTAAAATTTTTGATAAATCCCCATATCTCATCCCAATAAGTGTATAGCAAAGCCAATGCACCCACAACCGCCACGATTCCAAGCACAACCAGCCCCAACGGATTCGCATTCATTGCGATGTTTAGGCCCCACTGTGCAGCCGTAGCCGTAATAAGTGAGGCCACGTAAGAACCGATACCAGTCAGAGCAGTCAAGACGTATTGCCCACCCGCTTTTAATGCGTTTAAGCCTGATGTCCAAGTGCTTAATGCAAATGCTTTGACTGACACAGCAGCCGTAGCATATTTGGCCTTCGCAAAATCAACCATCGTATTGGCGGCGGCCATCGCTGGCGCAAATTGGCTTAGGAATAACAACGAGCTTGAACCAACCTGAACAAATGGCAGCATGCCCGATGTAGCATTAAAGATGGAGATTCCCCAGTCTTTAAATTGCGCATTAATCCGAGCCATTCGGCCTTCGTGCGTATTCAAGTTAGCATTCGCTGTCACTACTGCTTGATTAGTCCCTGTAATTTGCTTTTGCAGGTCTTCTTGATATTGAATAGTACTCAGCAATGTAGTTGCCGCAGCTGAATTTTCAGTACCAAAAAAATGAGTAACCAAAGCTGAATCCTTCTGAATTTTTGTTAGCTCTTTCAGTCGCTCGGTAAATGGCAGTGCTTTATTCGACAACTTATCAATATTAACACCTGCTGCAATAAGGCTTTCTTGCGTATCCTTGGGCAAGAATCGACCTTTTCCCATCGTTGCTATCACATTGCGCAACGCTGTACCAGCCTCTGCGCCAAATTTACTTTTAGTACCTAATGCTTGAATAGCAGCATTCGTTTCAATAAATGATACATTAGCGTTATATGCCTCAGAACCTGCGACTTTCAATGAAGCACTAATAGCTGTAACATCAGCAGAGCCAGCATTTGTAGCAGCCGCCATGATGTTCATATATTCGGTCATGGTTTTCGCTGCTTGCGTAGGATTATTCAAATCTGCACCAAATTGCAATAATGCTGTATTAAGCGCATCAGTAGCTCCTATTGCATCACCTTTCATATTAAGAGACAGTATCTGCACATTTTCGCCCATCGCTTGTAGAGCTACGTCGTTCTGTGCGATTTGCGGCCCAAGTTGCGAAAGAATAGATGTATAAGATTCAACAGCCCGAGACGCATCACCGCCAAACTTAAGCGCAGTTTCGCGTGCTTTTTGTCCTATATTATCAAGCCCAGCACCTGTTTGACCTGTCATACCTGACAGTTCAGCTAATTGGCTTTGAAATGCGACACCTGGTGCCGTCATGCTATCTAATGCACCTGCTGTACTGGTAATCGCATCGCGCATCTGGTTGAATAGAAATGCTTTGCCAGCAGCTTTCTCCAGTGCCGAGCCAAACGAGTTACTCGCTTTTTCAGCACCAGCCAAACCAGCCGTAACGCCACCCAAAGGCTTTGTTACCTGGTCCACTAATCGGAGAATGAATTCTGCTACCATTGCTTATTTAATCTTTTTTACCAAACGCCTCTGCTATTACTTCATGCAATAGGTTCTTGTAGTACTGCCGCTGATAGGTGAGCATAAAGCTCAATTCAGCCCATTTTTGAGCCAGCTCTTCATCTGTATAGTCTTCTGGCTGGCCCCCGTAATGATAACGCAGCAGTGCGTACATTCGTCGCCAGCTATCGTTTTCACTATCACTACTGATAGCAGCCCACTCAAAGACTTCTGCTATAGCTTTTTTTTCGTCTCAAAAAGCAATTGGCATTGTTCGTTGAGCGCGAAATACACACTATCATCTTGTTCTGCGATATCTAAGTCGCCAGCAAGCACACATGAATTGATAGCCAGCTCTTGAATCTTAGTCACCCAACCAGCCTTACGTTCCGCCGCAATCTCTGCGATTGCATTGACTTGCTCTTTCGTCGGAGCGTGAATAAAAAATTCAACATAACCTGATTCGCTAAACTCAGATTCAAATTTTACAACTCCAATTTTGCGGCGTTGCTTATCTTTTGACTGCCAATCTTCAATATCAGATGGCAATATTGATTTTGGTTTTTTCGTATTTAAAGCCATTATATAGGGGGATTAATTGTTATTTAACATTCCAATCAACAGAGATGCAAGTGATGGGCATTTTACACCATATCTCGCCTTCTCCTTGTTTCAAGTCGCGAACGGACTCATTAAAGTTACAGTTGCGAACAATGTCTTTGTAAAATTCGCTTCCATACTCGTATTGTACGATTACATCAAATTGAAGCTGCTGAATCCTCAAACCGCCTGCTAATGCACTTTGAATTGCTTGTACCTCTTCCCAGAGTAATTCAATTTCACACTTCGCTTTATAATTTTTCCGAGCCTTGCCAACTGGCATTGCGCCAGCACCATAGGCCACCTCAGTCGGCCACTCGTCGGAGTACGACAGTGATTTTATCCCCACGACATCGCGGCCAAGAATGTTGATTGTGATTTGATTCCAGCCTGTCAGTTCACCAAAACGGTTATTGTTAATCGTTGCCATTAGCTGATTTTTTTGACCGCACCAATAGTGCCTGTTAAAGTTCTTAGAATTCCATTGCGCACATATTGGATGCTCATGGTGATACCATTTTGCGCCAACACGTCCTGCTCCACAGGTATAGTTAAAACGGGATTACCGCTTAACTCATTGGCTAATGCCATCACGCTCAAAGCCTTTTCGCCTTTATTTTTCAAGTAAGTAACCCATGTACTCAATAGGTTACCTGTAGTAGCATCGACTTCTACATTGCCTTTCATATTCGGCAACAACGCAGCGCGAGCGATACGGGCTGCTTTATTCCATACGCGATTATCTTCGATGTAGGCATAATCACTGGTTACAGATGCGGCGGTATGGGAGTCCGAGAAATAGACACCATCATACCCTTCATAAACGCCTGCATAGATATAGCCTTTGCTGTCCAATGCCGTTTTTTGAGCATTAGACAAAGCAGAATAAGCCGTACCATTGGTAAGTGATGCCGTCAGCCACCATTCCCGCGAAATACGGGTAAGTGGATAGCTCTCCACGCCCAGCCACGCCGATGGTTTATTCTCAATGGCTACCGAGCCAACACACTCAGATACTTTGCGGACGGCCACCATCCCCAAAAATGAGCCTACTTCGGCGTATCCAGCGTAAGCCGAATCTAAGGCAGCGATAACGGGGTCTTGAGCTACGAGTGCAGAGCAGTATTCTGTGCCAATGTCGCGCCAAGAGGCAGCATCAGCAATCGGTTCACCTGGCTCTAATCGCGTTTCAAAAACGATGTTGTCCACATAAATTTTATCATCAAACAAATCTTTGCATAACAAATCAGCTTTCAAAGCAGCCGCCTGAACATCGGCATCGACACCATTGTCGTATGCGTGACCATAGCCAACAATGGCATTTCTGAGAATCCCAACGCACTTGAGCTTACGGCCGTGCACATCAGAACGCAAGAGCTTCTTCAGATAATCATTGGCCAAATCGCACATGTTTTCAAACGTAACAGAGCGCGATACGCCCATAATGAAAAGTGTTCCGTTGGGTGCATATTCAAAAAAACGTTCGATGTGATGGTGCAACAATAGATGATTATTCGCATCGTACGAAGCGGTCAAGCCAAGCGTATCTTCAGCGTAAGCAAGTGAATCTACCTTATAAACTGTGCCAAGCTCAAATCCTGATACAGCGACTGCGCCACACAGTAAACCCATGTAGCCCTCATCGCTTACACCAGTTCTACCTAAACCGCCTTGCGATTTGGTGAACGAAGGTCCTGAAAATGAGTGCATTATTTCTTAGTTTTATTAGATTTGTGTTCTTCAGCAGGCACTTCAGCAGATACATCAGCAGGTACACTGGTGTCAATGATTGCTAATGGGTCAGCATCGGGCGCAAGCTCTATTGCCTCTTGCGCGGCATAAGACTCATTAATAATAGTGTACAGCTCAAGTTTGCTTTGGCGCGCATGCAATTGCGCAGCATTCAAGGCCGACGGTTCGAACAGATTGCCGTCAATTGTGCCATAGCATTTTTCAAGATTTGGATTCCTTGCAAAAACCTCATCTATGGCTTTTTGCTTCAGTTGATTTACAGAAATGTCCATCGTTTTTTTATCAATAAGTATATGATAATCAAGATAATCAATATAAGAAAAGCCCAACGTAAGGCTTTGTCGTACCAATAAGCGTGATAGACAATCACAGGTACTTTTTCACGCCGAATTACCTCCCTAACCGTTGCCGAATCCGATGTATGTAGCTTGAGCTTTTCGATAAGTTTGTCACGCACGAACAACTCTCGTTTTAACGAATCAGATTTACAATCAACTGAAATTCTACCGCTTGTATCAATGGATACACTCAGCTTACCAGCCGTTGCTTGTACGGTTTGGCCGTAATTACGTGGCGGTTTATAAGGCAATTGCCCAACGTACTGAAGGCTTTGGCCTGGAGTCCAGACCGTTATAGGTCGCAACAAATCCGTCTCCCTCACCGATAGCGAATCAACATTCGCGCTGGTAATTGATTGTTGCTGGCGGCGGCAAGCAAGCCCACCAACCGCCAACAAAATCACCCCTACTACTACGAAACTAATCCTACTTACACGTATTGTCTTCATCGGACACCTCCAGTCCAGCGAGATACCGCAGCGATGACACCAATAGGGCGGCGACGGCAATACACGCCATCACCTTCGCGAGAGCCAGCCATGTTCGTGTTACCTTCCACCGTAACAACAGACTTGCGACCCCACTCATGCACGAATCCTATATGGCTGATTCGCTGTGATTTGCCAAATCTGAACCCGACACAATCGCCAGTGCGTGGCTGACCTATTGGTTTGGTCGGTGTCCATATTATTTTTTGGTCGGGAAACCAAGCGGCTGCCCAAGCGTTATTATTCGTTTTAAAATCGCAACTCGTTAGGCAGTAATTGACAAACGCGGCGCACCACGAATAGCCAGTGCCAAGCCCGCACGTTCGCAGGTATTGGGCTACTGCTTTGCCGTCATTGCGGCCAGTCGCTTCTCTTACGCCGACTTGAGAGAGATACGTTTTTTCTACACAAGCTAAATCGCCAGCAGATTGGCAATGACTGTTAGTATGTACAAGGAGAGCAAGCCAAGCGAGAATAATTGCCTTTGCCATATTTTTTTATTGTCGTTCGTTTTTGTATGCGGATTCAAAATGTCGAGTAACAACTCGTTTTCCATACGCCTATATATATAAGCGTGTAGGGTTGGGAATGATAGGTATATGAGCAGGTTGACTACGCCAAACTCTACGGCAGTGGCCAAGCAAGCATAAACCAGCTTTAACAGGTAGCTGTCATCATAACAGACGATGCGTGCATCGAAATGTCTGAGAATGGCGGGTAAAAATTCCCACACCAAAAGCAATACAGGGACGACGATTAGCAACTCATTCCATTGGCGAACAAATCGCTTAATTCTCAATTTGAGCAATTGACCATTGGTCAATTTATTTTCTTGTGGTTGGATAGACTGTTTCATTTTTAGGAGGGAATGTTTTTAGGAAAAAGAGGCTGTTACTTAATACAACACAGCCTCTTTTTATGTATCTATTATCGTTTTATTGTTATCAGGAAAACGTTAGGCTCGTTTCGAGACAATCGCACCAAACCCTTCTGATTTTACAGGCAATACGAGTCCGTATTGTCTAAAACCAACTCTTGTTTCACGATTATCAGGGTCAGTGGCCGCCTCTTTGTAATACATCGCTGTTTCTCCTAAAGCCCTGCGAGCGCGAGACTTGACAATAAATGTACTGGCATTACGGTCAGTACTTGGTGCAGCTGCTGCGCCGAATGCTTTTTTCACATTCAGAGCTGTATAGACAGGGTTATAGGTATTTTCATACATTTTGAACGAAAGCATAGGTAATACCTTACCAGTCTCTGTTTGAAAATATCTATCTCTGAACGTTTGAGCCGCTGTATCCATCAGTAAGTCATTCACATGCTCATTACATAGCACTAAGAGCCTATCGAATAATGGGACCTTAAGCGTATCCAATGCCGATTTAAAATTTACCAAATCCGCCCAAATCAATCTGTTACGACCATCTACCACAGGCCCAGATGTTTCAATGATTGGTGTGCTGGCAGATGCAGAGTTTGTGGCGAGAGAGTGCAATCCGTGCATACCATAGTTATCTTGTAATACAGCTGAATGGCGGTCTAACACAGAACCAATTTTGTCATAAGAAGCGGTGTATAACTCATCATCACTAATCTTGGTATTTTGCGTATCATACTTATGCAATGCAATGATAACATCTTGGTCGTCGCGGTAGACTGACGAAATAGGATAAGTAGTGTTGTCAATCAAGACTTGAGGGTCTGCACCAATGTCCACGAGATGAATTGCATTATGTTTCACATAATTATTCGCCGTCGGAATTTCAGAGAGCCAGTCATGCACGCGGTCAAATCGTTTAATTATCTCACCAGTGAACAGCTCAGTGTATGGTGTTACGCCGACAAATAATGCACCCGCGCCAATTCGCTGGTTTTTATTAATGGCCTGTGCGAAGGCGGAGGCCAGCATCATTGCGATGATGCTCAAAAAAGCAATAATAGTTTGCATATTTATATTTGTGATTTACGATTAAAACTTCGGCTCAAACCCATAATGGGCTTTGTACAAGCTCATGTACAATTGCGTTTTGCCATTACGCTCGCGGTCAAACGCCTCTCCGTCAGCCATTAACTCAATCAGCGTTTTATATTCTTTTTCATCGGCAGGCGGCGTACCTCCTGAAGGTGTAATAGTTCGAGACGCACTCATTCGAGCAGTTAGCTTCTCGGCAGTCGATTGTAATAGGGTCATGCTCGCATTTCCAAGCGATTCCCAATGTTGGCGTTCGGCTTCGGTGGCTTTGCCCGATGCAATCATCGAAGTAACGTATTGCTTAACCTGCTCACGCTGCATTGTTGCAAAATTCTCATTCTGCGACTTCATGCCAGCAATGGCCGCCATAATCGCATTTTCGTCGGCTGTTTCGGCCAACCCAAGGGCAACGGCTATTTTCTTGCCTTCCATATTATTATTATTGTCTGTTGTGATAGTTACTTGATTGTTCACCGAATACATCGTTACCGATGCAGTTAGCTTTGATTGCATACTGGTAAGCTGTTCTTTTATCGCCTCCGAATAAGGCTTATACAACTCCTCCAGTATTGCTGCGGGGTCTTCCGATACCCCAAACGGAATCGCGTCGATTATGTCAGTTATCCAGCCATATTCTTTGGCTGACTTCGCCGAAAACCAAGTTTCAGCATCCATCATCGCAATAATCTGATTCAGTGGCTTGCCTGTTTTTTTTGCATATAGCTCAGCGGCATTATCCTTGGTTATCTGCCACAGTTGTTTGGCCGATTCAAATTCTTTTAGGCCGCCATAAGCCATTAAGCATGGGTTATGGACCATATACAGCGTGTTAGGCATTGCATAAACTTCGTCCATTGTACATGCCAGCAACGTCGCTGCGCTGGCACACAATGCGCCGATATACCCTATTTTTTTCCCCTTAAATCGGGTCAATTGATTACACATTTCATTCGCCTGATGTGTGTCACCGCCGCCGCTATTGATATACAGGTTTACGTTCACGCAACCTGCCGTGATTGCCTCATCAATTTTTCGCGTAAACGCATCCGAGTTGTTCATCTCGGACCACCACGATATATCGCCTTGTATCACGATATACGCAGTACGGCTATCCGTCGCCTGCATTACTACGTATGGTATATTCTTCGCCATTACATCGCTTATCTATTTAGTTTGGTTACGATTTCTGCTTTTAGTGAAACAAAGTTGGCAGGGTTTTTTTTGGCGAAAAAATTGGCATTCGATGATACGTGTTATAATCACGCATCACACGTAATAGTATGCCGCACAATGGATTACAAAAAAGTATAGCCGCTTTTAATGTGTTTTTTTTGTAGAAAAAAGACATGGGCAGAACCAAAACAGATGCACAAGCTACTGCATTCGAGCTATACGTTCATACCGAGAAAACGCAGAAAGAAATAGCCGTACTCGTGGGTGTTGCTGAGAAAACAATAGGGACATGGTCAGCCGCTGGACAATGGGAATCCGTGCGTTTAGCGAAGCGTACAACCACTCATGCAATCGTTGCGCAATTGGAAGATATATTGAAAAATCAGCTTGCGAAAACAGCCGATAAAGCGGCCAAAGAGGGGTTGGCCAAAGCTGACGCAGACATTATCACGCAGCTTACTAATTCGATTGACCAGATGCGACAAGGTGTACCAATTCGCTACATAGTGCAGGTACTCGAAGAATTCACCGACTACATTCGAAGCAATTGCGATAAGCGTATCACCGAGGAAGTAATCGGGCAACAGACAGGTTTTTTGGCGCGTATAAAAGACAGATTGAATAATGTTAGCAAGCGATAAGCTCATTGAGCAGTATCTTGAAAAGCTGCAACGCATCAAGAGCGGCACAGACACACATGGCCGCGATAAAGAGTGCGAAAAAGACAAGCAAGCGCGATTCAATCGTGCGAAGAAAGACTATGCGTTTTTTGTCTCGGAATTTTTCCCACACTATGCCGAGTATCCATGTGCTCCGTTTCAAATTGCGGCGGCCAATGACATATTGCGCAATAAAGATATTAGCACAGTAGAGGAATGGGCACGCGGACACGCTAAATCAACGCACTTTGACATCTTTATCCCAATATGGCTGCACTTATTTCACAACCAACTTGATTGTATGCTGTTGGTGGGCAAGAATGAAGATGCTGCAATTCAGCTACTTTCAGACCTTCAAGGCGAGCTTGAAGGCAATGAAATGCTAAAGCACCATTTCGGAAAACTGGTGCTGTCTGGGTCGTGGGCTGAAGGAAATTTTATCACAAAAACAGGGGCAGCGTTTTTTGCGCTCGGCAAAGGCCAATCTCCACGTGGTCGACGCAATGGTGCTAATCGGCCCGACTACATTGTTTGCGACGACATAGACGATGACAAAGCATGTCGCAATCCTGAACGTGTAGATGAAGAGGTCAAGTGGGTACTCACGGCCTTAATTCCTACCATGGGTACGAATCGCACGCGATTTGTGATGGCCAACAACCGAATCGGCAATAATACGATTCTTACAAACTTGGTCAAATTACCACGATTCAGGCATCGGGTGGTGAACGCTATCAATGCAGAAGGGAAACCCTCTTGGCCCGGCAAATTCACCATGGAGTTTTTAAACAGCCGCAAAGAAACGCTTGGTATCATATACTTTAATCAAGAATACCAGAACACGCCACATACGGCGGGCAAGATATTCAAGCCCGAATACTTTCAGTGGTGTAATCGTTTGCCGCTCAATCAATATGACCGAATCGTATTAGCGTGGGACGTGGCCTATTCAGAAGCCGCAACAGCCGACTTTAACGCCATGGTGATGGTCGGTTTAAAAGGAACGCAAAAACATGTGCTCAAAGCATTTGTTGACCGCTGCACCATGGAAACGGCTTTACGATGGTTATTCCAGCTCCATAATATTTTGCCAAAAACAGTGACCGTGGAATATTACATGGAACAGCAATTCTGGACACAGGCGGTACAGCTTGCCATTGCGACTGTTCAGCAAGAATTTCAGGGGAAAAAATGGCCAAATCTTATCAAGATTGACAGACCAGGGCGCGGCCAGAACAAGTATAGCCGTATCGTTCAGATGTTGCCTGAATTTCAGCGTTATGAGATGTCTTTTGCAGAGCAAGAACGCTACAATACTGGCATGCAATTACTTGTCTCGCAGACGCAAGGAATCGAACCAAATTACAAGACCAAAGATGATGGCCCTGATGCGCTTGAGCAATGCAATAATCAATTGCAACAAACCATCATAACAGGCGACTCAATACCCACGCTCGGAGGTTTCACAGAATCAAAAAAATACTAAAATGCTATACTACTTCCTTACCACCAGCGACTTACAGGCCGCACTCAAGCAGGACCAATTCGACAGTATTCGTGGCGATGATGATAATAATATAATCATTGCCGATACACAGGCTACTACGTTTGCCATTGATTACCTACGCGAACGCTTTGCCGCGGAGGACTGCTTCCCGATTATTTCAGATTATGACGCGCTTTCAGAATACAAAGCTGCGCCAGCCGATTATGATAGAACGATATACAGGCTTAATAATCAGATTGTTAATTATGTATATTTTGAAGAAAAATTCTACAAATGCAAACAAGACTGTAGTGGCATCGACCCAACCAATAGTACTTATTGGGCCGAACACGACCCCCGACCAGCACGCATAGTAGATTGCGTTACGGCCATTGCGATATACAAGCTACATACTCGAATTAATCCGCGAAAAATACCGCAGCTTCGCCGAGACAGATACGACGAAGAACGCGAATGGCTTGCTCAGGTGCTGGGCAAGGAAATAACGCCAGACCTGCCGCGCCCAGTGGTGATTAACGACTCAATTGATTATCCAATTTGGGGCAGCAACACCCCCCAACAAACCCTATACTAATATGTGGGATATTTTTAAGAAAAAGCCAAAAGCAATAGGTGATAATGAGCTGATGCAATTGGCATTCGATAGATTAGATACGACTTCATTGCAGATGTTGGCCGCCGCGAAAGGTCATAAATCTGCAAGTGAGGGGATTGTTCCATATTTCCACAGTGAGCGAGCAGCCTCATTGTTGGAGTGGTCGCAAGGCATCGAATTTGCCAAAAACCCACACATGTACAATCGCAAGCAATTGTATCGGACGTATGATAATGCGTACCGCGACTTGCATTTGACAGGCATTATTGGCACTCGAATCACGTCTTTGCAGAATTCAAAATTCAAAGTAACGCGCGAACTTCGGCAAGATACAGGCGCAGAGGATTTGTTCAAAAATATGTGGTTCAGGGGCTATATTCGGGATATGGCCATGAGCATATTTGATGGCTACACACTGGCCGAAATAACGGAATTTAATGACCAATTAACTACCGTTTCAATTGGCAATAAAAATTTACAAATACGCGAAATTTCAGAGATTTCGCGCGTGAACAAATCGCACGTAAGACCAGAGCTTAACAAGTGGTTTGCCTATGATTATGACACCGCATCGGCAGGATTTGACTACACTGCCGCACCCGATAATCTCTATTATATAGGAATCGGCGAGCGCAAAGACTTAGGTCTGATGGAGCGAATTACGCCTATTGCGCTGGCCAAACGATACGCTCAAGCGACTTGGGGAAGTTTCAATGACAAATTGGCCGTACCGTTCAGGACTGTCACTATGAATGGGCAAGATGTCAAGCGAGAGCGTAAATTGGCAGAGATTCTTGACAAGATGGGTGCAGCGGGCTGGGGTATTTTACACCCTGGTGAAGAGCTAAAATTTATTGAGGTGAGCAAGAGCGATGTACATAAGTGCTTCGCGGAATTGATGGCATATTGCGACAGCCAAATGTCTATTTCTGTATTACACCAGACTGGCACAACGAACGAAAAATCCTATGCAGGTTCGGCGGCGGTGCATCAATCTGTGGCCGAAGAAGTACACGCTGCCGACCGTGCGTTTTTGGAATACAACGTCAATACGCAGCTCATGCCGCGATTGCTGGCACACGGCTATCCATTGCATGGCTTCAAATTCGAGCGAGACGACAAGACACAGATTCCTTTACTTGACCAAATCAAGATTGATGATACGCTGATGCGGCACTACCATGTAAGCCCTGAGTATGTGGCCAATAAGTACGATGTACCGATTGAATTTATCACGGAAAAATCAAGCACTGGCGGCGGCGAGGCGGTATTAAAACCAGTCAATAATATTACCGACGTAGTCGAGCAAGTGGCGGCCAAGAAAACGGGAAAAATGTATTACGCTATGCCAGCAATGTATTCGCAAAAGCCGATGTCCGCGATTATGCGCACGGAATACCCTGTAACAATGGCCAGCGATAACACGCCTGAATTTAAAGGACTTGGCGGCCTGATTCAAAAAATATTTGATGGCAAAGCGCAGAAGATTGACCCAGACTTATGGCAATATATCAATGACGCGCTTATCGAAGTAGCCAATGAGGGCGTGGGTGTTGATTTACTTTCAGTAGATTATACGAAGCCCGATAATCAATTACTACAATTCATGCGCGACAATATATTTCTGTTTTCGTCCGCCAAGACGTGGCAGCAGATGCGCGAGATGTCGCAGCTATTATACGACGAAAACGGGCAAGTGCGTAGTGAATCTGAGTTCAAGCGATTAGCGAAAGGTACACATAACATGTACGTGCAGTATCTGAGCGTTGAACGCAACACCGCACTCGCGTCTGGGCAAATGTTTCAGATGTGGCAGGATTTTGCCGCCAATACGGATGCCTATCCTAACCTACGCTATGAGACCGCAGGCGACAAGCGTGTACGTCCTTCGCATCAAGAATTGGAAGGCATTGTGCTACCGTTCAACGATTCGTTTTGGGATACTTATTGGCCACAAAATGATTGGGGTTGTCGCTGCCGCGTAACGCAAACACGTGATAAGGCCACGGATAAGGCTACGATTGTACAGCCTACCATTAGCCCAATATTCGCCAATAACGTGGGCAAGTCGGGCATCATATTTAAAGAAGACGCGCACCCATACTTCGACGTAACGCGCTCACAAATGAATGACATCAAGGCATTTACAAACGACAAACTCAAAATATGATAACATTACTTAATACTGATTTCGCAAATCACATTAACAATATTCCTGACAAGTCAGTGGATATTGTATGTATAGACCCTCCGTATCTTTATTTAAAACATAAACTTGATATACCTTTTAACGAAAAGGCGTTGTTTGATGGCATCGCAAGGATTATTAAGCCTGAAGGATTTGTTATCTTATTCGGGCGTGGTACTTCGTTTTATCGTTGGAATACAATGCTTGCCGAACTTGGGTTTAATTTCAAGGAGGAAATAATTTGGGATAAATCCCAATGTTCAAGCCCCTTGATGGCTATTAGTAGAGTACATGAAACCGTTTCGTTGTGGTCTATCATAGGTAAGATTCACAAAGTGAAAGTGCCTTATTTGGAGATGAAAAAACATGACATAGGTAGTATTGTGCAGGATATTAAGCGTATGCGTTCAATCTTTAAGGACACTAAGTCTATGCAGGCGGTGCTTGACTTCTTGGAAAACAATACAGTAGCGTATCACGAAGCTACTTATAAGCATCGCCACGCAGATAATGGCGAGCATGGTACAATGGATAGATGTGTAGCGGTAGAGCGCTCTACGCAAGAGGGGTTAAACGAAAAATCTATAATCAGAAGCGACTTTTCGGGAGATTTCAAAAAAAACGTACCGACAACTCTTTGCGGCACAAAAGCTAAGGACGGATTAAAGGTAGTTACTGTTGCTCAATCTATGGCATGTGGCTGTAACGAAAAATCCATTATACGAAGTGATTATGAATCACATGATAAATTTACAAAACACTATGTAAATGCAGACAAAAGATGCTCTGGAAATAGATGTACAGACGTTGCTCAATCTATAACCTTTGGACTAAACGAGAAAAGTATTATCAAACAGGTTCGCGACCATTATTCAGCCATACATCCAACGCAAAAGCCTGTTAAACTACTAAAGCGAATCATGGCTTTGTGTTTCAATAAAAAAACAGAAAGTATATCAGTTGTGGACTTTTTCGCAGGTAGTGGCTCTACCTTAATAGCTACTCTTGAGTTGTCACAAGAATACCCTAATATTCAATTTAATGGCTTAGGGTGTGAGATTGATAAAGGCTACTATGAAGATGCTAAGCAAAGAATAGATGGGATTTGATAAGAATTTAAAACAATTGGCCACGCAATTAGTACGTGATTGCGTGGCAATTACCAGAGTAGAGCTGCTGAATGAGAGTGTTGGATCTTTTAAAAAACAAGGCTGGGATGGGAAACCGTGGGCTAAACGAAAAAATGACAAAGATGCAGGTCGCGGCATATTGATTGGTAAAGGCTCTGGCCAGTTATGGCGCAGCCTTCGCACCGATTCGCGCGGACTGGATATTCGCGCATTTTCTGACAAGCCTTACGCACAAGCACACAATAAAGGCTTTGTCGGGCAAGTAGTACAGAATGTACCTGAGCACCAACGGCACAATATCAAGTCTATGCGAGTATCGCAAACCAGCCTTAAGTCTCGTAAAACTTATACGATAAAAAAGAAAGTCGTCGGAAGTATTAGTACAGTTCGGGCGCATCAGCGCAAGCAGAACATCAAGCTCCCGAAACGCCAATTTTTAGGCTATACGGTCAATCTTGGCAATCGCATGAAAACACAAATGGAAGCACGATTTAACGAACTTTTCAACAATGTTTAAACATATTGTAAATCTATACAAAGCACTTGGCGCATACATTCTTAGCGAGTGCAAGGACGAAGACGGCAATTTGATTATCAAATACTTTGATGAATATCAAGGCCAAGATGATTGGGAAGAAGACGAGTCGCCAGTTGATTACCCAGCCGTATTTTTCGAGCCATTGATTACGCCGAATGATATTGGCCGACTTCACCAAATCATGAATATAGACTTCTCCCTGTACGTGGCGAATACGACACTGGAGGATACAAACATAGGAGCAAGCAATGTGGACGAAGCCTTAAAAGTGTACGACTATGCACAGGCTGTTTTGGCGTATGTAAATGGCTGGAAAAGTGATGAAGTCGGCAGCATTACGCTCAAGGAAATCAAGAAAAAAACGAGCCGTAGTAATGTGAATGTACTAATACTCACATTTACTACTAAGCTCGTTGTGGCTGACAGCGAAACAATACATAAGCCTCGCACAACCATTACACTCGATGGCAATGTAACTATCTCGAAGACGGGCGGCTCGCCACCAGCACCATCTACGCCGCCGTTAGGCAGCTTGTACGATTTGTCGTGAAAATAGTATGTCGTACACTGTACGATATGCCAAAAAAAAAGTATCAGCAATAAGCCCTACGATATACTCGGTAGTGTACATTTTGCGGCCATTATATTTTTTAGCCGAATACTCATCGTACATTTTTCGCAATTTCTGGTTTCTTTTAGCTAATTGTTCTTTGTTTCGCATATTTCGTGGAAGATTTTTCTACAAAAATAGCAGATTGTCAGTTTTTTGTCAATAAAAAAAGAGAGCTAAAAAGCTCTCTTAGTTAAAAAAGTATGCTATTCCTTTTGTTCTGGCTTTTGAGATTCTTTAACCGCATCCCGAAGCAACCATAAAAATTCAAATAAGTCTGATTTAATTGGCTTTTCTGCTTCCAAACTCACCAGTGTGTAGTGCATTACTATTTCGTCGATATATTGTTCGGCAACTTCTGGGTCAAAATTGCGCGTGAACACGTCTATTATTGGTTGCGGATTTAGCATGATACACCTCCTTCTTCCTGAAATGGAATATCTAATTGCATTTTACTTGCTTCTAACATTAGTTGTTTAGTTGCATCGAGATGATTGGCGTAGTCTGCCGTAATAAACGTGCGGCCAAATACCTTGAAAAAATGCGTACCAAACTTTTTGCGGCGGCCATAAACCGAGCCGCTACGTGTGCTAAACCCAACGGCTCTAAGCACGTCTATGTAGCAAAAGCATTTTACGCCCGTATGCACCACTGGTTGCAAACCTGCAAACTTACCTTGCTGCTCTGCTGGCAAAAAGTAGCTGTGCAATTGCGCCTCCATTTTATCGAAGGCTGCAATGTAGGCTTCTTTGAAGGCCATCGCATTTTCGCCAGTGTAACCCATGACAAGCATCACGAAGCCATTTTTCGTTATCTGATACTCAGGACGTTCTTTCCCTTGTTTGTCAAGATAAGAGGTGGGTACAAAATTGTACCCGCCGAATTCTGGCGAGCAACCCAGTTCCCTGATGTCGCGCATTACTATTTTGTGTTCTTTCCCGAAGGCTTGGGCTACCTTGCGGCTGGTAGTGATGGGCTGCCCGTTGTTGGCAATTACCATTTGCTCGTTTTTTGTCGGAGCTGGACTTTCTTTCTTGTTAGGCATAAGAAAAGTTTTTGCACAAAAATACCATGTTACTTAGCTGTGCCTAACAATTACCGCCGAGGCGAGGAATCTGTACGGTCGTTTCCTATCGTACCAGCTTATAACATGGTATTAATGTTATTTTCGAGAAAATTTGTCGAGTTTTGAACCTCAACAGTAATTATTAGGCATAGCAAATGTGAAAGGTAAATTTCAGAAATGCAAATGTTTGGGTAAAATTATTTAGCTATTTTTTCTATATCTGAAAATGTTGATTGGATAGGAGCTTGTACACATTCTTTTGATTTTGGCCAAACACCACGCGAAGTTCCATTTACACAAAAAACATTGCCATCTTTATCAATCCAATAACACCAAGAACCATCAACGATTACACCTGTTCCATTTTCGACAGAAGCAATTTTAACATCATCGAATGGCAGCGATTTTCCGATGTTATTTTTAATTAAATTAGTTGCTCTATCTTTTTCTGGATTTCCGCCACAGGCTGTGGCCATAAGAGCCACAAGAGATAATATAATTACATTTTTCATAAAAATAAGGGATTATTTGAAGCTCAAATTTATAAAAAAGTGTATTACTTGCAATACTATTCGTAGTTTCATTTTGGTTTTTCCAAAGCCCACGCATTACACGTAGGCTTTGGGGTGAGGGATTAGTGATTAAAGCCAGTCGAAAGCCTGTGCAGCTATTTCGCCAATCGCTAATAAATCAGGTTGTTCTTCACTTTCTGACTCATAGCACGCCGCAATTTCATTAGAAAGCGCATCCCATTTTTCGGCCTTCTCTTTAATTGCGTTAAAGTCTCCTTTCACAGATTGCATTTCGACAAAAAGATTCCATAGATTATTATAGCTTTCATGCCATTCTTTCATCATTTGAATGTCTTCGTCAGTCCAGTTGTGTTTGACTTTCAGTTCTTCAAAAGATGCGTTATTCCAGCCTACTATAATTGCATATAGAAATGCTGTCCATTTATCTTGAGCGTTGTCTTGTGACGTACGGGAGAAAGTTTCTCTAATTCGTTGTAATGGGTTTGTCGGCACACCTTGTTGCCATGTCAAATTTTCGTTATTCATATAATTAAGAGGGGATTAAAAGCCCACGCATTACAAGTAGGCTTGGCGTATTTCAAGAATCATATTATACTCTTCATCAAGCCATTCATATTCAATGTCTTTGTTACCCGACAACTTTTCGCCGACGACAGCCACGAATATATTAAAGCTATTATCATTGAGTTCAATGTTGTAATGTGTCAATGATTTAAAAGCTCCAATTATCAGCCCACCGCATAGTGCTACTCTTATTTTTTGGGGAGAAAGCCTTAATATTTGCCTGCAAATCTTTTCAATTTCAACATCAGTTCTCATGATTTTAAATTTGATTTAATTGTTGTTTTAAAATATTTTCAATGGCCGTCACCATCTTGCGAAGTTGCTCGGCGTTGGCTTGGTTGAGGGTTACACCTGCTCCGTACTTGATGCACCAGTTATTTAACCGTTCAATGTCTGCGCGGCCATCAGGCAGCTTCCACCTCAGTTGATGAGCGACACTTATTATTTTACTCCGCATTCGCTCTTCAGCCGTAATGGGTAGTTCGCCCGTAGTCTTCTCTACCAATTGTTTAATCAAGGACTGTGCCTCTTTGAGATACAAGTCGTCAGAACTCTCAGCTCTGCCTTCGCTTGCCGCACTGACCAGTTGCTTTTTCGCCTCCGCATCAATGCCATTTTTTTTGCACAACACGGCCAAATATTGTTTTTGGTCAGGCGTAGCGTACTTAACGTTCTCGCTTCCAGTCTGTTTCATAATATCCTGCGTTTAGGTACTTCTCTGGGTCGGCCACACCCCGAAAACCAGTGCGTTTGCAGTATTCAAGGTATGGCGTTACTGTAGTGATGGCTTTGAGCTTATCCGCATCGCTGAGTTTTTCAAAGAGCTTAATACAGCGAGCTTTGTTCACTTTCTTGGTGTATTGGTCCCAAAAACGCTCAAAGCTCAAATCGTGAGGCACTTCAATTACTCTTGTGTGCGGTGATGTTACGGCAGCGACAAAGTCTTGTAACTCTGTAGTGGTTCGGGGCAGATGCTCCAGTATCCATTCATGCGGTCCGACTGGCAAGCCAGCTTCGATGTGCAGGCCAACCAATAAGCCCGATTCTTCGTCGTACTCGAACACTACTTGCTCGGTGTACTTCGTGGTTTGGATAGCGTATTTTCGTGTCATAATCAATATTTTGAACGTAAATGTGTTGGCTTTAACTCACGATTATTGCGTTTGAAAACAATTCTAACACAATGCCTTTCGATGGCACTACGAATGAAATTCCAATCTTTGTATTTCTGGGAAAAATATTCATCTGCCAAAAAATCCAGTGATTTAGCTGACATGTTATCGTATTTCTTTAACCAAAGAACCTCAATATATATGTACACTGGGCAGACGTGCAAAAAAGCAAAAACAGACCCAAATAAAAGTATAATAGACAACATAACGAGTGCCGTAGAAACATTCGAGATAGTTGATTGAGTTGTAAGCTGATTTTCTTTATCGTTATAATACAAAAAGAAAAATACCAACAAGCCAAGTATCAAGTGAATTATAAGTGCGTATTTCATAATAAACCAAAAACTAAACCGATAAAATGATCTTCATTGACATCCAGCAAGTCAATAGCACGTTCAATGTGTTCAAGTCCTAAAAAACCAAATTCGTTTATTTGCAATTCTTTAAAACCACCGCCACTAATTGCATTGTACGCCACCAATTCCTTACGATTTATCGCAAAATACATTTGATAGTTTATTGGCCGCTGATGTTGATAGCCCGCCGCCACTAAATCGCCAAACATGATGCACGAACATAGCTCTTTGATAAGGTAATCGCTGTGCGTCATCACAACTACTTTCCATGCCGTGAGATTAACCATTGCGGCGATAAGATGCGCCATCTTTATCTGCTGCATCGGCGACAAGTCATGCTCTGGGCAAAACAGGTAAATCGTATTGAAGTCATTGTTACACAACAGAAGTCTGATTTTGACCATCGCCAGTGTATCGGCTGAAAGCTCATCACATAACGCCTCCAATATCTGGCGGTTCGCTGGCTCTATCGGTGCGGGGCGTTTGTTATCGTGCAGATAACAATGTGTTTTTTGGGCAACATGAAAATCTTTTTCCGCCCAATAACACAAGCCTGTTGTGGTCGAAAAACTGCCATCATTAAAAACCAATACAAGGCGTTTATTGATTTCGGTGAAATTGAGTCTATTTTTCATCTTTAAGGTGTCTGAGAAGTTCATAGTCTATTTTATCGCAGATAGACAGCCAATCTTTTTGTTCATTGGGTTCTGCTTCATAACGCTGAAAAACATTACAAGCAAGCCCTAACTCTTCATTAGTTAGTTCGAGCTTCGCGTATGGCTGCGGCTCATCAAGTATTTTATTGATAGCATTACGAAGTGATACAAGCTCATTATTAGTAATAAGAATTAACTCTAAAGTACCATCACGATGTTTGACTGTAATACTATTCGCTGCTTTTGACAGAAGTAGCGCACATATCTGTTGCCCTTTGGCGTTTGAGAACATACAAGTATATGTCTCAGGGGTTAATTTTATTTCCATTTTAGTAGGGGTTTAATTCCCCCGAAAACGGGGGAATTGGGGTTTGAAAATTAGGCGGCGGAAAAATTAAGATTGACCAGCGTGTATTTGTCTTGCTTGGTTGGGCGTTTGTAAAAACGCACGTAGCTTGCCACGTCGGTAGGCTGCCAAGACTCCTTCAGCAACTCAATGCCGCGTTTCCAGTTCTCGTCTTGATAGTCATTTTCCATCTTATAGAGCCTCTGAATCAGCTTAATATCTAAGCTGCCTTTTGTACGCTCAAGTAACGTAGTAATAATTTTTGCAGCGGGCTTATCCCCAAACTCGCTGTTGATAAACAGCATGATATGCTTTTCCGCTTCAATAGAAAGCTCGTTGAACTTGCTCTTTTCGTTGTTGGAAAAGATAATTTTTGCCAAACCATCAGGCGACTCAATCGTGAAGTTGCCTTTGTCGTCGGCATTGTCTGCACGACCACTGTACTCTTTCATAATCTCCGCGAACGTATCAAGCTCGGCAATTGCTTGTGTTTTAAATGCGGTCATATCAGCAGATAATTTCTCCGCACGAGTCAGCAGCCCAACGATTAGCGAATCTCGCATTGAGCTATACGTTTCGCGCAGTCCATTTTGCTTAGCGGCCTTTTTCGCCGCCGCATCGCCAAGCAATATTTCTTGCTCTTCGCCAGTAAGTTGGTCAAATGGTTTGGCTTTAATCGCAGCCAATTGCTCTTGTGTTACTTGTGTCTTAGACATTTTTTTTATTGTTAAAATTTGAAATTATACATTTTGCCATTTAAGGCGCAAACGGTAGTTTTAGGTTGATTTTTTAGCCTTTCTCGTAGGATTTTTTGGGTTTGCAGTTATGGCTTCAGCTTCTTTAATTCGTTCCTTAATAGCGTAGGCCACACTGCAACTTATCCCTTTTGGCCCAGAATTGGCATAGAACTCTAATGCGTCAAATATTACATCTTCAACCCATTCAGGGTGGGTCTGACTCTCAAGCTCATCTAATATAATTTGCTTAGCAATCGACATTTTTTTATTGTTAAAATTTGAAATTAAAAACTGTGAATCAGATACTTAATGTGTATCAAAGACTGTTCCACTAATCACGGAAGTATGTCTTCAGGGTCTTCTTCTTCTTCAGGTTCAAACCCTACGACCGAATCAACTTCGATGCACTTGCCATCACTTACATCTTCATACTCAATGTCGATGGTTTCAATAGCCCGACCTCCAAGGCTAATAATTATTGATGCCCATTTCATCGCTACACTACCCAAGTCGTTAAAAACCAAACAGTAAACTCTTCATACATTGCCAGTGGCGTAGTCGTCTGATATACCATCGTCGTAGGACTTAGCGCAATAGCGTGCTTTTGAGTGGCGGGGCAATACCTTACATTTTTCAAAACATACGCATCGACCGCGTCGAGGTGTTCGCTAATGCCTGCCCATAATCGCTCTGATTGCATCGCTTGCCTGAACTTGTAGGTGTTTGAGCCTGCACATTCGTCTTCGAGGTAGCGTAATGCGCACTCTACTTTGAGCCAAAAAAGCTCTTCACGGCTGATACTAAGCCAATCAGCAATGGCATGTTGGTTCTGCACCAGCGACATTTCGCGTGCTGGCGGCTTAATTAGGGTTTCCATGATATTTAATTGGGGTTTAAATCGTGATTGCTTGGGTGAATGCGACACTGGCCATGTCGGTGGCATTCGTAAGCTTAGTTTTAGCCGAAGTTCTAACGTAGTCGGCCAATTCCATTGATTGCGGTGTGTCTAAAAAATACAGCACTGATAGGATAGCTGACAATTGCGGCGCACTAACTTTGAACTTATTATCTAATCGCAGCAGCATTAAGTTCGCGTAATTCGCTTGGTAAAAATCTATGAGCGTGAGATTCACCAATTGCCAGTACTGTCGCTTTGACTCTTCGGAGGCACATATCGCTTCAATGTCAGCCGCGATATGTTCAATCGCGCTGCGCAGTAGCAGCACTTCCTCCGCTTTCAGAATTATCGTTAGTCGCTTTTTCATACTGAGCATCAAGTTGCTTTAGTTGATTTTCAAGTTTGGCCAAATCTGACCGACACAAGGCCTGCGTTTCGGCATCTGCGTAATGCTTGGCTACAAGTTCTCTCGCCTTCTCTATTTTCGAAATCAAGAAATTTAGTTGAGCGTTATAATTAGTGGCTTCTTGCGTAGTCATACATTTGTCAGGTTATATTTTTCGCGGTATTCCTGCAAACGTGCATTAGCTCTATCAGCTTCATCGTACAATTCGCGAGCCGTGCGGCCGTCTCCTTTCGCCCGTGCTTGCTCGGCCTTGCGCTTGTAGTATTTACAATCGCTTTTGGCAGTGTAAATACCGAGCATATCTAATTCTTCAATCCTAAGCATAATTGATAATGTTGTGAGGTGGAAAAAACGAATTGTTAAGAATACTGTGTGTAGCGAGATACTTATCTTCTCGCTCAAGCGTCGGGATTTGGCTGATACTGAGCAAAAACCGCTCGTCTCTCATATCCCACTGGTTGCGAAACCATGCCCAAAACACCTTGTTATCAGCATATTCAGGCAGGCTATATAGTTGCAAAAACTGTAACCCTGTTTCAAGTTGCAACTCATTGTACTGCTCTTCTGACCAGCCAAGTTTTCGGCATACTTCAGCCTGATTGACTTGCATCAATAATTTTCTGATGTTCATTGCTGTAAGATGTTTTGGCCGTGAAACAATGCTGCTCGCTCTTCGTCAATGATTAGGTTTCCGCCTTTGCACCTGCCACCGACATTGGCAGCAAGACCCTGCACGCGCACTATGATTTTAGCCAACTTTTTAATGAGCTTACCCGTTGCAGTCGTCGGCTCGTTGCGCTCTTCGTGGGCTAAAAACACAAATAGTACGCTTGGGAAATCATGCAACAACTTGCGAAAAACACCATTCTTGAGTTCGTCGGCATAAATTGTGACGTTGTCGATGAACACTACCTTAGCCGCTTGCCGCCGTGAAAGTCTTACACGCAGTTCGTCGATGGATTCGTATTCCAAAAACAAAATGTTGCTTGTTTTGTCTGTAATTCCTGCACGCCCAACGGCTTGGCAGAACGCTGCCCCAGTACCCTCTTCCGCCGACACATATAACACTTGCTGAAATTGAGCTAAGTGCTTGGCAAGCAGCAAGGCAAACCATGTCTTGCCGTTTTTTTCATTTCCGTAAATTATCCAAGCTCCGAACTGTTCGGGCTGCCCGAATACCTCCGCCCACTGGTTACCGAACTCGAATAACTTGTGTGTTTTGTCAAGCAAATTTTTCGGCGACAAGGCGCGAGACAGTGTGACTCTGTTAATATCTGTCATTTTGCTGCTGATTTTCAAGGATTAGTAACAAACTTTCAGCCCGACGCAACCCGCCAATCTCACCCTGCGAATCATTCTCCAAGCACTTATTGACAATCATACTCATGTGATTACTGTCGCTCATGTTGGCGGCCAATACATCAGTAATGAGTTTCTTGTAAAATGCTCGGCGGTCTTGCACACCCGTCGGCACTGTCGTAGTATAGCGTTCAGAGAATCTTGAGAACAATTCGCGATAGCCTACTTTACGAGTCCTGATTCCCGATGTGATTTTTTGGCGAAGGCCATCTGCACCCATCAAATACCAACCGCAAGCATTTTCGGTAGCATTCCATAGCTCCTTTAGCTCAAGGAAGGCTGGGTAGTCCAAATCTCCAGCCTCATCTATGATAATCACTGGCTCAATCAGCTGCTTGGTGTAATACTTTAGGTTAGCCTTCACCTCAGAATACTTACCTGTTGAGTCGATGCCTATTGTTTTGGCCAACAGTCGGATAAACAATTGCTTTGTTTTAGCTTGGCTGGCATCAACATAGAAGCAATTTTGGCGTGTTTTAGCTAAGTATTTGGCCGAAAAAGTCTTGCCAATGCCGCAATCATCTACACAGATGCGTGCTTTCGCATTTTGCTGACAGAATACAATGTCTTCGGATATGATTTTGAAAACATCTGTCTCGGCCACACTCCACTTACGTTCGCGCAAATCAATTCCAAGCTCGCGGCCAATATTAAGCAGCACACTTTCGGCAATAATATTAGCGCGTTCACCATTTTTCAAGCGCGAATATATCGCGGGCGATATACCGTAACGCTTGGCGTAAGCGGCATCTGAGCCGCCAAAATTTTCGCGCTGCTCCATCAGAGCCACAATTACTTTTTCTTTAAATTCTTCGGAAAGTTTCATGTTTGTAGGGGTTGTTAATTAAAATCTTTCAAATAATGTTATCCTAGGAAAAGCAGGCACTAACACTTCGTCATCGTCTGGTGGCGGTGGCAAAATTGCTGCACGCTCACTGCTGACTGTTGCTTTAGGTTTGTTATTGCCCGTGATACTGAAGTCATTAAATCGTCTCTTTGATTCGTCGATAAAAATCACTTGCTCAATTGCATTGCGTTTGTTTCGCCCGTAGGCTTCGATTGTGGCGACGTACGCAGACATTATTTCGCGTTGCGCCAAATCGTCTGGCGTTTGTTCCAGCACCGCACGAGCATATCTTGGTTTGGCTACGGCCTCGCACATGAGCGTTGAGCCGCCGCGTAAGTACACCAGTGCTTTGATTACTTCGCCGTCGTTGCCGTCCAGCCAATAGATGTCTAAGTCTTGGCCTTCGCATCTGCTCATCAGCGTAATAAGCTCATCGCCTAATGCTACTTTGCCGTTATTTCCAAGCAAAAACAGCTTATTATTAAGCCTGATTTGGCCTGCATTGCAGCTTGTTTGGGTCTTAAAGCCCAAGTGCGGCAATATGCCTTTCCAGTTCGTTGGCTTGAGCTTCGGGTGCTGATTTTCCAAAAACACCTGCCAGCGGCTTTTGTCTGTGTGTACGCTGTGAGGCGAATTGTTCCACTCTTCGATGTCTGCCAAACAACCATCTACGATTGTTTGATACAAGAGCTTCGGTTGCTTGTCTGGTCCTGCCTGATTGGCTTCTGAAAGTGCGAATGGTCTTGCCAGCCAACCAGTTCGCTGCTTTTCGTAGCGGTAGCGCAATTCGCCGTAGTAGCGTTCTATGCGTTTTCCGCGTGCGTTGTTCGCCTCGATGCGCACTTCCTGAAACATTGCACCTTTTTTCAAGAAAGTATCTACGAATGAAGAGTTTAACGCGCTTTCTGCCTCTATCTCATGCGGCATCGGCAAGCCCCATTCGTGATAATTGCGCACCAACTGGCGATAGAAATCAACGATAATTCCCTCTTTCGATTTCCCGTGTACCCAGCACGTGAAGGCTTCGCTTCCTAAATCAATTGCGTTGTAGAACCAGATGCGTTCACCATCAATTTCCAAGCACTTAAACGGCGGTTGGCGGTCATCTACCGAGATTATCGAACCTGCATACTTTGGTTTTTCCAAGCTATGTGGCGTTTTGAAGGCCGTCATAAACTTCTGACGGTCGCCGCTTCTAATGCCATAAGTCGCAATCTTCGATTTCCACGACTTCAGATAATTATGCACTGTCGCTTGGCTTAACTCCTTGAACATGGACGGGTTATACTCCTCGCCTGTATCTGTGTTGATTAGCTTGGCCGAGCCTGCCAAAAACAACGAATATCGTCTGTGTATTTCAGTGGCCGTTGGCTTCTGTGAGTCTTTCGCGAACATCGCCTCAAGCACTTCCAGCACTGTATCGGTTACTTTTTGGGCGTTTTTCTTGCCCAATTTCTGCGACACCAGTACCACATATCCCTCTGATTGATAGCTTTTAAACGTCTCTTTAAAGCGTTTTTCGCTTTCGGGCAAGTTGTGCTGCACCTGATACTTTGCTTTAAGCACCTCGTTAAAGCTCGCTACATCGCTGCATATCGTGGCCATGATGCCAGTCGTCTTGCCACCTTTCGTAATTCGCTCCTGACGGCGAGCGGCCATGAGCTTAATCGCGGCATTTAGCACACAGGCATTAGTGATGTAAAGCTCCTGATGCTCATCGGATAAGGCTCTCGCGTCATCGAATCGGTAATCTGAGAAGAATCTCACGGCCTCAGCATCGACCGTGTAAAATCGCTCCATGATATGATTCAGCTTGCGAGGGTCGCCCAGTGCCTCACGTATTTCTATCGGCAGGCTATCGAAGGCAATCAATAATTGGCGGCCATTACCTCCAGACTGCAATCGCTTAATCCCGTAAGACTTATCTTTATAGCGTTGTATCTCACTTTTCAGCGTATTCCATGTAGCAAAAAAACTTGGTACAAGTTCATCTTTCGTTACGACAACTATATTATTCCAGAAATGAGGCATAGCAGTAATTAAAATGGGTGCGGTTCGTCTTGCTTGGGTGCTGGCACAGGGATATAGACCTGTACAAGTAGCGGTTTATCCGTCCAGACACGTATATAATAGCCTTTGGCGGTAGCGGCGGCAATGGCCTCGTTGAGTGCTTCGGCTAACTCATACACGCGGGCGGCTTCGGGAGTGGCTTTGTCATTCATGGACTAAGTAGCAAACGCCGTCAGCATCACATATTACAGCCGCCGCAACTTCTACCCCTCGCACGACGACCGTTCTATCGGATTTTGGAGCAGCATCACCGCCGATAGGTAATTCACATTCAAGAAATCCTCCTTCCTCTTGATGGTAGTAGACGGCCTGAATTCTATTAAGTTTATCGGCATTATCTACCTTATTAGCAAGGTACTCGCGAGCATCCCATTCAATATCTTCCCACGATTGCAACGACTCGTCGCATGGCCAACCTGCTTTGGTGGCTTTTTTCAACAGGCTCATTCTTGGCTCTAAAAAGCTATTTGTTTTCATTGGATTGGTGTTTTGGAAGTTGATTCAAAAGAAAGGGTGTACATAATTGCCTTGACATCACCCAACACATTGAGTTTTGCAATCTTGAGTGTTTTGCCCCATTCGTCATTCGTAAACGTCCGATACATCAAGTCAGCGGAATATTTATTAGCACGAGGAATTTCGGCCAACCTGCTTTTAAATTCGTCAATGAATGACCCAGCGTAAGTGATGTATGTCTTGTGTTCTATGATTTCTTTAATCATAGCTAATACCATAATGTCTTGGCGACTTTTGGCCTCTTTATGCTCGGTGATTTTCCACATTAGATTACAGGGTTTTGATTTTTTCAAATTTCATTTCAAACACTTCGCAGCACTTGGCTGCTGTATCGGAGTGCCGCTTATTGTTGAGCGAAAGCCTAACCATGTGTGGCGTTACTTTAAGCTCCTGTGCTGTCCTGATTATCGCAGCAGCTCGCAGCGTAGCTATTTCATGTAATTGTTTGGGTGGATTGTCTGACATTGTTATTATTGTGTTACGTTTGACGTTACAAATATGGACAATATATTTACTAAAATCCAAATTTTATGGAAAATAAATTTACCAATATCAAAGAGCGAGTACTTCTTATTGCTGAAAATAAAGGAGTTAGCAAAGAAATTTTTTTTGCTAATATAGGTATGACCTATGGCAGTTTTAAGGGAGAGGCGAAAAAGACACCACTAAATTCTGATGCAATAGCCAATATATTGACCATATATTCAGACATTAGTGCTACATGGTTATTAACTGGCAAAGGTTCGATGCTTATTGATGCAGATTCAGCCAGCCCCGCCGTAGAACCTTCATCAATAAGTACCGCACAGCAACAGACGATAGAGGCACAGCAGCAAACCATAGAAGCGCAGCAGCAGACTATTGCGCAGCAGGCTATGATGGTTCAGATGCTCATGGCTCAGTTGGAGGAATGCAAAAAAAGTAGCACGACTACTCGTATTCATGTTACCCAGCCATCTTAATTAGCTTCTGTTTTTACTGTCCAAATCTGGACGGCAAAAAACGACAACTATAAACTATTGATTATCAACCATATTATTTGCACGCCAAATTTGACGAGCAAACATATTGGTACATACTCGGTATGTTTAAGCATGTAGTCTTTGGCTTTTTTATGGGGTAGTACCCTAATAAACCGCGAGAATTATAGTAGTTCACGCGGTTTTGCGAAGCTGTGTGCGCATTTTTTGCATAACAATTACACTAAAAATCATTCAAATATCTGATATTCAATCAGTTATGACAAATAAATACATTCATACGCCTGTAATAAAGGGGTATCTATATTAGTATTACGCGCTTTTTATGGCTGTTTTTATACATTATACCTATTCGTACACGTATTTTAAAACAGTGATTTGCGTACCCAACTGCGTACCCAACTGCGTACCCAACTATTTTTTGGGTCATTTTTGGGCTATTTTTCAGGGCATAAAAAAGCCTCATTACATCGGCTTTATACAGCGTGTAATGAGGCTTTAATTTCGGTTTAAACGGCCTATAATTTCGGCGTTAATATGGTTGTTTTACAGCGTTTTAGGTTAATATACGGGCTTTATGCCTGTTGGTAGGTTAATCGCTGTTTTACGGGCTTTTTTATGGGTTAATTGTACCGTTACAAGGTAGATGTATTATAGCGGCGCATGGACATTTCATTTTTTCATAAAACCGCCAAAAACTGCATTTCTGTGCAAATTTCGCACATTTTTCTTTTTCTCTCTTGGACATTTCATTTTATACCCCTTACTTCTTTTACTCGCTGTATTCCTTCATAAATAAATTTGTCGGAAGGAGAAAGTCCCGCACCAATGGCATACAGATGCGGCCAACGAACCGTTGGAGTGATTTTGCGCATTTGTACTACATTGTTTTTATCCACTACATACACGTACACATTGCCCTGAATCTCGAAAGTTGATTTTTGGGAAATAAGCATGGCATTTTTCAACGCTGTACTTACTTGTACTTTGCCAGTTGCGCCGTGTTTGAGGATTTGTTCGGGATTCGGGAATTTGGCACGAAAAGCAATATTGCCTGTGCTTTTGTCAAACTCGCTTTCTGTCGTTTCAATAATGCCTTTGTGCGCATAAACACTGCCATTGGCCAATACTAAATCTACTTCTTTGGATTTTCCGCCGCCTTTCGTGATTACATAATCCAAATAATCTTTCTCCGCAACATTGAAATACGCGTACACTTCTTTGTTGTTGGAAAGAGTTGTAAGCAATGTTCCTTCTTCTACCAAACTTCCTGTTTTGTATGGAATGCGGTTAATAATCCCGTCGAAAGGAGCTTTTATTTCGGCAAAAGACAAATTGAGTTTGGCCTGTGCCTCTTCCGATTCGGCCTCTTCGAGCTTGGCGTTGAGCGCATCTACTTTGGCCGCCGCCAAATCGTATTCGGTTTGGGCAATGATATTTTTTTTGAGCAATGTTCGGGAACTTTCCAGTTCTATTTCAGCGGATTTTAGCTCGGCCAACACGCTTTTCAGATTGGCTTTGGCTTTGCGCAAATCTTGCTGATAACGCCGACTGCTCACCGAAAACAGCGTTTGCCCTTTCTTTACGTTCTGGCCTTCATCTACCCGAATCGTTTCGATGTAGCCTTTTATTCGTGTGCGAATTTCCACGTTCTGAATGGCATTCAGCTCGGCTACATATTCGCTGGTGTAAACCGTATCTTTTACCAACGGACTGGCCACCTTAAATTTTTCTTCTTTTTGATGCTGAATTTTAGTTGAGCAGGCTGCTAAAACGACAATAGCAAACAGGCTCAAAATCAATGCTATATTTTTCATTGTTTTTGAGGGATGTTAATAATGAAACAAAAGAATATTGAGTAGGCCATCGGAAGGAGATGCCTACGCTACGCCAAGCCCCGCACGTATCAGGGTCGGATAATACAGAATGTCAAAAAAAATTAGGCTTTGGGCGGAGGGGGAATTATTTCAGCATTAAACTGTTCAAAAAATTGCTCCGTATAAGTTGAAAGAAAAGTAATGTCGCGATAACAAGGGCAACCAATTACTACTTTGATGAATTTGTGGCACACGAATACATCAAATGTTCTTTTTTTGGAAAAACTACTGCCACTTTCGTCGTCATCTTCGTCGTGTTCGGCCATGGCATCGTCTATGTCCAGAAATTGTTCCAACACAATTTCTGCAATACTTTCCATGTCGTTATAACTCAAATCTTCGGGAACGTAATTGGGTTGCTTATCGGGACTGTCCACACTGTAATTGAGTATGTGTAAGCCCATTAGCAGCCACAATACTCTAAATGCGATATGTTCCCTCATGAATTTTAGCATAGCAACCTAATTCTTTTTACTGCGATTCGCTTAATCGTTTTGATTGAGCAAATTACAATTCACTTTATATAGAACGTTACAATGATACTGGATTATTGCCTGTTTGACAAGAAAACATTCGGATAAAAGCAAAAACGCCTGCCTTTCTGAGCCGAAAAGCAGGCGTTTTTTTATTTGAAGAAAGCAAAATGCTATTGATTAGCGAATTGCATCTTTGAATTTTTGGCTTGAAGCGAAACCAGCAAATTCCAAATCGTTGATAGCGCGTGCACGCAAGTTAGAATCAACGCTGATGGCTTTTGCAAGGTTAGCTGCCAACACGTCTTCTTTCTTTTGACGAGCAGCCGACACAGCAGCAGCGTAGTAAGCAACTGCCAATTGAGGATTAGCTTTAGTTGCTTCCTCGAAGCTTGCCGAAGCGTTAGCGAAATCTTGGTTAAGCAATTGCGCCAAACCTTTGTTGTAGCTTACAAGCGCATCGTTTAGGCCGTTTGTGAAGCTAGAAACAGCCGTTTGGTATTGTGCTTTTTTGATCTGTAACACACCCGCCATGCTGTTTACAGCTTTGCGAGCATCGTCCGAAGGAGAAAGTGTTTGTGCTTTTTGGAACGATTGTTCGGCAGCCGTAACATTTCCTTTCATGAGTTGCGCAGTACCCAAGTTAGCGTAAACTTCCGCAGATTCTTGTTTTGCTTTTGCAATGTCGAAGTGTGTAACGGCTTTGTCCACGTATTGGTTGCGTTCTGCTGGAGAAGCTGCTTTTTTAGCAAACTCCAAGTACACAGCACCTAAGTTGTTGTGCGAAGCCCAGCTATCGTTTTTCTTAGTAGCAGCCAAGTAGATCGCTTCTTTTTCGCTCAAAATTGGCGTAAGCGTTGCCGCGTAAGCCAATTCTTTGTCTGTAAGAACTTTTGCGTCTGCTTTGCTTTCAGTGATATTTTTAGCCAAAACCGAAATTTGAGCATCTGTCTTTTTAGGAAGAACCGTCAAAATTTCAGTGCCTGCATTACGCAATTTTGGATAAATGTCGTTGAAAACTTTTTTGTACGATGGCAACGCGTGCAATTTTTGTTCTTTTGCTACGAAATCGCCTTCGCCGTTATCAATTACAGCCAAGATTTCTTGTTTCTCAGACTCAGACAATTTTTTGTATGTTGCCAACGAATCTTTGAAAGCTGTCCAATCTTGTACTACGGATTTTGTAACAAACTCAATTGAGTCTGCTTTTTTGCCATAATCAAATTTTTTGAGGCGTGCGCGGTAGTATTTTTCGATTGCGCCAGCGCGTTGCTCAGCCAACGAAACGTTTTTCGCTTCACGGCCTTCTGGCGAGTGCGCACCCGTTACGGTTACGGTACGTGTTACGTTTTTGTGTGCGATGAAAGCGTCCAAGAATTTACCACGTTTGCCACCCGTTTCTACCACGCGCAATTTGGCACTGCCTTGCTCGAAATAGAAAGCTACATTGGTTGGCGTAAGCTCTTCAGCATTGTTATAACCGTGGTCAGCATATACAGGATAATACGCATCTTGTACGAGGCGCGAAGTAGTGATAAGACCTTGTGCAATGGTCATATCTGGCGCAGGTGTCGTTTTAGATTTGCCGTTAAGGTTTGCCGCAGTACCTTTTACAGTAAGCGTACCTTTGTTCATGGCTTCGCCGCCATAAGCAAACGCAAATTTGCGTGTTACTTTCGGCTGCTCTACTTTTGAATTAGGGAAGTCAGAGGCTTTAAATTGTACGTCGCCTACTGCTACTTTTTGGTCGCCGTAGTTGTACGTCGGATATACTGTGTAAACAGTATTTTTCTTCAACATTTTTAGAGGCAAAAGCGCCGAAGCTTCAAACTTTACCGAGTCACCATGTAGCTCCAAAGGAGAAGGCGTAATGGTAAGTTGCTGGTCTTTAGCCATTTTGATCATCTTGCTCAAGGTACAGCTCGAAAATGAAGCTGCCGAGCCAAGAAGCAAAGCACCGGAAATCAGTTTTTTAGAAATCATCGTTTTGCAATGTTTATTAACTTAAAATTAAATTCGACATTAAAGATTTGATTGCACTAACAAAGCCGCAATAATACGAATTTATATTTTTTTTCCTACATTTGTGCCGAGTTATTAACAAAATAATCTTAGTTACTCACCCTGATTTATAGAAAGCAATGACGAAGAAAATTCAAATTTTTTGCGAAAAACAAGCCTTTGGAGTTTGCGCTCGTTTGGGCGACTACATGGGCATTTCGTCGGGGGGTATTCGCTTATTTTTTGTTTATACTTCCTTCCTGACAATGGGTTCGCCCGTGATTTTGTATCTCATTTTGGCCTTCGTGATGGATATGCGAAAGCATTTCAGACGCGGCAATAGTTCCATTTGGGATTTTTAACAAAACACATGGTTGGGACTCATTTTGCAATCCTAACATTTTTACTCAGAGACGTAAGCCACGCGGCTACGTCTTTTTTGTTGGGCGGATTTGTCTATCTTTGCCCCTTATTTTGAGGCTAATACAGTTTTGATGAACGTGAAAATATCATTTTTAGGGCTAATTGGTTTGGGAATAGGATTGTTGGGCTGCCAAAAGCAAGCAGAGCAAGCCGCCCAATCGCCGAGCATTGACCCACAACAAGTTGTAGCCAAAGTGGGAACGAAAACGCTCACTTACGCAGAGCTTGCCGATGTGCTCGCGCCTAACATTTCGCACACAGACAGCGTGCAACGCATCACGCGCTACGCCGAAGCGTGGGTACGCCAACAACTTTGGGAGAAAGAAGCTAACAATCAAGGTTTTACACCCACTGACTTAGAAGAAAAAGTGGAGCAATATCGCCGCGATTTGCTCGTAGAGGCTTTCAAACAAAAATACATTACCGAGCATCTGGACACGAACCTGACCGAAGCCGACATCAATAAATTTTATACCGAAAACCAAACTAATTTCTTGCTGCGCTCTCCCATCGTGCAAGCCCAGTGGGTGCAACTGCCCAAAGGAACGCCCAAGCAAGACAAGGCAATGGACTGGTTCAAGTCGCGCAAAGAGGCTGACCGCCAAGAGTTTCGCTCTTATTGCATACGCTTTGCCACCACCTACCAACTGCAAGACACGGTTTGGACTAATTTTGAAGAATTGGTGCGCGGTACGCCCTTTTCCGAAATCACTAACAAAAACGATTTTGTAAGCAAAAATACTTTTAGTCAAAAACAAGACGAAGATTTTGTTTATTTGCTCAAAATAAGTGCTTATAAAATATCGGGGCAGACTGCACCGTTAGCTTACGTGCAAGCACAAGTAAAAGGAATTATTCTTAATCAAAGAAAAACAGAATTGCTCAATACACTTTCCAACGATGTTTACAAACAAGCCCAAAAACAACAAGAATTTGAAATATTGGTTAAACCTTAGTGCCTTGTGCGTGGCATTGTTGGCGGCATCTGCCCCACGCGCCAACGCCCAACTCAAAGGCCAAAGCATTGATAAAATTATTGCAAAAGTAGATAACTACATCGTTCTCAGATCTGATTTGGAAGTAGCATATTTGCAAGCCAGCCAAAACAACCAACGCCAACGCCCTGATATGCGCTGCAAAGTGTTGGAAAATTTGGTGATTAATAAACTTATGTTGGCCAAAGCCGACATCGACTCGGTAACGGTAGAAGAGAAAATGGTAAACGAACAACTCGACCGCCGTATGCAATACATGATTTCGACGATTGGCTCACGCGAAAAGCTCGAAGCCTATTACAAGAAAACCGTAGAGCAGTTCAAAGTAGAGTTGCGCAAGCAAGTAAAAGAAATGATGTTGGCTGAAAAAATGCAGAACAGCATTACGGCAGACGTAAAAGTTACGCCTGCGCAAGTGAAGCGTTTCTTCAATGAAATTCCGACCGACAGCTTGCCGTTTTTCTCGACGGAAGTGGAAATCGGGCAAATTATCCTGACTCCAAAAGTTGGTAAAGACCGCAAAGCCGAAGCCCGCGCCCAACTCGAAACGCTGAAAGGCCGCATCGAAAAAGGCGAAGATTTCGGAACGTTGGCGCGTGTGTATTCGCAAGACCCTGCCTCTGCTGCCGAAGGTGGCGACTTAGGTTTTTGGGGACGTGGCGCAATGGTGCCAGAGTATGAGCAAGCCGCTTTGCAACTCAAACCCAATGAGTTGTCGGGGATTGTAGAATCTCAATTTGGTTTGCACTTGATTCAACTTATCGAAAAACGTGGCACAGAATATCGTTCGCGCCACATTTTGTTACGCCCGACTTCTTCGGCACAAGATTTGGAAGATGCACGCACACGCCTCGACAGCATCCGCACGGCGATTATGCAAGACAGTATTACATTTGAAAAAGCAGCTAAGAAATTTTCTAGCGACGAAACCACTAAAAATAATGGCGGTTATTTCACGGATGCCACCACCAACAGCACGCACATTGCTACCGAAAATCTTGACCCTGTGATTTATTTTATCACGGATACCATGAAAATTGGTCAGATTACTAAGCCGCTACCCGTGCGCACCGACGACGGCAAAGACGCTTTGCGCCTGATTTATTTCAAATCAAAAACACCGCCGCACGCTGCCAACCTCAAAGACGATTATCAGAAAATACAACACGCGGCACTGCAAGAGAAAAAAGCAGAAGCCATGAACAAGTGGTTCGACAAAACGAAAGGCGAAGTATTTATTAACATTGACCCCGAATATTCCGAATGTAAAATCTTGCAAGGTGAAACCACCATGCTCGACGAATAAAAATACGAAAGCCGCTCAAGATTGGGCGGCTTTTTTTGTGTAAAATGCTTAAACTAATTTTTTCAAAAACGTATATTTTGGGGTTGGCCTCGCGCCTAAAGCCGTTTGCTTAAAATGCGCTACACCTTCATTTACAATGCCTTGCAGCGAGGCTGTACCTAAATCCAAATACCCGAAACCTTGTGCTTGCGCATACGCATAAATGCCCGCGTGTAGCAGCAACACAGGGCTTAAAGCCCGTGCTTGCGGCGCATCTGCCGTATAAAAAACATACAATACCTGTTCCGATACGGCCAACGTAACGGCATTGGCCAACAGTTCGCCCGCCGCGTTGCGCACTTCAAAAACTTGGTAGTCGTGCGGAAATTGCGTGCATTGCGCCACAAAATCCGCTTGGCTCATACTCAACTCAAAACCTTTGCGCGCGCGACTGGCCAAAATAAAATCGTAGGTTTTGGCCAAATCGGGGTTGCTGACACGCGTTACAGTCCAGCCCATGCGCTGCGACTTGCTCAACTTCCAACGCGCCTGCCCCGACCAGCGCGTTTGCACGGGTTCGGGCGTTATTTCCCAATGAAAATTAAGGTCTTGGTACAACAACTCAAAGCCCAGTTCCCGCAAAATCTCTGCTTGCCAAGCCACATTCGGCGCGTAACACTCTGGCGGTAACACTACCTTGATTTGCGTTGCGCCTTGCGCCTTAGCCCAGTCGAGCAACTGGCCGTACAAATACTGATGCGTTGCAAAATTGGCGTGAGTGGTCGCTTCTATTCCCCCAAAAGAAGCCCGAACGGTGCTTGTAAGTTGCTTTTTATCAGTGTTATACCAAGCCAAAAGACAGGCCTCTGGCGTTTGCCAACGTTGCAATTGCTGCGGGATTTGAGCACGTAACCAATCCGTATAGCGAGGCGAATAAAAGAAAAATGTAGGCGCGTAAGGCATCAGATAATTTTATTCGGCTAAAATTTCTACTTCGCTCGTGGCGGGGCGTTCCACCCAAAACTGATTAAAACCCTCTTCGATGTGCAACCCGATTTGGCCTAATTGCAGCAGTTCCAGAATAGCCAGAAAATTAAAAACAGCCGCAATTTTGTTGGGAAACTCCGTGAGCAACTCGCCAAAGCCAATGCGCGTTTTGAAAAATAATTGACCCAAAATATGCTCTTTTTGCTGCTCAATGCTGTACGGATATTGCACCACCGTATGCACGGGGCGTTGCTGTTCCAGCTCAAAACGTTTCATGACGCGCTGATACACTTTGAGCAATTTGTACAAATCCAAATGCTGTAATTCGGCTTCGTCGTTGTTCTGTTCGGCTAGTTGCAGCACTTCGGCCAAGGCATTGCCGCGCGAAAACTGATTGGAACGGTCGTCTTCCATTTGGGCGAGTGTCTGTACTACGGATTTGTATTTTTTATATTCCAACAAATGCCTTACCAACTCTTCACGCGGGTCTATTTCGTTGCCTTTAGCGTCGAGGTCGGGGCGCGGCAGCAATGTTTTCGCTTTAATTCGCATGAGCGTAGAAGCCACCAAAATAAATTCGCTGGCCATTTCAATATTTATTTTTTCTAAGTGTTTGACATATTCCAAGAACTCGTCCGTAATGCGTGCAATCGGAATATCGTAAATATCTAACTCGTCGCGTTCGATGAAAAACAGTAGCAAATCGAAAGGCCCTTCAAACAAAGGCAATTTTATTTCAAAGCTCATGGTTGGGCAATTTTCGTATCAAATCCCAAAGATAAAGTTAATTTTGATAGCAGTTTACAAGTTTTCGTGTAGGAAAACTTTCGTTTTGAGAGATTAAAAGCTATTATCCAATCGCTTTTTTGTGTTCTTTTGCAGGTGTTTTTTGTTGCGCACCAACAATGTGCAAATTTTCATATTGAATTTAGATGAATCTATCCAAAAATATTGTATTGTCGTTGGCGATGAGTGCGGCACTGATGCAAGGTTGCCTCAATCGCGAAAAACCCATTCATCCTTCGCGCCGCGACGTAACGCAAGCGATTTATGCTTCAGGAAAAGTATATCCGCTTAACTATTACCGCGCCAACAGCAGCGTGGGCGGTTATTTACAAAAATTATACGTGCAAGTAGGCGACTCTGTACGTGAAGGCCAACCGTTATTTAGTATCAAAAATGAGCTTTCGGACTATAACATTAGCGTAGCTCGCAACAATATGGCTTTGGCCAAATCCAATTTGGCGGAAAACTCATCTATGATGAAAGCGGCACGCGAAGAAATTGCAGCGGCTTATACCAAATTCCGTTTGGACTCCACTAACTACGTGCGTTACAAGAATTTGTGGGCAGAGCAAGCCACTACGCAAGTAGCCTTAGACCAAGCCCGTACGTTGTCGGAAACCTCTTTCCAAAACTACCAACGCGCTCAAGAAACCTACAAAAGCACACGCCAAAAGCTCCGCACGGACGTGGCCAATGCCGAGCAGGTTTATAAGTCGCAGCAAGTGGGCAAAGATAATTTTACGATTAATTCGGCGATCAATGGTCGCGTGTACGACATTGCAGGCCGTTTGGGGGAACTAATTGCTCCTCAGGTAGTTGTCATGGAAATTGGGCAAGCGGGAGCGTATGAAGTAGAACTGGCCATCGACGAAACGGACATCAACTGGATTCGCGAAGGGCAAGAGGTCGTCTATTCGAGCGATGCATTTCCGAACCGTTATTTTTCGGGCAAAATCAAAAAGATTTACCCAAAAATTGGTTTGGTAAACAAGAGTATCAAGGCTTTGGCTACAATCGAAATGCCTACCGACGTGAAATTTTATGCAGGCTCAACCATCGAAGCCAACATTATTTTTGAAAAACAAAAAAATGTGTTGGTGCTGCCGAAGTTTTATGTACACAACGATTCGGTACGTGTGAACCGCGACGGCAAAGCGCAACGCATCAAAATTAAGACAGGTCTCAACGACGTGGAATTTGTGCAAATCGTGGAAGGCCTCAGCGAACAAGACGAGGTTTTCAAACCATAGATTTATTGCCATTATCAATACCAATCCTCAAACTATTCTTGTATAAGTTCAGTTTGGGGATTGTTTGCGTTTATAAGCTAACAAGTTGATAACAAAATACATATACTCTATAACAATAAATACATTTCATTCATATCACAAACAAAAATCATCTAAATTATTTTCTATCAAAATAACGATGCAAACCAAAATTACTATGCTCATATTGGGGCTTATACTCAGTGCTACGGCTTTTGCCGCGCCAACAGACAGCCTAAAAGTAAGCCACTGGAAATCTGATATACAAACAGGGACAAACCTTAACCAAGCTTCTTTTAGTAGCAACTGGAAGGGCGGCGGTGTAAACTCTATTGCGGTGGGGCTTTTCTTTAACGGCCATGCCAACTACGAAAATACGCGTCTTTCTTTCAACAATGATTTGCAGTTGCAATACGGTTTTCTGAAAAATGACGGCCAATCTTTACGCAAAAATGCCGACCGCATTTTCTTAGATTCAAAATTGGGTTATAAAATTTCGCCGCACTGGAACTTGTTTGCCTCTACCAACTTCGCGGCGCAGTTCGACAAAGGCTACGAGTATAAAAAAGATGCGGTTACGGGTGAAGAAAAATCGTATCTGATTTCTCGTTTTTTTGCGCCTGCCTACCTTACCAACTCCATCGGGGCGGAATACAAACCTGTGAGTTATTTTTGGTTGCGCTTCGGCACAGGAACACTGCGCCAAACTTTTGTAACTGATACCACGCTTTACCACAACGTCCCCAAAAATTATGGGGTTGATATCGGCTCGAAAGTTCGTAACGAAATCGCCTTTCAGTTTATCGCTAGTTTTGATAAAGATATTGCCAAAAACATGAACTTGAAAGTACGTTATGCGGCTTTTGCCAACTACGAAACCCTACGCGCCATTGACAACCGTTTGGATGTGCTGCTGGCCGCCAAAATCAATAAATTTGTGAGCGTAAATCTTTCTGGAACATTGCTTTATGACGAAGACATGGACTATCATATCCAGACAAGTCAAACACTTGCCATAGGCCTTTTGTACAGCATTTCCAGTAAATAAAATATAATATGATTTTGGTAAAGGGTAAGTATTTGATTACTTGCCCTTTATTTTTTATGTAAAATCGCTGTTTTTAAAAAAATGCTTTTCGTAAGTTTGAATCAATAATCTTTTAGCATATTATCTATTCTTTATTATTTATGAAAAAGTTTACCCAAACAATTCTGATTAGCAGTTTTATTTACTTGTTTGCCGCTTGTGCCAACGAAAAAACAATTACAGAACAACCACTTAGCGCAGAAAAAGCGGCCGAAATTCCAGCCATGCCACACGCCGCCGACCCTCACTCAGAACGCGCACCTGCCGAAGATTTAGAATTTCTAAAGAAACTAAACGGAAAGTATCCGTACGAGGTAAAGTTGCTCAATTCACCACAACTCACCACGCGTTTGCAAAAACTAATGGGCGAAAATTATAATGCGCTCAAAGAATTTTGGGAAGTAGAAGAACCGATAAAAGTAGATGAAAATCAGTTTGTTGCCTCGGCTTGTCAAGCGCATAACTGCGACAATACAAACTTTATTATTGTTTATAACTTTAAAGAAAATATGCTGTATGTTGGTGTGCGCCAAGAGCAACAAGTACAAACCTATTCCGAAGATGGTAACACTTGTCCCACACTAAAAAAATGGATAGGAGAAGGCAATACATCCGAATAAATAACCGATTTTGCCTATGCAATTTTTTTATCACGCTTATTTGCTTGTCGAAAAATTCCGTTCAAACACAGATTTTTTCAATTCGAGTAAAACACTCTGACGAATTATGGCTTACGTAATGGCAATTTTAAATAAAAAATACCCTTCAATTTTTCTAAAGCTATAAGAGAAATTGAAGGGTATTTCGTTTGAAATCAATCAATTATAATGCTGTTGGAGCTGGTACAGCAAATTTTTCGGCCAACTGTCCCAAATCTTTTACCACAGGTTCGAGCAAATAAATGCCGTCGCGCAAACGCTCTGCGGTAGCTTGGCGTTCCACATCACCAGGGATTAACACTTGGTCGGCTTCGGACGTGGTTTTGGCCTTGCGGAAAGTTTCTATCCAGTTGTCCATGTGCGATTTAAACTCACTGGCAGGGCGAAACGCATCTACGCGCATTGCCCCAAAAAAGTGCCCAAGTCCTTCTCCAACGGGGTTAGGGTGCAACGGAACATAGCTGACAAACGGCGGCACAAATGGTCCGTAATTCGCACCCGAAAGCACCGCCGAAAAAATATCGACAATCGCACCCAGTGCATAACCTTTGTGGCTTCCGTGTTGGCGGTCACCACCGAGCGGCAACAACGCACCGCCATTTTTCACGGTATTTGAGTCGGTAGCAGGTTGTCCGTCAGCGGTTTGCATCCAGCCAGTAGGCGCGTCTTGGTTTTTGCGTTGCAAAATTTCCAGCTTGCCGTTAGCGGCAGTCGTGGTAGCAAAATCCGCTACAAAAGCAGGTTGTTTGTCGGCGGGAATAGCAATGGCAATCGGGTTTGTACCCAATAATCTTTCGGCGGCAAAAGTCGGCGCAACCAAAGGACTGGCGTTGGTCATTGCCCAACCGATTTGGTCGTGTTCGAGGGCTTGCATAGCGTATTGGCCTGCAATGCCGTAATGGTTGGAGTTGCGCACCGAAACCCAACCCGTGCCCGCTACTTTGGCTTTTTCGATGGCAACTTTCATAGCAAAATCCGCGACCACCATGCCCAGTCCCGCATCGCCGTCCACTACCGCCGTACTGGGGCTTTCGTGTACGATGCGAATGTTGGGGGTTGGGTTAATGCGACCCGCTTCCCAGAGGCGCACGTAGCCCGACAAACGCGCCACGCCGTGCGAGTCCACACCGCGCAAGTCCGCCGACAGCAAATTGGTGGCCGTCGTCTCGGCGTGTGTTTCCGAGCAGCCCATTTTTAGGAATATTTGTTTGGCAAAATGTTTGAGTTCTGCGTATGAATACATGATTTTGTATTGGTTAGAATAAAAGCGTAGGCGCAACAGGCCAACGTTTTTTGTTTGGATTGTAATAAAAACAAAAAACATCGGTTCTCGCGCAGGTTGCCGACGAAAACCGATGTTCTGAAAAGCATTGATTATTTACGAATTACCGCGCCTAATTCTTTTTCAAAAACTTCCATGAGGCGTGTCATGGTTTTGTCAATGACGGCATCGGTCAGCGTTTGGGCTTCGTCCTGAAGCGTGAAACTTACCGAATACGACTTCTTGCCCGCGCCAATATTGTCGCCTTCGTACACGTCAAACACATTGACTTGTTGCAAGATTTTTTTCTCAGTACGCAAGGCCAATTTCTTGATTTGGTCGAAAGAAACTTGCTTGTCCAGCACCAACGACAAATCGCGGCGAACCTCTGGGAACTTGGCCACGTCTTGGAATTTGTGTTTGGCCGAATATTTTTTGAGCAAATAATCCCAAGCAATATCCGCAAAGAAAACCGTTTGTTTTACTTCGGCAGCTTTGGCCAATTTCGGATTTACCAAACCAACCGTTGCAACGGCTCTGTTGTTGAGCATGAAAGCCAAACCGTAGCTAAAAATATCATTCTGAACGGCTTGTTGCTCGGCATTGATGCCCAAACGCGCCAAAATTTGCTGCACCGCACCCGCCAACACAAAGAAGTCGGTTTTTTCGGCTTTGGCCTGCCACGATTCTGGGTGTTTGTCGCCCGTAACCAACAACGCCAAATGCAATTCTTCTTGATACGCTTTTTGACCTTCACCGCCTTCAGGTTTGCGGCTATACACTTTCCCAAATTCAAATACTTTCAGGTCTTTTTGGCGGCGGTTAATGTTATACGCTAATGCCTCCAAACCCGAAAACAACAAAGTTTGACGCATTACGCCCAAATCTTCACTCAAACGATTGAGAATCGGCACGTTAAGTTCGGATTTAAACGACTCTGTCAGGTCCGTGTAAGTGGCTTTGGTCAAAGAATTAGTTAAAATTTCATTGAAACCATTGGCCGCCAACAAACGCGCTACATCGGTTTGCAAACGCTCTTTGTCGGGTTGCGGAAACGATGCCAAAAAGTCCGTGCTCAAATGCTCGGAAATCTCCACATTTTCAAAGCCATAAATTCTCAAAATTTCTTCGATAATGTCAGCTTCGCGCTGCACGTCCACGCGATACGGCGGCACACTTACGCGGAAACTTTCCTCAAAACCTTCGTGTCCGTAATTGCTTTCTTGCGTGATTTTTATGTCAAGATTTTGCAAAATACGGTGAATGAAATGGCGGTCTATGCTTTTACCGATGAGTCTATCAATGTTTTTGTATTTAACTTCAAAGTCAAACGGCTGTATGGCTTGCGGATAAATGTCCGTCACAGACGAAGCGATTTTGCCGCCCGCCACTTCCAAAATCAACAAAGCGGCACGCTTAAGCGCGTAAATATTGCCGTCTGGATTTACGCCGCGCTCGAAACGGAACGAAGCATCGGTTTTGATACCCAGCACTTGCGAGGTTTTGCGCACCGACACAGGCGAGAAGTAGGCACTTTCCAAGAAAATGCGCGTTGTGCTGTCTTTTACGCCTGATTTTGAACCACCAAAAACGCCCGCAATCGCCATTGGCTCTGTGGCGTTGGAAATGGTCAGGTTGGTGGCCTGAAGCGTTCTTTCTTGTCCGTCTAAGGTTACGAATTTCGCGCCTTCGGCTGCATTTTTTACAATCACTTGGTTACCTGCAATCGCTGCCGCGTCAAAAGCATGAAGCGGTTGGCCTAACTCGTGCATCACGTAATTGGTTACGTCCACGATGTTATTTATTGGCGATAAACCAATGGAAATCAAGGCTTTTTGCAACCATTCTGGCGACTCGCCCACCGTTACGCCATCTATCACCACGCCACCGAAACGCGGACACGCTTCCGAGTTTTCGACGGTTACGGCAATCGGAAATTCATTTTCGGGAGCTTTGAAAGCCTCCACCGACGGCAAATGCAAATCGCGGTTGAGTAGCGCACGCAAATCACGCGCCACGCCCCAATGCGAAGCTGCATCAGCGCGGTTGGGCGTAAGGCCTATTTCAAATACAAAATCTTTTTCGAGGTTAAAATATTTGGCGGCTGGCGTACCTGCTGGCAAGTTGGTATCCAGCACCATAATGCCTGCGTGCGATTTGCCCAACCCGATTTCGTCTTCGGCGCAAATCATGCCTTCGGAGGCTTCGCCGCGAATTTTGGCTTTCTTGATTTTGAAAGGTTCGCCTTCGGCAGGGTAAAGTGTCGCGCCAACGGTGGCCACGATAACTTTCTGACCAGCAGCTACATTTGGTGCACCGCACACAATCGGTACGATAATATCGCTGCCAATGTCCACCGTCGTTTTGCTGAGTTTGTCGGCATCGGGGTGTTTTTCGCAAGTAACCACGTAACCAACTACCATGCCTTCCAAGCCGCCGCGTACAGGTTCGATTTCCTCCACGCTTTCCACTTCCAAACCCGAACGAGTAAGGAGTTTGCCAATATAGTCGGGGTCTTCAGGCAAATCTATAATTTTCTTGAGCCAAGAATATGATATTTTCATTGTATAGATAAAATTTTACAGAATCAACGCAAAGCGGCAAATATGACCGAATTTAGCCTTTTTTCAAAGCATTTAAGCATAATCTTAAACCTATGGATTTGGGAAATCTAAAGGTTTTGGGCACAAAAAAGCCCCAAACTTATCTATCTGGGGCATTGATTTAGTCGGCTCATTTTGTACAAAAACGCCAAAAATCTTGAAGCAAATAAAAGCTTGCGGCAGGCAGCACTACATAAATGAGTTTGTTGGTTTGCCAAGCGGCCAGCCAATCGGCACGCAACAAGCACACAAACGAAGTCGTAAGTCCGCAACTGGGGCAAGAAGTCTCAAACAAAGTTTTCCAAAGACACGGAATACCAATGTCTATGCTGGTGATAGCTTGCAAAATACTGGAAATCAGCAAATAAAAAACAACTAAACTGGGGATCCAATTTTCTTTGCAATAGCTTAAAAGTTTAAACGGCAGTGTTTTGAGTAATAACATTACCTTGTGCATCTTTGAAATTGCCCGTAACAATCATAACAAAATCAATAATAGTCCAGATGCCGCAACCACCAAGCGTGATGAGTTGCAAAATACCTATTCCTGTATGGCCAGTATAAAAACGATGAACTCCGAAGCCCCCCAAAAAGAAGCAAAGTAGCAAACAAGTAAGCCAGCGATTTTCTCCTGTAGCAACTACTTGCGGCGGCGTTTGGCGAACCCCACAACGCGGACATATTTCTGCTTTTTTATTGATAAGCGAACCGCATTCGGTACAATATTTTTCGTTATCTTTCTTTAAATCCATAAATCAATGAGCTAAAAAATAAGTTTGGGTTAGCGAACAACACTAACCCAAGTTGATTTTCTTTTAAAAGTAGTTTTTATTAAGCTAAATCACGGCCATCTGCCATTTTTAGACTTCCCGTAATAATACGAATAAAGTCTATCAAAGACCAAATACCACAGCCGCCCAAAGTGATAAGCATTAACCACCAATTAGAATAGCCCATTAGTAAACGGTGAATACCCAAGCCGCCCAAAAAGAAGCTAATCAAAATCATGGTGGTTTTAGATTGTAGAGGTTTTTGCTCTGCCATATTATTATTGTTTTTATTTAATTGTTTCGCCTACTCTATATTTAGTTTTCGGCACCCCTATTGTTTATAAAACCAACCTCAATATTATACCAAAAAAAACAATAAGCAAATCTTTTGGTAAAATAATAACATACAATCAGTCTTAGTTGTGGACTTCTCCATGACTAAATGCAGATGTTTGGATAAATTTTATACCTTTATGGCCTCAGAAAAATGTACTATGAGCCGCTGGCTGCACGTTAGAAAAGGCAACAGAAATAGGTTCTAAACATTGCACGATAATGAAACGAAACAACATATATATTCTATTAGTAGGGTTTTTAGCTACGCTTTCGGGTTGCTTCGGTAAGCCTAATTTTTCGGACACGCCTTCCATTTCGTACCGCACCATGGCATTTATAGAAGGTGGTGATTTTAAGCAAGATACTATCGCCATCACGCTCAACTACCGCGACGGAAACGGCGATTTGGGGCTGAACGCTGCGGACACGAATGCGCCTTATCAAAGACTTTCGAGCAACGGAAGTTTCAATCCTGATTACTTTAATATTACGGTGGACTGCTTTCAGCGCAAAGCCAATGGCCGCATAGATTCGATCCCAATGCCTTCGCTTTCGAGCATCGACGGCACTTTTTACGGGCGTTTTCCGCGTATTCGGCCCGAAAAAAGCGGTGCGTTGGAAGGCACACTGCGCTACGACCTCAAATCTTTCTACTTCTTCGACGATACGGTGTCGGAAGTTTGTTTCAAAGTGCAAATCAAAGACCGTAATTTACAGAAAAGTGAACGAATTATCACGCCTTTTATTAAAATAAAATAATTATAAAAGACTGAATAATAAACTTTTATAATTTTATTTATTTTCTTAAATCAAGAAAATATTTTTTTGGCATTATATTTGAAAAAGAGCTTTTATAAAACAAAAACCATACATTCACTTGATACACACTTACTCAATTTTATGAAAAAGCTATTCACTTTTTTGCTCATCTGTTTGGCCGCTCAAACAATAGCATTTGCCCAAACTGCTAACGCTATTTTATTTACAGAAAATGGCGAAAGATTCACAATAATTCTGAACGGTGTTCGCCAAAATCAACGCCCAGAAACAAACGTAAAACTCACGGGACTCACTTCCGAAAATTACAAAATGCGTGTCATTTTTGAAGATAAACGCTTGGGGGTAATGGACAATACTTTATACGTTTATTATGGCGAAGAAATTACTTATGCTATTCGCAAAAAGAAATCAAAATACGTGTTGCGTTTTGTAAGTCAAAATCAAATTGGTGGCGGTGCAGCCAATGCCAATAATTACAATAATAATAGTGGCGGAAATGGCTACAATAATAATGGTGGTTACAACAATAACGGCGGCTACAACCCAACGCCTAATCCACCACGCCCGAACGGAAGTACCACCACCACGACTACTACCAACGGCGGTGTAGCCGTAAACGGTCAAATCAGCGTAGGCGGCGTAACCATTGGAGGCCAGGTAAATACAGGAAATTCGACTACGACAACCACCAACGGTGGTGTAGTACCTCCTCCAACGCCACAACCTTACGTTTTGCCTGGTTATACTGGTGTGTACGGTTGCCCTTATCCGATGCAACCTGATGCGTTTCAGGCCGCGAAAAACTCTATCGCCAAGCAGCCTTTTGACGACAACAAACTCATGATTGCCAAGCAAGTAATTACATCAAACTGTTTGCTTACTTCACAAGTAAAAGAGCTTGCCAAAATGTTTACTTTTGAGGATAGAAGATTAGATTTTGCAAAATTTGCATACGGTTATACACTCGATATTAACAATTATTTTGTGATAAATGACGTGTTTACATTTCCGAGCAGCGTAGAAGATTTGAACGACTATATTGTATCGTATCGTCGTTAATTTTTTCCGTAATTTATTCTAAAAAAGCCTTTCAGTATGTGCAAAACTGAGAGGCTTTTTTACATAAAATATACTTTTTTATTTTCATACAACAGCCAACTAACAAAATCAAAAAAAATGAAACGACACCCTTTATTACTGTTTGTTTTATGCGTGTGGGCATGGGCAAACACTAGTTTCGCACAAACAAAAACACCAACCATGAAAAACACCAGTTATGAAAGCCTTTGGGCCGAAACCGACAAACTCATGGGCAAAGGCCTGCCCGAATCGGCACGCAAAAAAGTAGAAGAAATCGAGCGAAAAGCCATTGCCGAAAAAAACGAAGTGCAACAAATCAAAGTGTTGTTCTATCTGGCTTCTATTTCCGCTTCCAAAGACGAAGATTATGAGGCGAGCAACATTATTGCTTTAGAACAACAGCTTCAAAACAAAAAGATTTCGGTTGCCAAAAGTGGTGTTTTGCATTCAGTTTTGGGGCAATATTACCAACAATATTTGGACAATAACCGTTGGCGAATTTATGAAATGAGTGCGCCAAAAGACGTGGAACTCAAGGGCAAAGTGCCGACCATCGAGACACTGGCAACCCTGAACATCAACCAGTTGTCCGAAATAATAATTACGCATTACGAACAGTCTATGCAAAATGCCAAGCAACTACAACAGTTGCCGATGGCGCAGTTTGAGACGCTCACGACGGGAGGCAAGCAAAACCGCCATTTGTACCCGACGCTTTTTGATATTTTGGCTATGCGTGCGCTGGACGCACTCAACAACGACGAACTTTTTAACACGCGTCCGCACGAGCAATTTTATATCAACAATCCCGCGTATTTTGGGTTGGCCAAAGAATTTGTAAAGCTCAACATCGGCACGCCCGACAGCCTTTCGGTGAAATGGCGAATGTTGCGCACGTATCAGCAACTTGCCGCTTTCCATTTGCAAGACCCAAAAAATGACGCGTTGATTAATTTGGAGAAAAAGCGCATCGAATTTGTGCTAAACAATTACACCGACTCCAATACCAAAACGGAACTTTACGAAAAAAGCCTGTTGGCCGCTGCCGACACCTACAAAAACAACGAACAAGTTACGGAGTTTTTGGCCACAGTAGCCCAACAACGACAAGCCGCAGGCAAACCGCACGAGGCCATCAAAATCGCGCAGCAAGGCATTAGCCTTTATCCAAAGTCAAGAGGCGCGGCACTTTGCCAAAACATTATTAACGCCATACAGCAACCCGAACTTTCGGTTACGAACCTCAATATTACGCCTTCGGGACTGCCGCAACTGGCTTTGTTGAGTTACCGCAATCTCAAATCTACGCGTTTGAGCATTTACAAAATTTCGGGCAACGACTACAAGTGGTTCAAAGACTACCATTATTACAACAACAAAGAACATTTGAGTAAAATTTTGGATTTGCTCGAAAAGAAAAAACCTGTAAATGAGCAAGTTGTTAATTTACCAGACAGCAACGACTACAAAACCCACAGCACAGAAGCCAAAATCCCTGCCTTAGACTTAGGTTATTATATTATTGCTGTCGCCAACGACGCGGATTTGAGCAAAGCCCAACAACTGCAATTAGATGCGTTTCAGGTATCGGATTTGAGCTTTTTTGTGCGTAACCAAGAAAAAGAAATACGTGTGTTGCATCGCGAAACAGGCAAGCCAATAGCAGGCGTAAAAGTGATGGCAGAATACAAATATTACGACAGTCATACGGGCAAAGAAGTAGTTCGCGAAACTAAATACCTGACTACCAGTGCAGACGGTAGAGCAAATGTTCCACCAATGCAGAATCATCACATTGCAATTTCTTTGCAAAGCAACCATGACACGTTAAGCAATTGTACCAGCTTTGGTGGAGACATTCACAAGCCACAGCCGCCACAGACCCAAACGCAAATGTTTTTGTTTGCCGACCGCGCCATTTATCGCCCAACCCAAACGGTTTATTTTAAGGGAATAATGATAGAAAAAGGCCTGCGCGACAAAGCCAAAGTATTGGCCGACAAGGAAATATGGATAAAATTGCTTGACCCTAACGACGAAGAAGTTTTTTCTAAAAGCTACAAAACCAACCAATACGGCAGCCTGAGCGGTTCGGTGGCCTTGCCGTCGGGTGTACTGAACGGAAGTTTTAGATTGGTGGCTAATCATGCGGAAACCGACGAATATCGTTGGAATTATGGCAGTTTGGCGGAACTGAACATACAAGTAGAAGAATACAAACGCCCGAAATTTGAAGCTACTTTCGAGCCGATTACGGGCAGTTTCCGACTCGGCGACACGATTAGCGTAACGGGTGTGGCCAAAGCCTTCGCGGGTTACGGCTTGGACGGCGCGAAAGTAGTGTTAAGCATCGAACGCCAAGCCTACAAACCAATTTACTGGTGGTGTTGGTGGGTGCCGCCTGCTTCCAAAACTTCGACGGTGGTACTGAATCAGACGCTTAAAACCGACCAAAACGGCAAATTTGTAGTTCGTTTCCCTGCGCTGCCCGACCTTGCCGAGTCGGACGGAACGGAATTTATTTACAACATCAAAGCCGACGTAATAGACCAAAACGGTGAAACGCACACGGCCAACACTTCCGTACAAGTCGGCAAAACATCGTTGCGCCTGACGGCCAATATCGGCGAGGAAGTGAACAAAGAACAAAAAATTAACCTTACCGTCAGCAGTACCAACACCGTTGGGCAAGCCGTTGGCGCACAGGTAACCGCACGCCTTTACCGCGTACAAACGGGCACAAAGGCCACGCACAGCCGCTATTGGACTTTGCCCGACGCGCCTACGATTTCGGATAGTGATTTTGCCAAAGATTTCCCGTCCGATGCGCCATATCATTTGCAAGAACCCAAAACGCTTTTGCAAACCATTAGTTTTGATACAAAAACAACGACTGCACTCACTTTCAAGGATTTAGAGAAATTGCCTGTCGGGGTTTATTGGGTGGAATTGGAAACAAAAGACCAACACCAAACACCCGTAAAAGCCGAGTATATGTTCAAACTCATTGCGCCAAAAGGCAAAGAAATAGCCAAACCGTTGGTGTTTGAGGCTAAACTTTTGCGCAGCAGCGTAGAGCCTTTGGAAAATGCCGAAATTTTGGTGGTAAGCAGTGAAAAAGATTTTGTGGTACTCTACGAAGTGGAACACGAAGGCCGCATTATCAGCTCCGAACAACTCACACTCAACGCCGAACAACGCGTTCTTTCTTTGCCTATCAAAGAAGAATACAGAGGCAATGTGGGCATACACCTGACCGCCGTGCGCCACAATCACACGTATTCGCAAACCCTGACGGTATATGTTCCGTACACGAACAAAGACCTGAAAATCAGTTTCGAGACGTTCAGAAGTAAACTTTTGCCCAACGAAAAAGAAACTTGGAAGCTCAAAATTTCGGGTTATAAATCCGAGAAAGTAGCCGCCGAAATGTTGGCTACGCTGTACGATGCTTCTTTGGATGCTTTCGCGCCTAACAGTTTCTATATGAGTGTGTTTAATAGCTATTATCCGTACTTGAATTGGGGCGGCAATACTACTTTTGCCCAAGCCCTAAACTCGTACCGTTGGCCTGCCACGCACTACGAAAGATATACGTCTGATGACAGTTACGAGGATTTCCGAATCCATGTACCACGCCGCTACAGATACGGAGCGGTGCGCAAAGGCATGGCACCAACTGCCGCGTATGAGTCGATGAGTGATGCTTCCGTAGAAATGAAAACTGCCGCTGCACCTGCTCCAGCCATGAAAGCGAAGAAAGTAGCAGAGCAAACGCTTATGGCTGGAAATATAGCCAAAGAAGAAGCCGCAGATACGGACAACAGCGTTGCACCGCCGAAGCCACAAGCCCAAGCCGCCGCACCGCTAGAAGTGAAAGCACGTAGTAATTTCAATGAAACGGCCTTTTTCTTGCCGCACTTGCAAACCAACGACAAAGGCGAGATTTTGGTTAATTTCACGATACCCGAATCGCTGACACGCTGGAAAATGTTGGGCTTGGCGCACACCAAAGACGTGAGTTTCGGGACGGTAACCAATGAATTGGTAACTCAAAAAACGCTTATGGTCGTGCCAAATATGCCGCGTTTCTTGCGCGAAAGCGACACTATTTTTCTTTCTACCAAAATTAAAAACCTCTCAGACAAGGCTTTGCAAGGCAAAGTGCAGCTACAACTTTTTGATGCGCTTACGCAAAAGTCCATTGATGAGCAGTTAGGCAACAAGGCCAACACATTTGATTTTAGTTGCCCAGCCGCCGAGAGCAGCACGGCCACTTGGAAAATAATTGTGCCAGCAGGTTTGGAAGCTGTGCAATACAAAATTGTGGCGCAAGCGGGCACGTATTCGGACGGCGAAGAAGCCGTTTTGCCTGTGCTGACCAACCGCATTTTGGTAACCGAAGCCCTGCCGCTACCGATTCGCGGCAAGCAGACCAAAACGTTTGAATTGGAAAAATTGACCAAGAAAGCCAGCCCGACGGCACGCAATCACAGCCTTACGTTGGAGTTTACGCAAAATCCTGCGTGGTATGCCGTGCAAGCCTTGCCGTACTTGATGGAATATCCGTATGAGTGTGCCGAACAGACATTTAGCCGCTATTATGCCAACAGTTTGGCCGCGCACATTGTAGGCAGCAACCCGAAAATTAAGGCGGTTTTTGAGCAATGGAAACAGTCGGACAGCTCGGCGTTTTTGTCGAATTTGCAGAAAAACCAAGAACTCAAAAGTTTGCTTTTGCAAGAAACGCCTTGGGTGCTGCAAGCCAAAAACGAGTCGGAAAACAAACGCCGCATTGCTTTTTTGTTTGACATGATAAAAATGGGCGAAGGCTTGGACGCGGCCATTGCCAAACTCGAACAAATGCAAATGGCCAGCGGTGCGTTTCCGTGGTTTAAGGGCATGAACGAAAACCCGTACATTACGCAATACATTGTGGCGGGCATCGGGCATTTGCAACAGTTGGGCGTGATTAGCATCGAAAAAGATGCACGCATTGCGGCCATTGCTGAAAAAGCCATTGCGTATCTGGACAACAAAATGCGCGAAGACTACGAGTATTTGAAAAAATTGCATAAAGTAAATCTTAAAGAACAACACGTAGGCGGTTTGCACATTCATTACCTCTATACGCGCAGTTTCTTTAAACAAGAAATGGAAGCCCGCAACCGCGAAGCGTTTAGTTATTATTTGGGTCAAAGTAAAAAATATTGGCTCAGTCAACCGCTTTATACGCAAGGGTTGGCGGCGTTGGCTTTGCATCGCTACAACGAAAAGGAAACGGCCAAAAGCATCGTAGCTTCTTTGTCGGAAAAGGCGTTGCATTCGGAAGAAATGGGAATGTATTGGCGTGCTAATTCGGGTTATTTCTGGTACGAAGCTCCCATCGAACGCCAAGCCATTATGATTGAGGTGTTTGATGAAGTAGCCCAAAACGCCAAAGCCGTTGAAGACCTCAAAGTTTGGCTTTTGAAAAACAAACAAACGACCAACTGGGAAACCACCAAAGCCACCGCCGAAGCTTGCTACGCGCTGTTGCTCAGAGGCGGCAATTGGCTGACCGATACGCAACCCATCGAAATTAGTGTAGGTTCTCAAAAAATTGATTTGAGCAAAATAAAACAAGAAGCGGGAACGGGTTATTTCAAAACTACGTTTGAGGCCGAGCAAATCAAGCCAGAAATGGGGCGCGTAACCGTGACCAAACGCGATGAGGGCGTAGCGTGGGGCGCGTTGTATTGGCAATATTTCGAGCAACTCGACCACATCACGAAAGCCGAAAACAATCCGTTGGTTATCCGCAAAAAGCTCTACAAAAAACAAGCAGGTGCACGCGGAACGGAGCTTTTGCCTATCACGACACAAACGTTAGAAGTCGGCGATATGGTGCAAGTGCGTGTAGAAATCACTACCGACCGCGATTTGGAATATGTACATCTGAAAGATTTGCGTGCGTCGGGTTTTGAGCCAGCCGAAACGCTTTCGGGCTACGAATGGCGCAACGGTTTGGGTTATTACCAAAGCATCAAAGATGCGTCGGCTAACTTCTTTATTGGCTATTTGCCGAAAGGTACGTTTGTGTTTGAATACGATTTGCGCGTGGCGCAAGCGGGTAGTTTCTCCAATGGCATCACGAGCATACAATGTATGTACGCGCCAGAGTTCACTACACACTCGGAGGGCATTCGCGTAAATATTAAGTAATTGACATTTAATTCAATAAATAAAAAAGGACTTCGCCGCAATGGTTAGAAGTCCTTTTTTATTTACTCAAAAATATATCATTTATACATCATTATTCTTCTTCGCTACCAGCTCCGTGAAGCTTCTGGCGGCATTGCTGAAGTCGGATGGAACTAATACGATGGTTGTTGTATTGTTGTCGATGCCAATTTCGGAAAGCATTTGCATACGTCGGAGTTCGAGGGCAATCGGGCTGCCTTCCATCTCTTTCGCGCCTTGCGTGAGCTTGATAGATGCGTCCAACTCGGCTTCCGCTTTTACCATTCTGGCGCGTTTTTCGCGAATGGCTTCGGCTTCTCTGGCCATGGCGCGTTGCATTCCTTCAGGAATTTCTACGTCTTTCATTTCTACCATTTCGATTTTGACACCCCACGGCTCTGTGGTTTGATCCACGATTTTTTGTAGTGTCGCGTTGATTTGCTCCCGCTCGCGTAAGACCTCATCTAAAGTATGTTGGCCGATAATATTGCGCAGCGCGGAGACAGAAAACTGATACACGGCTTTATTATAGTCCACTACCTTCAAAATTGCGCCTTCGGGGTTGATGATTTTGAACCATAACACCGCATTTACTTTGATGGTAACGCTATCTTTAGTAATGGTTTCTTGTTGTTCTAAATCAACGGTCTTGGTACGAATATCCACGACTTGCTGCCGCTCAATGATGGGGATAATCCAATACAAACCCGGCCCTTTGATGGCATTAAAGCGGCCAAGCCTGAAAACAATGGCGCGTTGATACTCTTGCGCTACTCTAATGCCCGATATAAGGACTACTAACGCAAATACAATTATTGGATATAACATAAATTTGTTTGTTTTATTTTAATTTTAGAAGTGTAATTGCCTACTGCAATTGCCCGAAACTAAAATAAAATAGTTTGTTTTTGCAACTGTGTATTGATATATGTATAGCAACGGTTGTTTTGCGTGATAGACGACATTTATTAATACAAAAAGGTTTGATTTAATAGACGCATTTCAATGCGTCTCTATGTTAAAAAAGACAACTTGATAAATATTGTCATTATTAAAATACACAAGACTGTGCGCATGTACAGAAACGCCAAAACCCGCCACGTTTGGCAGGTTCTGACGCTCTTCTTCACTAACTCCAAAAACTATACAGTTCCCAGTATCCAAACAACACGACTAACACACAATATATAATTACATTGGTAGTCAGTAGCATTCGGGCAAAAATGCCCCATTCGTTATTTTTCCAAGTTCTAACGCTTGCCAAGCTCAAGGGAATAAGCAAACCCAACAAAGCAAAAGGAATGTAAGATGATGCCGTAACCCATTGATTATAAAAGTCTTTATATGGAGCTTTGAAATAAAATAAATTAGGATTTGTACAAAGCACTACCATATATCCAAATAAAATCAGACCTAATGGCACTAATAATAATTGTAATTTCAAACCACGATATTTAGCATAATGCAAACCGAAGAAGAAAGCAGTAAACAAAAACAAACCACCGCAAGCAATCAGAAAAAGCATGAGGGATAAATTATTTTTGGGCGTTTTGTAAGTAGCCAATTTTTCAAATTCGGGATTTGGGGCAAACAATGGCGCAACCGCAATGATATGATTGCCTTTGGCTAATTCTTGTTTCAAATCGAATGCCGCCGTTTGGTTGTATTGATGATAAAAATACAGATTCACTGTTTTGGCTTTGGTATTCCAGATAGAAGTAAGCAATGTTCCGTCTCCAATTTTGGGGCGACAAACGTGCATTGTGTCCGATACTGCCCTGCAAAACGCCAGCGTCGTATCTATTTTATTGGCCAGAAATGACGCTCCGTTGGCATAGCGTTTAAACTCTTTTTTGCGGTCGTCGGGTGTGATGCTGGGACAGAAATTTGCTAACACGTATTTGGAATCGTGGCCGATGGTCAGGGCAAAAGATTCGACCAGTAGATATTTGCCAGAAGTATCTACATAAATAAAAACATCGTCCAGAAAAAAACTGTAATCATACTGACTGATGTACGCTTTGGCTTCCTCGACGGTTTGGCAATGGTGCAAGATGTCTTTGAGATATTGCGTGGGGTTGTTGATGGGCTTTTTGTCCCGAAAAGAAACTCTCGCTTCTGGTGGCGTGTAGGAAGCAAGACGCGAAAACACCAAGCCTTTTTCGTTCATGCCCGACTGCGGCGCGTAACCATTGTGGCCATCGTAGCGCGAACCCGTAAAAGCTGCGCCATAAGTTTGCGGGGTTTTGGCCGTCTCGAACCAAATATGTGGCGTAGTGCGCCAAGCATCTTCATTGCACCCGACCATTGTTTGGCGGCCAAGCGTTACTTTGTACATACTGCAAGCCAGTGTGTTAGCCCAAAAAATCAATATGAGTAAGGCTGTGCCTATTAGTGAAAGCAAATGGCGTTTTTTCATCTTTGCGGGGTGTGGGGAATGTGCTAAAAACCACATTGCAAAGGTGCGCCGAAGTATCCTAAACAGAAATTCCGTTATGCCAACGCCGTGTATTTGTCTGCAAAAATGGCGTTTGCGGCTGCGAAATCCTTAGCCGCCGATACGTTGAAAAAATGCGTCGCGGTAAGTTTCGGAAATGGGAATGAGTTGGTCGGCGATGCGAATGCGACCACGCTCCACCGAATCTATTTTACTGATAGCCAACATGTAAGACTTATGTACGCGACAAATTTGGTTGGCGGGAATGAGTTGTTCGAACTCCGAAAAGTTTTGCAAAGTCATTATCTTTTTGGTGGTGGTATGGATACGGCGATAGTCGCGCATTCCTTCAATGAATAAAATGTCGTCGATATTAACTTTTTCGAGTCGGTTTTCGGTTTTTATAAATAGAAATTGTGGCGCGGCGGCTAATGTTGCGGGCTTTTTGTCCTGAATCTTATTAACCGACTGCAAGAAACGTTCAAAAGTAAAAGGCTTTAGTAGATAATCGGTTACGTTGAGTTCGTAGCCCTTGAGTGCGTAGTTGGGGTAAGCGGTCGTGATAATTACTTGCGCCTCTATTCGGAAGGTTTCCAGTAATTCGATGCCTGAAATTTCGTCCATGTTTATATCCAAAAACAAGACTTCTACTTTATTCGCTTTGAGAAAAGCCACGCCTTCCAGTGCGTTTTCAAAACAGGCGAGAAGTTGTAAAAAAGGCGTTTTTTCGACAAACATTTTAGTGCGTTCCATTGCCAAAGGTTCGTCTTCAATAATAATACAGGTGTATTTAATCATGCGTAATTAATAGTTTTACCGTATAAATATTATTCTTGTTTTTTATTTCGAGTTTGTGCCTGTGTTTATAAATAAATTCTAATCGTTTTTGAATTAGATTTTGACCTAAACCATTGTATTCTTTTTCTGTTTTTTTGTCGGGATTAAATTTATTTTTACACTCAAAATAAATGTTTTTTTCTTCGGTGCGAATTGTCATAACGATGGCATCAGGTTCTTTTTTGTTGGTAGAGTGTTTGAAGGCGTTTTCTACAAAAGTAATCAAGGCCATTGGCGCAATGGTGTGATTGTTTGTGTCGCCGATGACGGAAAATGTTACAAAATTGGTGTTAGACGTTCGGATTTTTTGTAAGGCTATGTATTGCTGGATATATTCTATTTCTCTGCTCAACGGAATGGTTTCTTGCTTGGTTTCGTAAAGCATAAAACGCAGGATATCAGAAAGTTTATTCAAATAAACTGAAGCAATTTGGGCATCTTTTAGGATAAGTACATCAATATTGTTAATCGTATTAAACAAAAAATGTGGGTCTAACTGCGACTTTACCAAAGCCAGCTCGATTTGATGATTTTTTAAAGTGAGTGCTTCTTTAATGCGCATTTCGTCGTACCATGTTACGAAGCCTTTTATGGCAACCCCCATCAGGCCAGTGGCCAACGCAATGGCCATCATGGAAATAATTTTGAAAAAAAATTGGTCAGACTGCTGATTAAACAACATCTTGTAGCCAAACAAAAGCACAACGAAAAGCACGCTTAAAAGTCCCAAAAACAACGCGGTAATGAGCGCACCCGTAAGCGATTGTTTAACCTTTTTTGTCTTGATGTATTTGGGAAATAAAACGACATAGAATAAATAAAACCCGCTGACCGACGGCAAAAACACAAAAGCCATTCCCACTTTAAAAATATACCGCAAATTATAGTTTTCGGCGAAGCCATTGGTAGCTGCGGCGACTACAATTAATAATAAAATGGTATAAAATATCCAAAAAGCAATTTGAATAAGTAAGTCAGTGGATTTATTCATTGGTCAGTAGTTTTTTAACACAAAAAAAGTATCGGAAATATTTATTTTTTAGGATAAAATATCTCCGATACTTTCGGTTATTGTGAAGGTATTTTTGGGGCTTTAATTCTTGATTTCGACCCCAACGGCATCCGAAATCAAATATTCGTTGCGACGTGCGCCCGCCAAAGAAATCATTTCGCCCAAAAAGCCCGCCAAGAACAGTTGCATGCCCAAAATGATGGCCACCAGAGCCAAGAAAAACAGTGGTTGGTCGGTGATGTTGCGCAACTGACGCGCCGACATTCCTTGTCCGTAGATGTAATACATTTTTTCGGCAATCAGGTAAAAGGAAATGAGAAAGCCGACAAAAAACGAAAGCGACCCCCACGTTCCGAAGAAGTGCATCGGGCGGCGGCGGAATTTGGAGACGAACATAATGGACATCAAGTCCAAGAAACCGTACACGAAGCGTTCCAATCCGAATTTGGTAACACCGTATTTGCGCGCGCGGTGCTCTACTACCTTCTCCCCTATTTTCTCAAAACCGTTCCATTTGGCAATGACAGGAATGTAGCGGTGCATTTCGCCGTACACCTCGATACTTTTCACGACTTTGGACTGGTAAGCTTTGAGGCCGCAGTTAAAATCATGAAGTTTTATGCCTGATGCCCAACTGGTTACACCATTGAATAATTTGGTCGGGATGGTTTTGGAAAGTGGGTCGTAGCGTTTTTTCTTCCAGCCCGAAATCATGTGATAGCCTTGCCTTTTGATAAGGTCGTAGAGTTCGGGAATCTCGTCGGGGCTGTCTTGCAAGTCGGCATCCATCGTAATCACGACCTCGCCGAGGCAATGACGAAAACCCGTGTTCAGGGCTGCCGACTTGCCATAATTGCGCGTAAAACTAATGCCTTTAACGTTAGGATTTTGGGCGGCAATTTGCCCAATTACCTGCCACGAATTGTCGCGGCTGCCGTCATTAACCAGCAAAACTTCATAAGAAAAGTTGTTGGCTTTCATTACGCGGTCAATCCATTGGCAAAGTTCTGGCAAGGATTCTTCCTCGTTGAAAAGCGGTACAACTACCGAAATATCAATTGTATAAGGATTCATTGTAAAACTAAAAACGTCGGCCTTTTTGGGAAGGACAACGTTTATTAAGGTTAATTATTTTTTATCTAAATCGAAAGGGCTGTTTTGGGGAGCTTTCTTAATCACCAAAGCGGCAATAGAAGCCATTACCAAACCTATCACCATATAAATACCTAAACTTTGTCCGAGTTTGAATATCGTAAAAGCATAATCTTCTTTTTCTACGCGCTCCATTGCTTTATCAATTTCGCCTTCTGGTGTTCCGAATTTCTCCATCATGGCGCGTGTTTTTTCGATGGAAACATCTTTAACGGTTTGCGATAATTCGGGATCTACAAAATTGAATATCACGTAGTTGCCAATATGCCAAACCACTTCAGCAGACACATACATTACCATTAGCACTAACAAAGCTTCTCCAAAAGTAAAAGTATTGTCATTGTTTTTTCGCAGTTGAACCGTAAAATAAATAATAGCTGCCCAAACTAACGCATAAACTCCCGCGCGGGCAAAGCCTAAAAAGACTTCCACGCCCATCAAATAGAGCATAAACAAGGCAACAGTATAGGCCAAGCCTACCATAATTCCGTATTGAATGGCTACAAAATTGAAACTTTTGTTTTGCATATTAAGTACCTAAATGGTTAAAAATGATAAATGTGTTCTTGATAAGTGTTTGTGCAAAAAGATAAAGAAATGTGCTATTAGCGAAGAATATTTACAGAAATTATCTTCAAAACATTGCTTTTTTATTGGCCTAACTGCGAACAAATATACAAGGTAATTTGTGATAAAATACAAGTGGGACGTAACAGGTTCAAGGGTTTTGAGATAAAAATAAAAGCTACCCCAAAAAGAGTAGCTTTTATTGTATAAAGTTTATTCAAATGCTAATTATTGGCGCACTACCACCAATTGGCGTGTATAGCGTTGGCCATCAGCAACCAAATTGACAAAGTAAGTACCCGAAGGCAAGGTATCTAGTGTAATTGGTAAGGTACTTAAGCCTTTTTCTTTCTCGTAAGAAGTCTTAAATACTGGCACGCCATTTACGTCGATAATCACCACTTGCACTTTTTCGACAGCCTCCGAGCTAAACGAAACATAAACCTTGTCGGTAGTGGCTACGTTTGGATAAATGCTGAATTTCTCGGCAGCTTTATCGCTCAACACGGCAGTATGCGAATACTCTTGCTTGCCATCAAAATCTACTTCTTTGATGCGGTAGTAAACCACTCCTTCGAGGGCTTGCGGGTCTTGCCAATCGTAAGTATTGATGCTACTTAAGGTCTTGCCTTTGGCCTTCACACGTCCCATGTACAAGAAATCGCGACCGTTATAACTTTTTTCTATTTCAAAATGACTTACATTTTGTTCGTTGGTGGTTTTCCATTCCAAGAACGCAAATTTGTCTTTTTTGATCGCATAGAAAGACAGGAAGTTCAGCGGCAAAATCACGATGTCTGAGTTATCGCGAATGTTAATATTTCCGTCGCCGTCATTGTCTGGCTCGCCAGCCACAGCACCGTAAGCAATACCACCGCTAGTTACATCAAACAAATCAATGAGTCCATCACCATCGGTATCGTGATAAATAGAGCTATCAACATCCAAATAGTTTGGTATGCCGTCGCCGTCTGCATCGTCGAGCCAGTCAGGTGTGCCATCCAAATCGCTGTCAGAGCTTGGGTACATATTCGGGAAGCCATGATTTGCTTCAAAGTCGTAAACTCTTGCTTTGAGGTCGTCGTAAGCATCGCCGTTTTCATTATCGTCAAAACCTTCTACCCTATCCAACGCGGCATCACCGTCTGCATCTGGCGAATGGAAATCCAGCACCCCATCGCCATCAGTATCGAATGGCGCAGTATCCCCATTATCACCGTAAGCACTTGTATTACCATCGGCAGCGTTTACGATACCATCATTGTCGGTATCAGTACCTGTGAGGCGGCCATCGTTGTCGGTATCCAGTGCCGTGAGAGAAGTTTCTTTTACGTCTGTAATACCGTCGTTGTCGGAATCTAAATCGCGATAATCAGGCACACCATCGTTATCTGTATCCAACACATTACTAGCCACATCGCCAAAGCCAGCAGCATTTCCGTCTGTGGCGTTAATAATACCGTCTTGATCTGTGTCCGCGCCATCTACCATGCCGTCATTGTTTGTATCAAAAGCCGCATTGTTGTTTTCGCGTACATCATTGATACCGTCATTGTCCGAGTCAAGGTCTAAATAGTTTGGAACGGCATCGCCGTCGCTATTCAACACCGTCGCATCACTCAAATCTCCGAACGCCGAGCTATTGCCGTCAGCATCGTCAAGGATACCATCGCCGTCAGCGTCCGAACCATCTACAATACCGTCACTGTTTGTATCAATATCAGTAAGTGAAGCCTCTTTTACATCATTGATGCCGTCGTTATCGGAGTCTAGATCTTTGTAGTTTGGCGCACCGTCCGAATCTGTATCTACAATAGCAGGATCTCCGCTATCACCGAAAGCCGCTTCGTTTCCGTCCACAGAGCTACGCAAGCCATCATTATCCGCATCTACGCCATCAGCAATGCCATTGTTATCGGCATCGGCGGCAGTATTTCCGCCTTCCCTTATGTCATTGATACCGTCATTGTCCGAATCCAAATCGCGGAAATCAGGCGTTGAATCGCCGTCTGTATCAGGCTGGGCAGGGTCTGCACTATCGCCAAAACCACTTAAGCCGTCAGCAGCATTGCGCAAGCCATCGCCATCAGAATCAACACCATCTAATATACCATCATTATTGGCATCGTTGGCTGTGAAACCACCTTCACGTACATCTGTAATACCGTCGTTGTCCGAATCCAAATCCACATAATTTGGTCTTGTGTCTCCATCTGTATTGCTCGGAGCAGACGTAGCCAAAGCCACCACGCCATTTACATTGATGGCAGGAATTGCACCCGACCCCACAATACCGTTATTGTCCGAATCTGTTAGGCCAGCTTCGCGTACATCTGTGATACCATCGTTGTCTGAATCCAAATCACGGAAGTTTGGCGTAATATCTCCATCTACATTGCCGCCTACATACGCCGTTGGTACACTACCAACCGTACCCGTAGAACGTACCAATGCCGTCCCGCCCGAAGAACCATCTACAGTATTGAGCCAACCATTATTGTTGATGTCATTGCTGGCAAATGTGCCAGTAAAATCGAATCGGCCATTGTTATCAGCATCTATCCCGAAGGCTTCGGCCACATCAAAAATACCGTCGTTGTCAGAGTCAAGATCAAGGAAATCCGCAATACCATCGCCATCCGTATCTAAAGCACTATTAGTTGGCTTATAAAAACCACCAGCAGGAACACCTGCGGTAAGTTTAGAAGCGGTAGCAACATTAGCCTGAATATTATCAATAATACCGTTATTGTCGGCATCGGCAGCATCTGGATCTAAAGCCGAATAGTCGATTACACCATCGCCATTGGCATCTACGCCACCAGCTTCTACAACGTCAGGAACACCGTCATTATCCGAATCAAGGTCTAACTGGTTTGGTACACCGTCTAGGTCTTTATCAAAATTATCATTTACACCATCGCCGTTAGTATCCACATATCCAGCAAAAGAAGCATCCGCATAATTTGGCAAACCATCAGCATCAGCATCAGCACTTGGATCTGTACCGTTGCCTTCTATGAGGTCAGGAATACCGTCGTTATCGTCGTCGTAATCTGCAATGTTACCGATACCATCATCGTCGGAGTCATTGCTATCGCCATAACCCGCAGGATTTCCGTCCGCAGCACCCACGATGCCATCGCCATCGCTGTCAGAAGTGTTATCCATTTTTCCATCGCCATTCGCATCAAAAATCGTATTGCCAGCTTCTACGATATCTCTCATGCCATCACCGTCCGAATCTAGGTCGCGGTAATTCGGGATACCATCACCGTCCGTGTCGGTTGGTGCTGGATCTGCGGCATCACCAATACTGGAATTGTTGCCATCTACTAAATTGCGAATACCGTCGTTATCTGTATCAACACCATCAACAATAGCATCGCCATTGGCATCAGCCGAAGCATATCCAGCTTCCTCTATGTCGTTGAGACTATCATTATCCGAATCCAAATCCCGATAATCCGCCAAGCCATCGCTGTCCGTATCTGTCGGGATAGCATCAGTAGTTTCACCAAATCCAGATTTAGAATCTACGCCCGCCAAAATACCATCACCGTCCGTGTCTGTACCGTCTATCATCCCATCATTATTGGTGTCAAAAGATTGGTTTAAAGCCTCACGAACATCATTGATACCGTCATTATCCGAATCCAAATCCCAATAATCAGCAGATCCGTCACCATCTGTATTGTGGAGAGCTGGATCATTTTTATCGCCGAAAGCAAGGTCATTATCATCTATATTATCCAAAATACCGTCGCCATCAGAGTCCGAACCATCTACAGTTCCGTCGCCATTGCTATCATTGTTAGTAGAAAATACTTCTCTTACATCATTGATGCCGTCATTATCCGAATCTAGATCTATATAGTTGGCAACACCATCTGAGTCTCTATCCCTCAAAGCGGGGTCAGTACTATCACCAAATGCAGAAGTTGCCCCATCTACGCCATTTCGAATGCCATCACCATCGGTATCAGTACCGTCAACAATGCCATCATTATTGGTATCAAGCGAGATATTTCCATTTTCACGCACATCATTAATTCCGTCATTATCGGAATCCAAATCGCGGAAATTAGCTACACCATCGCCATCAGTATCTTTCAAAACGGGGTCTGAAGCGTCGCCAAAACCAGCTTTAGCATCTGCACCATTCAAAATACCATCGCCATCAGTATCAGTAGAGCCATCTACCAAACCATTGTTGTCAGCATCCAAACTAATCAGCCCATTTTCGCGAATATCATTGATACCATCATCATCCGAATCAAGGTCTAAATAGTCGGCTACTGCATCAAAATCAGTTGCACGCGGGTTAGAAGTAGCCGCAGCCACTTTTCCGTTAGCATCTATGGCAGGCGTTCCTGTTCCAATACGGCCATCATTATCACCGTCGGCATTGCCTGCTTCACGTACATCATTGATACCGTCATTATCCGAATCCAAATCGCGGAAGTTTGGTGTATTGTCCCCATCGTTATTTGCCCCTCTGTTAGAAGTAGAGCCAGTATAAGCGGAAGGCATCGAACCAATCGTACCCGAAGATTTTACAGGTGAAGTACCTCCAATCAGGCCATCTTTTGTATCCATCCAACCATTGCTATTGGCATCATTGGCCGAGAAATAACCTACATAATCCAAAATACCATCATTATTGGCATCAATGCCAGCGGCTTCAGCCACATCCGTAATACCATCATTATCCGAATCTAAATCCAAATAATCAGGAATGGCATCGCCATCCGTATCTAAGGCCGCATTGGCCGTAGCATAGAAACCACCAGCAGCAGTACCCGCAGTAAGTTTGGTTGTGCTTGTACTTGTGGCCTGAATATTATCAATAATACCATTGTTATCGGCATCAGCAGCGTCCGCACTGGCTTCCGCATAATCCAAAATACCGTCGCCATTGGCATCAATACCACCCGCTTCGATTACGTCGGCAATACCGTCGTTGTCCGAATCAAGATCTAAGAAGTTTGGCACACCGTCGCGGTCTTGGTCAAAGTTATCATTGATACCGTCCAAGTTAATATCCGTAAAGCCAGCAAATGAAGGATCAATATAGTTAGGCAAGCCATCTCCGTCGGCATCCGCACTTGGGTCAGTACCTTTTCCTTCGATAATGTCGGTGATACCATCATTGTCCGAATCAAGGTCTGTGGTATTATCAATACCGTCGCCATCGTTGTCGGATTTGTCGCCAAACGAAGCCGTATTTCCGTCCGAAGCACCAACCAACCCGTCGCCATCGCCGTCTGTGAGATTATCAATTCTACCATCATTGTTAGGGTCTAAAGAGCCATTTCCAGCACTGACAATATCTTTAACTCCATCATTATTAGAATCCAAATCGCGGTAATCAGGTACGCCATCACTATCTGTATCCGTTGGCAAAGGGTTGGACGATTCGCCCACCGCAAGACTACTATTGTCCACCGACGAACGAATACCATCGCCATCAGAATCCGAACCATTGGCAATGCCATCACCATCAGGGTCGGCGGCGGCGTTTCCGCCTTCTATCACGTCGTTTACACTGTCGTTGTCCGAATCCAAATCGCGATAATCAGGAATATTATCACCATCCGTGTCCGTAGCGATAGGGTCTGAGTTATCTCCAAAACCTACGAAAGCATCAGCAGAAGACAAAATACCATCACCGTCCGTATCTGAGCCATCAACCATACCGTTGCGGTTAGCGTCTGTAAGATTGGCCTCATCTACGTCATTGATACCGTCATTGTCCGAATCTAGATCCACAAAATCAGGTGCGCTATCCTTATCCGTATTACGTTGTAGTGCATCGGCCAAATCGCCATAAACTGAGTCGTTGCCGTCCACCACATCGCGGATACCGTCGCCGTCCACGTCTGCACCATCTACCAAACCATCGTGGTTGTCGTCTTGCGCAGCATAGCCACCTTCAATAATATCATTGATACCGTCATTGTCCGAATCCAAATCCAAATAATTAGGAACTGCATCGGAATCTCTATTTCTCAAAGAAGCATCAGCCAAATCACCAAAGGCATTGATATTTCCATCTGCGCCATTTTGAATACCATCGCCGTCTGTATCATTGTTATCAATCATACCGTCTTCGTTGGTATCCAGCGAATTAAGGATATTATCAGCAATAATATTTTCTCTCAAATCATTGATCCCGTCATTGTCCGAATCCAAATCGCGGAAGTTCGGGAAGCCATCCAAATCAGTATCAGGAAGTGTAGGGTCTGCACTATCGCCGAAACCTACAAATGTATCTTCTGTATCACGAATACCGTCATTGTCTGTATCTGCACCATCCAAAGTACCGTCGCTGTTCGTATCAGAGAATGAAGTAGCACTTGTTGTACGTTCGCGCACATCATTGATACCGTCATTATCCGAATCCAAATCCAAATAATCGGCAACCAAATCACCATCTGTATTTCGAGGAGAGGCCGTAGCACCCGTTACCACACCATTGGTATTTACCGTAGGCACAGCCCCCGAACCAATCACACCGTTTCCATCTGAATCCGAAAGATTAGCTTCGCGTACATCATTGATACCGTCATTATCCGAATCTAAATCGCGGAAGTTTGGTACATAATCCGCATCTGCATTAGCTCCCAAATATGTACTTGGCGCACTGCCCAACGTACCACTGGAAGTAACAGGCGAAACGCCACCCGCACCACCATCTTTAGACGACAGCCAACCGTTTTGGTTTGCATCATTGGCTACAAATGTCCCCGCATAGTCCTGACGACCATCACCATTGGCATCTGTTCCTTTTGCTTCAATTACATCAAAAATACCATCATTGTCCGCATCGAGGTCGAGGAAGTCGGCCACACCATCACCGTCTGTATCCAGAGCAGCATTGGTATTAGTATAAAAACCACCCGCCGCAGTACCTGCCGTCATTTTAGAGGTATTCGGATTGGTAGCCTGAATATTATCAATGACCCCATTATTATTGGCATCGGCAACGTCTGAGTTTGCTTCCGCAAAATCTACTACACCATCGCCGTTGGCATCAATCCCACCCGCTTCGATTACGTCGGCGATACCGTCATTATCGGAATCCAAATCAAGGTGGTTCGGAATACCGTCCAAATCTTTATCAAATGGGTCGTGTACACCATCGCCATTAGTATCCGTAAAGCCTGGGTAAGTTGGGTCGGCATAATTAACAATACCATCACCGTTCAAGTCTGCACTTGGGTTCACGCCATTGCCTTCTATCAAATTCGGAATACCGTCGTTGTCGGCATCGTAATCCAAGATATTGGCCACACCGTCCATATCATTATCCGACAAATCACCATAGCCCGCCGCGTTTCCGTCAGCTGCCCCAACGATACCATCTTTATCATTATCAATGGTATTATCCATCTTGCCATCCGCATTAGCATCATAAACACCATTGCCAATTTCTACAATATCAAAAATACCATCATTATCCGAATCTAAATCCAAATAATCAGGAATTACATCACCATCTGTATCTATAGGCGCAGGGTCAGAAGCATCAGCCCAAGCCGCCGAGCCATCTACTGCCGACAAAATACCGTCGTTGTCCGCATCAGTGCCATTGACAATACCGTCTTCATTTGTGTCAGTGGCCAACAAACCAGCCTCTTTAATGTCGTTTTCGCTGTCATTATCCGAATCCAAATCGCGGAAATTCGGGTTATCTGCGCCGTCCGTGTTCACCAAATCAGGGTCAGCCGTATCGCCAAGCCCCACAAAACCATCAGCACTACTCAAAATACCATCGCCATCCGCGTCTGTGCCATCCACCAAACCATTGTTATTGGCATCAAGGCTTGCAAAACCGTTTTCACGCACATCATTGATGCCATCATTATCCGAATCTAAATCCAAATAATCAGGCACATTGTCGTTGTCCGTATTCGGTACGCTTTCATTCAAGTCCCCGAAAGCCGTAGGGTTGCCGTCCGCTGAATTGGGAATACCGTCGTTGTCCGTATCTCCGCCATTGGTATCGGCAGAAGTAATGCGGCCATCGTCATTGGTATCCAAATCTGTAATAGAACCTTCGCGTACGTCATTGATGCCGTCGTTGTCCGAATCCAAATCTTTGTAATTGACTACGCCGTCATTGTCCGTATCGATGGGTAAAGTATCGTTTTGGTCTCCAAAAGAAACATCATTGCCATCAGCACCATCCAAAATACCGTCTGCATCAGCATCACCACCATCTACCACTCCATCATTGTTGGCATCAAGGGCAATGTTTCCACTTTCACGAATATCATTAATCCCATCATTATCCGAATCTAAATCCAAAAAATCGGGGCGAGTAAGTCCGTCGGAATTGGCCACCGTATAAATAGGCGTGCCATTATCTACGGCAGTTTCTGCGCCATTATCATAACCATTTACTCCAAAAATTCCGTCCAAAATACCATTGTTATCAGTATCCAAGGTGAATATTTGGGTAGCAGTAAGGCCGCTTTCGCGCAAATCATTGATACCATCATTGTCCGAGTCGAGGTCGTAATGATTCGGGACTCCGTCCAGATCTTGGTCAAAACTATCGTTCAAACCATCGTTATTAATATCTGTACTGGCTGTAATGTTATCATAACAATTCGGGATACCGTCTGAGTCGTCATCAGCACTTGGATTCGTGCCCAAGCCTTCCACTGTATCCAATATACCGTCATTGTCATCGTCGATGTCCAAATTATCAGCAATACCGTCATTGTCATAATCGCCCACCAACAAATTATCCATGTTATTGGTATAGTCACACTCTGCCTGATTGTAATTGTCAATGGTAATCGGCGTAACGGCTCCATCTGTATTGATTACAGCATACAAATTAATAGCACCACCTGGGTAAGTCAGTGTTTTTAAAGCATTAATGTATGCACCAGGAACAAGCGGCGCAGTAGTAGTATAAGTACCCAAGAGCGTACCACCCGAAGAAGGGCTATTATTAAAAAACGAAATGACCGTTCCTGCCGCCAAGTTGATGGCTGCCACGCTATTGTTCGTTATACGGAAATTAATAGTAAGAGTCGTACCAATTCCACTTACCACCCCACTAATAATTTTGACGGTTGCATCTGCCGCAGGATAAATTTGTGTTCCGTCTTTATCGAAAAGCGTAGCTTGTACCAGCGCATTATTCAGCGGCAAACCTGCTGAAAAAGCAATTGCATGGTTTTGTTGCGTTTTGGGAACACTCAAATTATCGTTGATATTGACTACATTATAATTGTACTGATTCCAAACCCTACGCGCAGGAGCCCAAGGGCGTTTGTCGGACTGGAAAGAACGCAATGTACCGCGACTAATGTCTATGGTCTGGCAGGTTACACAAATCTCTGCTGCACCGTCGCCGTCCAAGTCGGCCACTACGGGCATTTCCGCACCTGTCCCCGACCCACACGCAATAGATACTTTAGTAACCGCCGAACTACCACTACCATCCAAGATACGAAGCGTGCTTTCGTCGCGATACACCATTTCATAAACGCCGTCTTGATTAAAATCGAACATCGTAATGCCCGTAAAACCAGAGCCATCGGTAGTAGCTAATTCCCATTTTTTAGATAATGTAGCAGTATTATTAAATTCATAAGCTAGCACTTTTAAGGAACGCGTAAGCCCAATTTCAGGTTTTTTATCATTATCCATATCCCCGATAAAAGGAATACCTGCTTGGCTGGAACGGTTATCTGTCGTAGATGCAATAACGGTTAATGTACGTGGATTCCAGACATAAACCGATTTGTCAGAACCACCCGTAGCTCCTGTAACTACTACCACATCCAACTGATTATCTCCATCCATGTCGGCAGTGGCTGTAAAGCCATCTTTGCAAGTAGCGTCAGGCAAACGCACAGCCGTCATGGTATTGCCAGCCGTTCCCGCAGTATTAGTTATATTCACATTATAGACTACATTACCACACGCCAATTCTATCCCTGCATCTGCCGTCAGATCCGCAGCCGTAGGCGAAGCCATCGCCCCCCAAGCAAAATTACCCATCAAAGCAGTAGAATAAGGGGCTACCGTCGGGGTGGCCAACTTTACGCCTGTGCGTGCATTAAAAATCTCATCATATACATATACTTCAGGAATACCATCACTATTAAAATCAGCAACGCCCAAAGCTGAACCAAATTTTACAGAAGCATGCACGCCAAACTGGCTATCAGACATCCATTTTTGCACCCAAGTATTGGGGGATGTTTCTTCATAACAAACCAAACGACCACGTACCAATGCCGAATTAGGACCATTGTCTATCGCCGCCACAATTATTTCCCCTTTTCCGTCGTCATCTACATCTGCTACTACAATAGGATGCGGAGATACCCACGCCATAGACACAGTGGCAAACGAGGTCTTCAGCGTCCCCGTGCTTCCATTAAATATCTGAATACCAGACGTTCTACGTGGATCTGCCGCTACATAGCCTGTCATATCCATCATAATTACTTCAGGAAGTCCATCGCCGTCCAAATCTGCTACAATAGGTGTATTGTAGGTCGGAACAGTGGTGGAGGTAGCCCATTGCTGCTCCATCGAAAAGGCACTAAAACCTTCTGTATAAAGACAAGCAGGAGTACACCAACCAAAATAATTACTATTGTTACAAGAACAATCTGGATCGTAATAGTCAATAAAATTATCTCCATCATTGTCGATACCGTCGTCACAAACTTCTGTTTGTGCTTGTACCTGCCAAGACGTTAGCAACGCCAAGAAAATGAATGCAACTTTTTTTAACCAACTACCATAAATACTCGTGATTTGTGATAAAGACTGGTACTTTTTTTTCATGTGCTTTTAGAATGAATTAAAACTTTGTTGTAATCTGAGTCCAATAATGCTTGTATAGTCGTTGTAAAATAATGTAAGATTAACCAGAGAGTTTTAATTATTCGGCAAATATACTACTTAACACGATGAAATAACAATATTATTAGGGTTAATTGATAATCAAACCGTTATTTTTTCAAAGCAAGATAAACACTAAGTGCACATCTGATTGGTTATAAAATAATAAAGGTTACACGGGAAAATCACCATGTAACCTTTACAGCAAAAAGCAATTGCTTTTTTTATTAGTTGCCTTCAAATGGATTAATGAGAGGAGATGTTAGGCCTTTGGGCGTAACCAACCAGAAGAAGCGAAGTTCTCCTAAAAAGTTGTCTAACAATGCTTTGGCACGCGGACTTTGCGTATGCTGATAGAATGTTTTGAGCATTTCTTTGAGATAGCGACGTGCCTCCTCTCCGTCCTCAGTATCTATACGTTCGAGCTTTACAAGCTCCATATTCACCCTATCAAAAAACGTAAGATTCGCATCATAAACGAAAGCCGCCCCGCCTGTCATGCCTGCCCCAAAATTATAGCCAGTTTCACCCAAAATCACAACTGTTCCGCCCGTCATGTACTCGCAAGCGTGGTCGCCAGTACCTTCCACCACCGCCAACGCTCCCGAATTGCGCACCGCAAAACGTTCGCCAGCCTTGCCCGCAATGAACACTTGCCCGCCCGTCGCACCATACAAACACGTGTTGCCCGCAATGGCTTTTTCTTTGCGCACATCTTCGGGCACTACCACGATGCGGCCTCCGCTCATGCCTTTGCCCACATAATCGTTGGCGTTGCCTGTGAGCGAAATATTCAAACCTTCTATCAAAAACACGCCCAACGACTGCCCCGCATTTCCTTTCAGGCTAATGTTAATCGTGTTTTTGGGCAAACCTTTATCGCCGTATTTCTCAGCGATTACACCACTAATATACGCCCCAAAACTACGGTTTGTGTTGCTAATGCTATATTCTGTAAATATCTGTTGCTTAGGATTTTGAATCGCTTTCTTTACGTCTTCGTACACGTATTTTTCAAACAAATGCTTGTCGAAAGGCTCGTTGCGCCAATGCTGTTGCGTGTTCGTGCCGTTGAGATTGCTCAACAAAAACGAGAAATCAAACTTGGCGGCTTTCGGGTGATTCACCACCTCCAAAAGCTCTGTGCGGCCTACGATTTCGTCCAAAGATTTATAACCCAATTCCGCCAAAATTTCGCGGACTTCCTGCGCCACTTGTCGCAAATATTGGATAATGCCTTCCGTCGTGCCTTTGAAATGCTCGCGCAAGGTTGTCTCTTGCGTGGCGATGCCCACACTACATTTGTTCAGGTGACAAACGCGCAAAATTTTGCAACCAATCGTAGAAAGTAGCACCGTACCGAATCCAAACGATTCTGCGCCCAAAATGGCCGCTTTCACCACGTCCAAACCTGTTTTGAGGCCGCCATCTACTTGCAACTCTACCATTTTGCGCAAATTATTTGCTTTCAGGGCGTTATGTGCTTCCACAATTCCCAGTTCCCAAGGGTTGCCAGCGTGTTTTATGGACGAGAGTTGCGCCGCACCCGTACCGCCATCGTAGCCCGAAATAATAATTTTGTCGGCGTAGGCTTTGGCCACACCCGCCGCAATCGTCCCGACACCCAACGAAGAAACCAGTTTCACGCTTACGCGTGCTTGCGGATTCACTTGTTTTAGGTCAAAAATCAATTGCGCCAAATCTTCGATAGAATAAATATCGTGATGCGGCGGCGGCGAAATCAGCGTAATGCCCGGTATCGTGTAGCGCAACGAAGCGATAAGCGGCGTTACTTTATTGCCAGGCAACTGCCCGCCTTCGCCAGGTTTTGCGCCTTGCGCCAACTTGATTTGCAACTCTTTCGCGCTGCGCAAATATTCGGGTGTAACGCCAAAACGTCCAGAAGCAATTTGCTTAATGCTGCTGTTGCGCAACGTGCCGTAACGTTTTTTGTCCTCGCCACCCTCGCCCGAATTGGACATACCGCCCAAACGGTTCATGGCTTCGGCAATAGCTTCATGCGCTTCGGGGGAAATAGAACCCAAACTCATGGCCGCCGAATTGAAACGACGCGTAATATTTTCGATTGGCTCAACTTCACTCAGCGGCAAAGGTTGAGGCGTTTTTTTCAAAGACAAAAAGTCGCGAATCATAAACAATTCGCGTTTGTTCACGCGCTGACGAATGGCCTCGTAGTCGGCTGCCGAATGGCTCACCGCAAATTTGCGGATACCCTGCGACACGTCGGGCGAATAGTCGTGATACTCGCCTTTTGGCATAAATTTGTAATAGCTACCCACTTCGAGTGCGTATTGTTTTTGATATTCAACTTTCGGGAAAGTTTTGGTATGATATTCCCAAATTTTTTGTTCTATATCGCTGTACGTCAGGCCGTGCAGAATGGAATTGGCATGTTCAAAACAATCTTCCGTAACGTCTTTACCCAAACCAATAATATCAAACAAATTACTGTGATGATAGCTGTCTATGGCGCAAATGCCCATTTTGGACATAATCTTGAGCAAACCCGCATTCATGGCTTTGTTCACGTTTTTGAGGGCTTCTTTTTTGCGGCGATTCAGCGTACCGTTATACAAATTCGCTTTGCGTTCTACCAAAGAAAGCGTCGAAGCAAAAAGCAAATACGGATACACCGCCGTCGCGCCTAAAGCTATCATCACGGCGCAAGAGTGCGCGTCGTGTACTTCGCCCGAAATCACCATCAAAGACACCAAGCCGCGTATTTTTTGCTTAAACAAAGCCGCGTTCACGTAGCCAATCACCATTGGCATTGGCATAAGTGCTTCATTGGCAGACAAATGACGGTCGTCCAGAATCACCAAACGCACGCCATCGTTTCGCACGGCACTCACAATACTTTCGGCCAAATCATGCAACGAAGCACGCAAATCCCCTGCAAAATTCGTGTAAAAAACACGGTTTTTGTAATGCGGCTGATACTGCGGCATACTGCTATTGCCGAAGCTGGAAATCACGTCCAAACGTTCTTTGGACAAAATCGGGCTGCTCAAACGAATCCCAATCGCATTTTCGGGCGACTCTTTCAGGATATTGCCGCGCTGCCCCAACGTAATGGACGAAGACATAATCAGTTTTTCGCGCAACGGGTCAAGTGGCGGGTTGGTTACCTGCGCAAATCGTTGGCGGAAATAGTCCGTAAAATGACGACGAATATTGCTAAAACAAGCCATTGGCGTATCGTCGCCCATCGAACCCGTTTCTTCTTTTCCTTGCTCGGCCATTGGGCTGATAATGCTCTCCATCACCTCGTTAGTGTAGTTGTGATAGCGTTGCATTCGCACCAAATCGGCATATTGGTAGTCGGTGTGGTCAGCAAAATTTTCTTCCACGTGTTCCACCACATAAATTTGGTGCTTGTTGAGCCATTCTTGATACGGCTGCGAGTTTTTCACGTAGTCCCGAATGTCATCGTTAGAAAGGATTTGGCCGTAGCGTGTGTCTAAGGCGATCATTTCACCGCCGTTGAGTTTACCTTGTTTCAAGATTTTTTCTTCTGGAATATCCAAAACACCCAACTCACTGGCAATAAGCATTCTATCATCCGAAGTAATCACGTATTTGGCAGGGCGAAGGCCGTTTCTGTCCATTACCGTCGCCAAATAACGCCCGTCGGTGATGTTTACCGCCGCAGGGCCGTCCCAAGCCTCAAAGTTGGTACTTTTGTATTCGTAAAAAGCGCGAATATCGGCATCGTTTTTGGGCAAATTTTGCCAAGCTGGCGGGAACATACAGCGCACAGCCTTGAAAAAGTCCACACCATTTTCCAACAAAAACTCAAACATATTGTCCACCGAGCCGCTGTCGCTGGTGCGTGTGTCCAGAATCGGCAAAATATTTTGCATTTCCTCTTGGCTAAACACATCACTTTCAACACTTTCCGTACTTACTTGCATAATGTAACGGTTGGCTTCAATGGAATTTATCTCGCCATTGTGCGCCAACATTCTGAACGGCTGCGCCAAAGCCCATTTGGGCAAAGTATTGGTAGAAAATCGCTGGTGAAACATCACGAAACCCGTTTCGAAAGTCCTTTCTTGCAAATCCAAATAAAAAGTTTCGAGTTTGTCGGGCATCACCAAACCCTTATAACTGATTACTTTATCCGAAAAAGAAGCCACATAAAAGCGGTCGTCTTGGGAAAATGTATGTTCGATGTGCTTGCGCACCAAGTACAGCACCGACGCAAAACGGCGTGCCGCCATCAGCGAATTGGGCACAATAAACGCCTGCGTAATGAGTGGCAAATCGGCCAAAGCCTGTTCGCCCAACACGTCCGTATTGAGGGGTACAGGTCTGTAAAACAATAGTTTAAGATCGTATTCGGCGCAAATATTGCTTACTATATCCTTTTGCGACTCATCGGAAAAGAAAAGCATAGCTACCGCAAATTTTTCGGGTAAATCGTAGCCATAATCTTTGGCGATTTGCTGCATAAAAGCCCTTGGCATCGAAAACAAAAAGCCACAACCGTCGCCGCTCTTACCGTCGGCAGCTATCGCGCCACGGTGTACCATGCGACTCAGTGCCGTGATGGCATCATCTGTAATTCCGCGAGAAGGTTTGTTATAAATATTGGCAATAAAGCCGCAACCGCAACTGTCTTTAAAGTCGTAAAATAACTTGCTCATTTGTCCATAGGTGTTAGAAGTCCCAACAGATATACAATGTTTAGCTGAAATTTACGATTATTTCCCAACAAAAACAGCATTACGTTACGATTTTACTAAAAAGAAAAAGACATCTCACTCTATTTGAATTTTTCTAATAGATAAAAGCTACAAAAATTAAACGTCAAAAATCGCAGGAAGAATAACGTTTAATTAGGATCGCTAAAAAGATTTTCAAAAAAAAGACTGACTTAAAAAGCCAGTCCTTTTAGAATTTAGTAAAAATATTAACTCTACTACTGTGTTTTTTATTCGTCAATGCTTACGTGTTTCGTGCGATAGAACACCCAATAAATAATCGGGAAAACAAGCAAAGTAAGTACGGTGGCCGTCGCCAAACCGCCTATAATTACGATAGCCAAAGGCTTTTGAGATTCTGAACCAATGCCCGTGCTAATAGCGGCAGGAAGCAAGCCAATCGAGGCCATGAGTGCGGTCATTACCACGGGTCGCGTACGTGCTTTGATGGCTTCTTTGATGGCCAATTCCAGTTTCATGCGGTCGCGGGTATTTTTATGAAATTCCGAAATCAAGATTACGCCATTCTGAATACAAATCCCGAACAAGGCAATAAAGCCCACGCCTCCCGAAATACCGAAGTTCATGCCCGTAACGTGCAGCGCAATGATGCCGCCCACAATCGCAAAAGGCACATTGGCCAACACCAATAGCGAATCTTTGGCATTACCGAACATGATGAACAGCAACACAAAAATTCCAATCAAACTAATAGGTACCATTTGCGCCAAACGGCCAGTGGCACGCACCTGATTTTCAAACTCGCCCGTCCAGCCAATCGTGCAGCCTGTCGGCAATTTGATATTTTTGAACACTTTAGCTTGCGCTTCAGCAATCGTGCTTCCCAAATCGCGGTCGCGTACCGAGAATTTCACGCCAATAAAACGTTTGGTATTGTCGCGATAAATAAAAGCTGGCCCCGTGATTCGCCGAATCGTTGAGATGGATTTTAGTGGAATTTTCGCGCCCTGAATCGTCGGTACTTTCAGGTTTGCAATGTCATTTTCATCTTTTCTATACTCTTTTTCATAGCGCACGCGCACATCAAATTTACGTTCGCCTTCATATTTTTGCGTGGCGGTTTTGCCCCCAAAAGCCATTTCCAAAACGGCCTGCGCATCCGAAACATTCACGCCGTAAGCCGCCATTTTCTCGCGGTCAAGCAGTACACTTATTTCGGGTTGTCCCACGTTGCGCAAAATGCCCACATCCTTGATGCCCTCAATGCCCTGAATTTGCTTAATTACTTGCGTGGCCAACTCATCCAATTGATTGAGGTCATCACCATAAATTTTGATAGCATTAGAGGCTTTAATCCCTGCGGCAGCTTCCGCCACATTGTCCATGATTGGCTGCGAATAATTATAGACAATTCCCTGATAATTAGCGAGATTACTATCAATTTCACGAATAATATCATCTACTGTTTTGCCTCCCCATTGGTCTTTGGACTTCAAATCCACTTGAAATTGCAGAAAGTTAAACCCGTTCGGATCTGTACCATCATTAGAACGCCCTTCTTGAAACAAAACACTATTGACTTCTTTGGTTTTTCGGATTTCAGTCGAAATAATTTTAGCCCATTGTACCGATGGTTCTTGTCCATAACTAATTGGAAGTTCGGCAGTTACCCACAAAGCTCCTTCATTTAATTGTGGCAAAAATTCCGTTCCCAAAAATTTGGCAGAAAAGCAAATAATGGCAATAAATACACTAGAAGCAATTAACGTTATTTTCTTATGTGCAAACGTCCAATTAAAGCCTTTTTCTACAATGCTATTCCAGAAATTAACGAATTTATTATCCTTTTCTCTTACGTTTTTATCTAAGAAAATATGACAAAGTACAGGCACTAAAGTAAGCGTAAATATCAAAGCTCCCAGCAACGCAAAACCGAGTGTATAAGCCAGCGGCGAAAACATTTTTCCTTCTACTTTTTGGAAAGAAAAAATAGGCAATAATGCTGTAATAATAATGAGTTTTGAAAAGAAAATAGCCTTGCCTAATTCCGAACCAGTTCGTTTAATTATGCTACCAATCGCCAATTTATTATAATTGTCCATGCCACGCTTGTGCGCAATATGGTCAAGTGCCACAAAAATTCCTTCCACCATTACCACCGCACCATCTATAATAATTCCGAAATCTACCGCACCCAAAGAAAGTAAATTCGCACTCATTCCTTTGAGTTTTAGACACAAAAAAGCAAATAATAATGCCAATGGAATAATAATAGAAACTGTAATTGTAGTGCGCCAGTCAGCCATAAAAAGAAACACAATTACCGTAACGAAAATGATGCCTTCTAACATATTATGCATTACAGTAGATGTGGTATATTCCATCAAATTATCACGATCATAAAACGTTTCCATTTTGACATCTTTTGGCAAAATTTCAGTATTCAATTCTTCTATTTTTGCCTTTACACGTGCCAAGACTTCTTGTGGATTTTCATCCTTTCGCATCACTACAATGCCTTCTACCACATCATCATTATCATTTAATCCAGTTTGGCCAACACGTGGATAAGAACTTTCCTTTACATCAGCTACATTTTTTACCAAAATTGGATTTTCTCCCGCTTCATCTACAATAATATTTTCAATATCTTGTATGGATTTAATTAAACCCACGCCACGCACTACATAAGCCTGTGAATTTTTCTCAATAATATCGCCCCCGACGTTGATATTACTCTGATTTACGGCCTGAAAAACTTGCAAAGGCGTGATATTATATTTCGATAAACGATTAGGATCCACGCTCACATCGTAGGTCTTGGTTTGTCCGCCAAAAGCCACAATATCCGCCACGCCCGAAACGGCACGTAATTGCCTGTCTATCATCCAATTTTGAATGGTTAGCAAGTCGCGCGTATCGCGGTCTTTACTCTTGAGTGTATAGCGAAAAATCTCGCCAGTTGGGCCGTAAGGTGGTTGCACATCAGGCTCTACACCATCTGGCAAAGACACATTTCGGAGCTGATTATTTACCTGTTGCCGCGCAAAAAAATCACCAATACCATCTTCAAAAATGATCTTAATTACGGACAATCCAAACATAGTAACACTTCGAACACTTGTCTTTTTTTGGACAGGATTCATCGCAATTTCGATGGGGGTCGTTACAAAACGTTCTATCTCTTCTGCACTACGTCCATTCCATTCTGCTACAATAATTATTTGCGTATTGGTAACATCAGGAAACGCCTCAATTGGCATATTTTTGAACGCAAAAAATCCAGAAATAACTAAGATAGCAACCCAGAAAAAAGTAAAGCCTTTATGTTTGAGCGAAAAGGCTATAATATTTTTGATTATTTTATTCATTACTTAGTCATTTAGCGCATCGTATATTAGCAATTGATTAGCAGTTATTACCTGCTCTCCCTCCTTTAAACCAGAAGAAATATAAGTAGTATTACCAAGCTGTCTGAATACTTCTACTTGCTTTGTAGTTATATTATTTCTGTCCTTAAATATCATTACAAAATTTTTGCTTTTATCAAAAATAATAGCAGCAGAAGGAACTGCAATCATTTGGTCATTATCTGTATAAGACAATTTAATATTTGCGCGCATTTCTGGCTTCAACAGAAATTTATTATTATGTAATTTAATCCGTACTTTCATGGATTTTGTTTCGGGATCAATTACACTATAAATTTTATCTACTTTTCCATAAAAAATGCTATCAGGATAACTCAAAGTTGTTACAGAAGCATCTATCCCAAGTTTAATTTGACTGATGTCTGTTTCGTTTACATTCGCAATTGCCCAAACGTCATTTATTTCGGCTATATCAAAAATATTATCCGTTTTATCACTTCTTAAAAGCATATTTTGGTTAATATTTTTCTGAATAATAAAACCATCTATCGGCGAACGAACCTCATAAATTGCACCCTTTTTAAGGTTATAAATTTTGTATGTTTCGCTAATACGTTGCAAATGTGCTTCGGCTTTTTGCAACTGGCTTTTTGCTTCCAATAATTCTTGTTCAGTATTCAAATTTCCTTCAACAAGGTCTTGCACCACTTTCAAATTATTTTTGGCAACTACCACATCATTTTTGGCATCTTCCATTTCGTTTTCAAAGCCTGCCACTTCCATACTGCGAATCAGAGCCAATACTTTTCCTTTTTGTACATAGTCGCCCAATTCCACAAAAACTTGTGTTACATTTCCGCCTACAACAGGAAATACTTCAATCAGTTTATTGTTGTCTGCGGTTATTTTTCCGTAATAATTGAGTTCATTTTTCAGGTTTTCATATTTGGCTTTTTCGACTTTTGTAGTAGCCAACATTTTACTACTCAACACAAAAGTTTGACTCATTTGCTCTGGTTGTTCTTGTTTTTTGCACGAAAAAAGCAAAAGCAACACTGATAAGGATAAAAATATATTTTTCATGATTAGAATATTTTTTCGTTGGCTAAAAAGTTGATATTTTCACCAGATACAACTATATTTTTCTTCATTTCGTTGAAAGATACAATTGTCTGATTATAGCTTTCCATAAAGTCCGTAAATTCAATTAAAGACACATTTTTCTTATGAAAATTATACAAAAATCCTTCATATACTTTTTGCATATTTTGAGTAACATTTACAGAAAATTGGTGGTATAAATTGCGTTGCTGCTGCAAAATTTCATACGAAGTTTGTATGCCATATTTCAACTCTTGCAATTTTTGTTCTTTAAGTGTTTTGCTTTGCATTACCTGTACTTTAGCAGCCTGAATATTTCCTTTATTTTGATTCCATAGCGGCAACGGGATTCCGAATGTTAAGCCCACTTGGTTATTAAATGCGCCTCCTCTTTGATCGTAAGCAGCTCCTATATTAAGGTCTGGAACAGCCATAGATTTTTGCCATTTAAGCATTAGTTCATTGCTTTCTGCTACTTTTTGATAATACAAATAGTCTGTATTTTTTTCAACGGCTAACTGTTCTATATTGCTCACATTAGGCATAGGTTTGTTTAAGAGTGTAGCCATATTATTGGTGTCTGAAATAATGGGAATAATCGGACTTTCAGCACTTGTAAGAAGTCTTAAATTTTGTTGTTCTTGCAATATATTTTTATCTATTTCCATTAGTTCATTTTTAAGTGAAATAGACAAAGATTGCAGTCTGACCAAGTCTTTTAGCGGGATATTTCCTTTGCTTACTTGCGTCTCATAAGCCTTTGTAAGGCTGTCAATACTATTTATTTGTGTACGAATACTATTTGCTTTTATTTGATCGTAGTAAATAGTATAAAAACTTTGTGCAAGTTGAAATTTAAGGCTTCTTAACAGTTGTTCGTATTGCAATTCTGACAAAATAATATTCGATTTTGCAAAAGCAACTTCATTTCTTTTTTTGCCACCAAGATAAATAAGTTGTTGAATAGCAAAAGACTTTTGTCCATTTTTTCCTGCATCAAAATAGCGATTATCTGCGGGGTTGATGGCATTTATTTCGCCCGAAAAATATGGCTGTTCCCATATTTTTGCTTGAATAAGTGCCGCTTTGCTGGCATCTATATTATACTGCTCTGCAAGCAAATACAAATTATTTTTTTGCAGCAACTCTTCGCACTGTGTAACAGTGAGTTGCTGCTGTGCCGACAAATTATTTTTTAAAAAAAATAATAAAAATAACAATACCAAGTACCTTCTCATTTGACTTTTGTTTGATGAGTGCAAATGAAATAGGCTATCCTTTAAAGCCGCTTAAATTGACGTTAAAAAAGCCTTAATTGAGATTAAAATATAATTAAAAACTGATTTACAGCATCTTCTGAGGTATATCGGATAGAAAAATCATAAACATTAAGGATTCGTTGCACTATGCGCAAGCCCAAACCCGACCCCACTTTACCTTTTGCGTTCGCGCCACGTACAAACGGCTGGAAGATTTTCTGCTGCTCTTCGGCACTGAGCAATGCCCCCGTATTGCTTACCGACACCCAAAGGTGGCTATTTTGTTCCCACACTTTTAAATTAACTTGCTGGTTATCAGAGTATAAATAAGCATTGCGCAGCAAGTTATTAAATGCAATTTCTAATAAACTGGGGTTGCAACTTACTTCCAATAGCGTATCTAAATTCGCAGAATTTTCCACGTCAAGGTTTACCTTTATGTCTTTAAATTGCGCATAAACTTTCTCTATGCTTTCAAAAATAGCCTCATCAACGCGTACTTTTTGTTTTTCTTCTTTCTTAATTATATCTATTTTAGAAAGAATAAGAAGCGAATGAATTAAATCATTTATTTGATTTATATTTTCGGTAATATTATCAATAAAATGAACTGTTTTTTCGTCTGTTTTTACCTTATAATTATTCAATTGAGCTAGCACACGTGCAAGCGGTGTTCGGAGTTCGTGTGATGCGTGTGCCGTAAATTCTTTTTGGCGTTGATAGGCTGCTTCTATCCTACCCATCATAAAATTAAATTCTTTTCCAAGTAAATCTATTTCGTTTTTACTATTTTCTCTTACTACTAATCTTGTTTCAAGATTACTTCCGTTTATTTTACTTATTTTTTTGTATAAATAATCCAGAGGAGAAATTTGTTTTTTAATTACATAAAATGTTAGTATCCAACCAAGTAAAGAAACAATAGAATAAGTAATTAGCATAAGGTAATTTAAAAAAGCTATTTTACGTTTTCCATAATTATCATTAGCCGAAATTAAAGCAAAAAAATCTTTATAATTACTATCATAATACACGCCATATACTTCATATTCTCCATCCTTTTTAAAAAAAGTTTTATATTTTTTTAAATAATCCAAATCGGCGCGTGTCCAGTTGATTCGTGTATCGTCTAAACTACTATAAATCAGGTTATAATTTTCATCAAAAACCAACGTTTTTTCATTGTAAAGATGATTGATAGTATTTTGATCTATTACTTTAAGTGTCTGATAATCTACACTCTGAACTTCTATCAAAAGCTTAAGCGTTGTTTTGGCTTTTTCCTTCAAACGCTCTTTAAACTCTTCTTTTCTAAAGTCGGAATAAATAACAATAATTACGGCAGCTGCAACGCCAAAAAGTGCCGTAAAAAGAAGACTAATATAAATAGAAGTTTTGAGTTTGATTGTCATTTATTCTGCTCTTAAGTAATAACCAAAACCAATTTTTGTATGTATTAATTTATTTTCGTGGCCTTTATCTATTTTATTTCTCAAAAAATTGATATAAACCTCTATCGTATTTTGATTTGTTTCTACGTGATAATCCCACAAAGAATCTGCAATAGTTTGTTTAGAAACAATGCGTCCTTTGGCCTCAGCTAAAATACAAAGTAATTTAAATTCTTTTGCTGTCAGTGAAATAGTAGAATCTGCACGCTTTACCAATTTTTCATCAATATTCATGAACAAATCACCAACCGTAATAATATTATTTTCGGCTTGCAATGTATCTTTTCTGCGCAAAATTACTTTGATACGCGCATATAATTCTTCCAAATGAAATGGTTTTACCAAATAGTCGTCTGCACCCGAACCAAAAGCATCTATTTTATCGTCCAACTCGCCATAAGCAGTAAGCATAATAATCGGCGTATTTTGATCTGCTTCTCTGATTTTGCGGCACACATCCAAGCCATTCATTTTAGGGACATTTATATCCAATAAAAAGACATCATAATGCTGTTTTTTATATTGCCTAAAAAATAAATCGCCGTCAAAAACAGTATCGCATTCTATTCCTTTTGCCACCAAAAAATCTTTAATTTCTTGAGAAAGCGTAAAATCATCTTCTAAAAATAAAATATTCATATAAAATTAAATAATTTTGTTTGATTTGTAACAGAATTAGTAACGAAAGTATTTTCAGAAAATTGGCATCAAATTTGTAAACGGCTTCTATAAATCTAAAATTGGCTGTTTCGGTGCTATTTTTTTAGCTTTTGAATCAATTATATACTTTCTTGCACAAAATAAGCGTAATCACATTTGATATAAAATTATGAAAAATCTATTAGTTAAAGCCCAAATTTTGGTAGTTGCTTCGTTTTTAGCCTTTGGTTGTACCCCCGTACCACAGCATAGTGTTACGCGCATCGACCCCAACCAACAAACCGACCTGAGCGGTCGTTGGAACGATACAGATTCACGATTGGTTGCGGAGGAAATGTCCAAAGACGCACTTGGGCGTGCTTGGCGCGGCAATTTCGTTAATTCTCGCAAGAAAAACCCAACCGTAATAGTAGGCATTATTACCAACAAAAGCCACGAACATATTGAAGCAGAGACTTTTATAAAAGATATTCAACGCGAATTTATCAATTCTGGCCTTGTGCGCGTGGTGCAAAATAGCGAATTGCGCGAGGCTTTGCGCAAAGAACGTGGCGACCAACAACAATTTGCTTCGCCCGAAACCCAAAAGAAATTTGGTCGCGAATTGGGCGCAGATTACATGATTTTCGGGACAATTAACTCCATCGTGGACACTTACCAAAGCAAAAAAGTAGTGTACTATCAAGTAAATTTGGAGTTGGCCGATCTGGAAACCAACGAATTAGTTTGGATTGGTGAGAAAAAAATTAAAAAATTCATCAACAACTAAGCTAATCGCAAACGATTACAAAGCCATTTTTCTACAAGCCATTTGCAGAAGAATGGCTTTATTTTTCAGAAAAATTTAGTCCAGCCGCAAGTACATAGATTGGAGCAAAGCCATGACACGTAAAATACTGTTATCCAGTTTTATTTTAATATTTTTGGGAGGTTTAAGTTCTTGCCTTACTTATTACCAACTCAATCTACAATTCGAACGCGCTTTTGAGCAAGGCCGCATCGAGGAAGCCGACCGCCTTTTGTCTTCCAACAAAAAAATGAAACGCAAACGCGAACTGGTACTTTACAACCTCAACAAAGGTACAACACTCTCACTTTTAGGTAATTACGATAGCAGTAACGTTTATTTTGAGAATGCCTATCGCATGGCCGACGAATATCATATCAATTACGGCAATGAAGCGTTGGCACTGCTCACCAACCCTAATATGACCGAGTACCGCCTCGAAAACAATGAGGTGCTGATGAATTTGTACTACAAAGCCCTAAATTATTTGAAATTGGGCGACAAAGAAGCGGCTTTAGTAGAATGTAAACGCCTGAATATCAAAATAAATCAACTTTCGGATAAATATAAATCCGACAAAAAATTTAAGCGTGATGCCTTTATTCATTTGCTCATGGGCTTGATTTATGATGCCAATTACGACTATAACAATGCTTTTATTGCCTATCGGAATGCTTACGAAATTTATTCGGACGACTACGCCAAACTTTTTGGTATGGCTGCTCCCGACCAACTCAAACAAGACCTGATTCGTACAGCTTACCAAACGGGTTTCAAACAAGATGCCCAACGATACGAAAAGCAATTTGGTATCAAATACAAACCATTACCCAAAGGAACTGGCGATGTTATTTTCTTGTGGCACAATGGTTTGGGGCCTATCAAAAGTGAATGGAGTATCAATTTTAATATCGTGCGCGGGCAAGGCGGGCAAGTATTTTTTGCAAACGAACAGATGGGCTTTAGTTTTCCGTTTTTTTTGGAAGAACAAGACAAAGACAAAAGCAATGGCTTGGCGGCGATGGAGTTTATACGCGTCGCTTTTCCGAAATATGTAGAACGCCCATTGGTGTTCGGGCAAGCGAGTTTATCAGCTAATAATCAAACGTTTAACTTGCAATTATTGGAAGATGTAAATGCTGTTTCGTTGCGTTGCCTACAAGACCGAATGCTTTTTGAGATGGGCAAATCGCTGCTGCGCATGGGCTTGAAAAAACTTTCGGAATATCAGTTAAGAAAGAAAAACGACGGTGTAGGCGCAGCCATTGGCGCGTTTAATGCCCTTACCGAAAAAGCCGACACGCGCAACTGGCAAACTGTACCGCATAGCATTTATTACGCGCGGGTTACGCTGCCCAAAGGCCCACAAAAAGTAACATTTTCAGCACAAAGTCGGCGCGGCGGGCAGCCATTTACACATGAATTTAACTTTAATGTACCCGACAACGGCATGATATTTCACACACACCAAAACCTTGATTTTGTACCCGTGAACTTGTACCGATAAAGCCTTATTTTTTATTTATACCAAATCCTATTTACATTTATTCAATATAATTACATTTATTCCTCCCCTCCCCTATTCTTATGAAAAATTTAACTTTATTTCTGACCAAACGTAGTTTTGTTACACTCATTGGACTAAATATTGTCCTCAGTATGGCCGCAACATTGCTTCGCATCAATCATGTAGCAGGAACAAATGCGCTATATATACTGGCTATGTTTTTACAAGTTCTAACGCTCGGATTAGCGATATACGATGTTAGCTCTCGTAATCTTCGCAGGAAGAATTTGTGGTATTTTATTTTATTGTTTTTGCCACAATTTGGCGTACTAATTTACCTCATGCGCCGCGACGTTGAAACGCAACAAGGCAGACAATCAATTTAATATTTTTCTTTTATCACAATAATAAAAACGACTACGCGATTTGTTTCGGTAGTCGTTTTTATTTTATCTAAACACAAGAAAATCAGAATATTACAGGCGACGGATTTTTGCACCAAGTGCGTTAAGTCGTTGGTCAATGTATTGGTAACCTCTGTCGATTTGCTCTACATTGTCGATGATACTCGTGCCTTCTGCCGAAAGTGCCGCGATGAGCAAAGCCACCCCCGCGCGAATATCGGGCGAAGTCATGCGGATACCACGCAAAGGCACGCGACGATCAAGACCAATCACCGTAGCGCGATGCGGGTCGCAAAGGATAATTTGTGCGCCCATGTCAATGAGTTTATCCACGAAAAACAAACGGCTTTCAAACATTTTTTGGTGAATAAGAACCGTTCCTTTGGCTTGCGTGGCCGTTACCAACACGATACTGAGCAAGTCGGGCGTAAAACCCGGCCAAGGCGCGTCGGCGATGGTCAGCGTAGAACCGTCGATAAACGTTTCTAACTCATATTTGTATTGTTGTGGAATAAAAATATCGTCGCCTTTGATTTCGATTTTGATACCCATGCGTCCAAAGATTTCGGGAATAATGCCCAATTCTTTTACAGCCGCATTTTTAATCGTAATTTCAGAGCCTGTCATAGCAGCCAAGCCAATGAAACTACCGATTTCAATCATGTCGGGCAACATTCTGTGTTCCGTTCCGCCCAAAGCTTCTACCCCTTCGATGGTGAGCAAGTTCGAGCCAATACCCGAAATTTTCGCGCCCATCGAATTGAGCATTTTGCAAAGTTGCTGAATGTACGGTTCGCAAGCCGCATTGTAAATGGTAGTCGTGCCTTTGGCCAACACAGCAGCCATCAGGATATTAGCCGTACCCGTTACGCTGGCCTCATCCAACAACATATACGTTCCTTGCAAATGGCTGCCATCTATATAAAAGAAGCCATCTTTAGAATTGTAGTTGAATTTTGCGCCCAATTTTTCCAAGCCCAAAAAGTGCGTGTCCAAACGACGACGACCGATTTTGTCGCCTCCTGGTTTGGGAATACGTGCCTGACCAAAACGCGCCAACAATGGCCCCAAAATCATAATTGAGCCACGTAAAGCGGTTGCTTCTTTGGCAAATTCTGGACTTTCCATATATGCCAAATCCACGTCTTTGGCCTCGAAGCGGTACGAATCAGCGGAAAGTTTCTCGACTTTCGCGCCCAAATGCCCTATCAACTCAATGAGTTTATTTACGTCCCGAATGTCGGGGATGTTGTGTATCGTAACAGGCTCAGGCGTAAGTAAGACCGCACAAATAATTTGTAGTGCCTCATTCTTAGCACCTTGTGGCACGATTTCGCCTTGTAGGCGTGTGCCGCCAATAATTTCAAAAGAAGCCATTTAGACCAAAAAATTGATAGTTTGATGTAGAATATATTTGTTTCAGTGGAATTGCTGTGTAGCAATCTTATGCGCAACTATTTACGTTTGTTGCGGTGGTCGTTGTTATTGTTGTTGTTTTTGCGTCCGTTGTGGCCAGCCTGATGTTTGCGTTGTTGGTGGTTGCGGTTAGAGTAACTGCCACCCGAAACATATTTTGGCTTGTCCATATCGAACAATCTTTCGCGTTGCACTTGTTCGAGCGTAAGCGTCAGCACGCCTTCGGACATGTGCTCCAATTGTTCCAAAATCACGGCATCTTCAATGCTTTCTTTATTCCAAGTTTTGTAGAACATTTTCATGAGCTTACCTACTGCCACGGCTGCGGCTTTACGCTCTTCTTCTGTCTCTAACTGCTTGGCTTTCTGAATCATAGATTCTACCGTGCGACCATAATGTTTGTAACGAATACGTCCAGACGGATAACTCATGCGTTCGGGGCGTTTGAACAAAACATCTGTTTCGGGCTTAGGGTACGGACAATCTACGTCCAGACGGAAACCCGAAATTATGAACAAATCGTCCCAAAGTTTTTGGGTATAATCTTGCGTATTTTCTTGAACACTGGGGTTGAGTTGGCGCATGAGTTCGATAGCCGTGCGAGCCAATCGGTTGCGTTTGTCGCGGTCGGGCGTTTCTACGATGCTATCTACCAAATTCTGAATATTACGGCCATATTCTTTGAGCGTAATATCTTTCTCTGCGTTATAATAATTGAATTTTGCTTCTGTCATATTTGTTTTACAGAAAAAAAGGAAAACATGAGTTGCAACTTTTGTACAGGCAACACCCTGCAAAGGTGCAAAGTTTTATTTATCAAACCAATAGCCGCAAGCATACGAATTTTAACCCATAAGCCCACATTATTGGGAATTATCCGCTAAATTTGCGGCCAATTCAAGAAGAAGACAATGGAAACCCAAAGACAACAAAAATACGCCCGTCTGCTCCAACGCGATTTGGGCGAGATTTTCCAACGCGATGCCAAACATCATTTCGGGGGTGCGTTCATTACCGTTACGAAAGTGCGCGTAAGCCCAGATTTGAGTGTTGTATATGTATATTTGAGCTTTTTGCTGGCCAAAAATCCGCAATTATTGCTGGCCGAAATCAACGAAAAAAACAAGATTATTCGCCAAGAATTGGCCAAACGCATCCGTAACCAAGTGCGTATTGTGCCCGAATTGCGTTTTTATGTGGACGACACTGCCGAAGAAGCTGCACGCATCGAAAAACTATTGGAAATGGTGAAAAAACCATCGGAAAACGCTTCCAAACTCACTTACGAGGAAGAAGACGAAACAGAAGAATAACCAACAAGCCTCTGACAATCAATGTATCTGGAGTCGCTGGAGTTATTGTATTTCAAAAATTATGAGGAATGTCGGCTTTCGTTTTCGCCACACATCAACTGCTTGACAGGCGAAAACGGAAGCGGCAAAACCAACCTCTTAGATGCCATTTATTATCTTTCACTGACCAAAAGTGCCTTTCATAAAACCGACTTGCCCAACATCAGGCAAGGTCACGATTTTTTTATGATTCACGGCGACTTTGTGGATACTGCCCAAAAACACGCCGTTCGGTGTGCGTATAGCCTTGTCGAAAAAAAAATACTTTCCTGTAACACAATTCCTTACGAGAGAATTACGGAACATATTGGCCGCTTTCCTGTGGTGCTTATCGCCCCCGACGACACGCAAGTAATCCGCGAAGGCAGCGAGGAACGTCGCAAATTTTTTGATGGCATCATTGCCCAAACCGACAACCATTATTTGCATAACCTGCTGGCTTACAATCATTATTTGTTGCAAAGAAATAGTTTGCTCAAGCAGTTTGCCGAACGTCATTATTTTGACCGCGATTTGCTCGAAGCCTATTCCGCACCGCTGCTGGAGCTGGCGGAAAAAATTTATCACAAACGACAAGATTTTTTACAAAAATTCGAACCACTTTTCCAAAAACATTACGCACGTCTCACGCAAAGCCGTGAAATTGTGCGCCTTAGCTACGAGTCGCAATGGCAAGCCGAAAACCCAACCACCGATTTTTGGGCGGCACTGGGCAAAGATGCGCAGTTGCAACGCAGCACGCACGGCATACATCGCGACGATTACGTTTTTCAGATAAATGATTTTTCGTTGAAAAAATACGGCTCACAAGGCCAACAAAAATCGTATTTGATTGCGCTCAAACTCGCGCAGTTTGAGGCCATCGAAGCGGCCACAGGCCACAAACCAATTTTGTTGTTGGACGATATTTTTGACAAGCTCGACGAGTTGCGCATCGGGCAACTGCTGCAAATGGTGGCTGATTCGTTTTTTGGTCAAATTTTCATCACCGACGCACGCCCCGAACGAAGCCGCGCATTGCTGGCACATTTGGGCGAAAAAGCGCGTTTTTTTGGCGTACACGAAGGTTTTGTCCAAGGAGAGAATTTATAAAACAGTAGAAATCATTTGTAATTAATGGTGTAAAACAATCCCAATTCAGGTAATTGAAGATGTCACGCCTACGGCGTTTTTTCGTCCCCAAATACTTATTACTACAAAGATTACCAAGCCTAAAGGCTTTGGGATGAAGCCCAATAAATCCGTAAGGATTGAAATCTTTATAGCAAAATCAACCTATTCTTTACTTTCCCCAATCACTCCAAAATAAAAAAGCAGCCTCCGAAGAAGCTGCTTTTTTTGACAAATATTTACAAATGTGAAAATTATTGTCTTGCTGCGTTTTTGAGGGCACGAGGAATTTCGATGCTCACCACAGGAATGTTTGGAGCGTTCAAAATTGCGAAGCCTTCCGCTTTCACTTGACCAACTTTGATCGTTTTACCCAAATCCAAAGCCGAAACATCTACTGTTACGAAATCTGGAAGAGCTGCTGGCAAAGCTTTTACAGTCAATTTACGAAGTTTTACAGAAAGTTTACCACCTTTTTGTACACCTACTGAAGTTCCTTCTACTCTTACAGGCACGTTCATTTTTACTTCTTTCGCTGGGTCAAGAACCAAGAAGTCAGCGTGAAGAATCATGTCGTTAACTGGATGGAACTGAATGTCTTGAAGGATTGCATCAAACAATTTGCCTTCTACGTTAAGACTTACAGTGTAAGCGTTTGGCGTGTAAACCAAGTCACGGAACAAGATAGCAGGCACATAGAAGTGTACTTGTTCGTTACCGCCGTACAATACGCATGGAACATTGCTTTCAAGGCGTAAAGCTTTGGCTTCTGTTTTGCCGAGATTTGCTCTTTTAAACCCTATAATCTCTACTGATTTCATTAGAATTTTGTTAAAATAAGATTGAAAATATATAAATAAAGTTTCACAACTTTCACTTTTGGAATGTTACAGGAACAACGAGCTAATAGATTCGTGTCCGTGTACGCGTTTGATCGCTTCTGCGAAAAGTTCGCCCACTGTCAGCACTTTTATTTTGCTCGACTCGCGGCGAAGCGGAATCGTATCTGTTACGGCCAAAGACTCAAGGGCTGAATTTTCGATATTTTCGTAAGCCTTACCCGACAAAAGCGCATGTGTACAAATGGCTCTTACGGATTTAGCACCCTTGTCTCTGAGAATTTCGGCGGCTTTGCAAAGCGTACCAGCCGTATCTACCATATCATCTACCAAAATTACGTCTGCACCTTCTACATCACCGATTACTTGCATCGAAGCGATTTCGTTGGCGCGTTTGCGATGTTTGTCGCACACAACCATTTCCACAGCAAAATGCTTGGCAAAGTTACGAGCACGAGCCACACCTCCTACGTCTGGGGCTGCAAAGATAAAATTATCTAGTTTCAGCGAGTTAACGTAAGGGAAAAAAACTGCCGAACCGTCCAGATGATCCACAGGGAAATCAAAGAAACCCTGAATCTGACCCGCATGCAAATCGCAAGTCATCAGGCGGTCAGCACCAGCAGCCGAAAGCAAATTGGCTACTAATTTGGCAGCAATGGCTACACGAGGTTTGTCTTTGCGGTCTTGGCGAGCGTACCCAAAATAAGGCAACACTACCGTAACATACTTGGCGGAAGCTCTACGGGCTGCATCTATAAGCAAAAGCAGCTCCATGAGGTTGTCGGCGGGTGGAAAGGTGGACTGAATGATGAAAACATCTTCACCGCGCACCGATTCGTTAAAGTTAGGAGAGATTTCTCCGTCGTTGAACTTTTGAACAGTCAGAGCACCCAATGGTTGGCCATAAAATTGGGCGATTTTCTCTGATAAGTAGTGGGAAGCTGTTCCCGAAAAGATTTTGACAGAGGACATAACGCAACTTGTGAGTTTGAGCCGCAAAAGTATTTATTTTATCTGAACTTCACGTAACTGTTACCCAAAAAAGATAAAATATTTTTACAGAAAAGAATTATTATACACAAAAAGCATTTATTCATTTGATAACGAAGCATTTACAAGCAACATGAAATCGTTTGTATTATACCAAAACAATTCTTACGCGAAAGAATATAATTTCACCTACACTCAAAATAATTTTCGAGCAGGCTAACGTTTGCATAAAACACTCAAAATACTAGTAATCAAACATATACAATCAAAAAAGAAACAATAACATTCATGCAATTATTATTTGTATAAAAAAATGAACAGAAAAGCCCGCCCTAAAGGATTGTTTTTTTGGTGCTAATCCTTTAGTTTTGCGGTCTTTAAAATAAAATTCGCTCATGAAACTGGAAAAAACACCTAACGAAGAGGTAAACAAGCAAGCATCAACCGAGAACGACATATTCCCAACTGAACCAACTTTTATGGAAAATCCCGAAGTGCTTTCGGAGCGTTTCGAGAAAACAGAGGAATTTTTGGAGAAAAATAGAAATTTGGTAGGCGGTATTGCTGCTGGGGTGCTGGTAGTTGTAGCGGGGTTATTCTTCTTTTATAATTATAAGAAAACCCAAAACGAAGAAGCACAAAAAGAAATGTTCCAAGCCGTTTATGCTTTTGAAGCTGATTCATTGAAAAAAGCATTGCAAGGTGGCGGAACTGGCCAAGGCTTAGAAGCCATCGCCGACGAATATTCAGGAACTGATGCCGCTAATTTGGCAGAATTTTATATCGCAGTAGCTCAACTAAAACAAGGCAAATTAGATGAGGCTTTGGAAGCTATCGGCAAGTTTAGCAGCAAAGATGATTTGTTGCAAGCACGCGCCTACTGCATCACGGGTGATATTTATATGGAAAAAGGTAGCTTCTCGGAAGCTGAAGCCAACTACAAAAAAGCGGCTGACCTTGCTCCAAACAAATATCTTACACCAAACTATTTGCTTAAATTAGGTTTGGCACAAGAAAAACAAAACAACTTTGCAGGCGCGGCGCAAACTTACGCCACCGTAACAACAAAGTATTTTGATGCAGCAGAAGCAGCAGAAGCCAAAAAATATCAGGCTCGCGCTGAGCAAATGGCTCAATAATTCGGACTTTATACAAAAGTTTATATTCAAAAAAGGATTAGCTTCGTTGCTAATCCTTTTTGTTTTTTGGTAGCTTTGCCGCCACAAAATCCCATCACAAGAACTAAAAAAGAACATGGCCAGTAACCTCAAAAATCTTAGCCAATATTCAGAAAAAAATATCACGGAAGCCGTAAAAGACTACGTGTTTGGCATCGTGGTAGCCGAATGGAACAGCGAAGTAACCGAAGCCCTTTACAATGGCGCGGTAGAAACTTTACGCAAGTACGGAGTACCTGACAATCAGATTATTAGAAAAAATGTTCCAGGTAGTTTTGAACTTTCGTTGGGAGCGCAATGGCTCGCCGAGCAGAATGGCATTCACGCCGTTATTTGTTTGGGCTGCGTGATTCAGGGCGAAACGCGCCACTTCGATTTTATTTGCTCTGCCGTAGCGCATGGCGTTACGAACGTGTCGCTCAAATACAACAAACCTGTTATTTTTGGAGTGCTTACGCCTGACAATCAGCAACAAGCCCTCGACCGCGCAGGCGGAAAGCACGGCAACAAAGGCGACGAAGCTGCCGCCACTGCCGTAAAAATGCTTTGTTTCTAAAACAATGTAGTAGATACGCACAAGCTGTGCGTATCTACTACATTTTATTTCAATGTTTTATACAAATCCATCAACTGTTGGGCGGTGTGTTGCGCCGAAAAATTATCAAGTGCGTATTTTCGGCCTTCCAAAATCATTTTTTCACGCATAGGCGTATTGGTCAGCACCGTCTTAATGGCTGCTGACATTTGTTCAAAATTGGTCGGCTCTATGCACAGCGAATGTTTGCCCGCCGCTTCGGGCAACGACGAAACATTGGATGTTATCACGGGCGTTTGCGACAATAACGCCTCCACGACAGGCAAGCCAAAACCCTCAAAAACAGACGGATAAATAAAGGCTTGCGCACCGCAATACAGCGCGTGCAAATGATAATTATTATCCAAGTTATCGAGCCAAATCACACGCGAAGCAATGCCGATTTTTTGCACGTATTCTTGCATCTGCTTTTTGTAAGCTCCTCCCCTTCCCACCACGACCAACGGAATTTGCAAATCTGGCGGCAAAAGCAAATAACTTTTCAAAATGGTAAGCAAATTTTTGCGCTCAATCACCGAACCCACGTACAGCAAATAATCCGTCGGAATTTTGTATTGCTGCAATACCACTTTTATTTCTATTTCGGATAAATTATTTAAAAATAATGGATTGAACGACTGATAAATAACCTCTATTTTTTCGGGTGCAATATCATAAAACTGCACAATATCGCGCTTTGTACTTTCGCTGATAGCCACCACTTTATCGGCATTTTCACAAGCATATCTGAACTTTATATCATAAATACTGCGGTCAATAAAGCCGTAAGTATCTGGATAATGTTTAAAAATAAGGTCGTGAATTGTAACCACTGTTTTAATGCCCGTTTTCTGAATCCTAAACGGGATTTCGTGGCTTAAGCCGTGATAAATAGAGGTTTTATCTTTTTTTAAATCTTGGTTAATCAAAAAGCTGCGCCACAGTGATTTAAGTTTTGTTTTGGGTAATTTATTTTTAAAATTACGGTTAGTCAAAAACTCGGCTGTTTCGGCAGTGTGGCGTGTGCGCGGCGTATATAAATAATAATCATTTCCAGGGTAAAATTCGGCCAAATTGTGCAGCAAAGTGCGGCAATAATTCCCCAATCCCGTAAAATTGTTATATACTCTTTTTGCATCAAATCCAATTATCATTATGCTTGGCGTTTTTTCTTAAAAATGAAAAAAATGGTAATAGAAAGCATGGCCAATAACACGACATTAGCCCAGACTTTGAGCTGCTCTTCGCGGTCGGTACTGCGTAATTTATTGCTTACTTCGAGTATTCGGTTATAAAATCCATCCGCTTCTATTTGCTGTACGTCCATGTCGTGTTTGCTCGCACCCGTTACCGTAAAAGAGGCATTGGGGCGAAGCGTATCATAACGCGCCGTAGTGGGATTGAAAAACACCAACCCGAACACGTCGGAGAGTTTGAATATACCTGCTTCTTTTGGTAAAATACTGTAAGAGAACGCCTTAACCCCTGTTACACGTCCAAAATTTCTCGAAATTTCTTGACGCACATTGGGCGGATAAATATCCATAGCGGCTGTCGTAAACATTTCGGGGGCATTAAGCGAGGAGAGATTTCCTTCGCCACGTACTTTAAATTCGTAAGTAATACTTTGACCTGTTTGTACTGCCGTTTTGCCCAACGTTTCGTCGAGGCGATAATTGCCCACAGGCACGCTATTGCGCAACGGGTGCGGCGGCAACTCTTTCACTTTTACGACAACTGGCTGGCTTACAAAGGATTTAAACTCCTCTTGCGCTTGCCCAAAAAGCCCACCTCCCGCAACAAGGTTGTATTTGACCATCTTTAAAGCCGCCGACGGAAATCGAATAGGCTCTGTATTAAGCGGAAAATAAGTAGCCTGATACATTCGGTACTCGGTATAGCGTTTGCCGTTAATGTTCACGGGGACACCTTCGATGGTTTCTATGCCAAAATTTTCTTCCCAACAATCTTTGGGTTTAATTTTCTTGACAATTTCGGCCAACTGCTCACCTAGTTTATAGAATTGCAAATCAGTGCTGTTATTTTCCCCCACAATAAACGAAATCACGACATTAAGGCCTTCTCCCACAAATACTTCTTTTTTGTTGGCAGAAATAGAAAAGAATGCGTCGTCTTTTTGGTTGGCAGCAGCCTGTGGCAGGCGCGGAAAAATATCCTCGAAAGGGTCGTAAGCAAACGGGTCCGTTTGTTGCTGTTCGCGCGGCGCACTGACAACAATTACATCTCCTTGCGAACGTAAGGTTTGCCCGTTTACTTGCATGGTAAAGGATTTGAGCCTAAATCGCCCCTCTTTTTGCGGAATGTAAGACTGTGTTACGCTATGCGTGGACGACATATCGCCATTTATAATCGTGGTGGAAGTGTTAGACGAAACACCCACCTTAGTAAAACCCTGAATATCAGGAAATGTACTATGGTTTTTAATCTCGTCGTTACTTATGCTTAACGTAATGGTAAATGTTTCGTTAAGTGCAATGTTTTTGTTACCAAGTTGGACAGAAATTTCTTGCGCACATAGCGGCCAAGAACAAAGCCACAAAAAGCACACAAACAATAACTTAAACTTTTGATTATCAATCATTTATACACAATTTTAATACTATCAAAAAGAATAATAACTATATATTTCGTGAATATTTTTTAAGTATATAGGGGTAAAATTAAAAAATATATAATAAGGTACTTGCAAATTCCGTTTTTATTGTATAATTTTCAATCACAAAATCTGTCTGCTCATTTTTTAAACATTGTGTAGCCATGCTAAATTACGTTAAATTAATCTTACAAAAGGTAAGTTTTGACCGCCACTTATTTGAAAAAGAATTGCGTAAAGCAATCGCCCGTTTACTTCCTCAAGACATCGAGGACTTAAAACATTGGTGCTATGAACAGTATAGCGGCCATTACCAACTGGTTTTGGACAAATGTTTTTACCAAATGGGTTAATTTCTCAAACCTGCATCCAAGTTCATCTGAGTTTAAAACCGCAGCCTCCCCAAAGAAGCTGCGGTTTATTTTTGGCTTTTATTTCTTAATCAAATGGCGTGTGCCGTTGCTTAACACTTCATAACCGTCGTATTCGGCAGGCAACAAAAATTTACCGTTGCGGTTCACTGCGCCCCATTTGCCATTGGTTTGTACGTAAGCCGACTTGCCGTTAAAATCCGTCACGGTTTCGTATTGTGGTTGCATTTGCCATTGGCCGTTGGCCGTTACAAAACCCCATCTTCCTGCGCTTTTGGCGGCGGCCAAATGCTCTGAAAACGGTCTAATTTCTTCAATTCCAGATACTTCTACGGGTTTACCCTGTACGTTTACCAAGTTCCATTTTTGCTTGGACACATAGCCGTACACGCCATCGCCCAAAAACTGTAAGGTTTCGGCTTCGGCCTCAAAAACTTGTTCGCCTTTGGCATTGAGCAAGCCTACTTTTTTGCCTTTCTTGACGATAGCAGGAAACTCAGGCGTACCCGCTGGGCTGTCTTGGCCATTGCTCATTTGCGAATACGTCGGCTCAACTACTGGCTCTGCATTCAGGCGCACCAAACCCCATTTGTCCGATTGTTTTACTTTGAAAAGTTTTTGCTCCGACGGCACAACTTCCTGATATTGAACATTCAATAAAAGTTTTCCAGTTGCTTCAGCTACGCCATAACTGCCTTTTTCTTTTATCTTGAGCAATTGTTTATTCACACCCGCCACCGACAAATAAACGGGAGCTTCCTCGTAACTATACGGCAAAGTTTGCACGCCTTGCGCATTGATTACGCCCCAAAATCCGTTGTTTTTTACGCAAGCAAAATCGCCCACAAATGGCTGTGCCTGTTCAAAATTCAGTTCGGACGCATAGCGCAAAAGTTGGGCATTATAGAACTTAAAGCGGCCTTTATCGCGCACGCGCATTCGCGTAATGTCGTCGTTTACATAAATGCTGTCAAAGGCTTCTTGATTCAATTTTTTGCCGTCCAGCCCCGTGAAAAAGGCTTTGTTTTCGGTCGTTACCGCATAAAATTCGTATTTGTCGTTGCGCTGTATAAGTTGCTGACTCAGCGGAATGACAAACTGATTGGTGCGCACATTCCACACACCGTAAGTATTGTTTTTTCGGAGAATGGTTTGTTGATTATGTACGGCTTCGGCGGCATCATACTGTACGGGTACGGCTATTTCGCCTTTTTGAGATACCAAACCACACAAATTGCCTTTTCGCACGCGCACGAAACCTTCCGAAAATGGCGTAATTTCGTCGTATTCACACAAAATCACGTCGCGACCTCGCAAAGTACGCACGCCTGTTTTATTGTTTTGCTTGATGTACAAATGGTTGCCCGAACGCCAAACCGTATCGGCATCTATGGGCATTACCAAACTGGCAAAACTATTAATCACGCCCCATTTGCCGTTGCGACGAAAAGCATACAAAGCTGGATTGCCGCCCAGCGGCAGCACCGCCGAAATGTTATCTTGCACCACCGTACCGCGTGCATATTCCATCACCCGAAACGTGTTGGCTTGGCGCACGATGGCGGCACTATCCGAGAGGTTCAAATACGAATCGTATTCGAGTGGAATAATAAAACGGCCATTTTCTTTAGAAATCAAACCCCATTTTTCTTGTTTTTCTACCCACGTGAGCGAACCTGTTCGCGGCGAAATTTCTTTGATTTGCGAATACGTCGGCGCGATGAGTTGGCGGCCTTTGTCGTCCACCAAAGCCCATTTACCCCCGATTTTGCCCCAACCTTTTCCAAAAATAAATGAAGCAAATTCATCGTAGCCAGTGGCTACAAGGCGGCCTTCGCAATTCAGAATTCCGTATTGTTTGCCCTGAATAACAATGGCGTTTTTTCCCTCAAAACTATACGCTTTTACGAAAGTGGCAGGTACGCGCCATTCGCCCATAAAATTTTTATAACCCCAAAGTTTGGTGGCTTTGTCTTGGCGTGGAAAAATTTCTTCTGGACAATCGTAAAGCTGCGCTTGGGCTGTTTGTACACCCCAACACATCAACAGACCGAAAAGATATGCGTATTTTTTCATGGTAGATTGAAGTTTGGTTGAAAAACACAAAAGTAAAACAATAAATGATTTGGGAAAGAAAACACCCGCACAGCGATTCAATATAACACTGCATTAGGTTTCTGCGAGCACATTTAGCGGCAACGTTTGCATAGAAAAGAAATAGTATTGTTTTTGGTCTAATATTTTTTTTAAGTTTGGGCAATTCTTCACTGCTTAACATCAATTCTACATCATGGATGCAAACAAACTACACCCCTACCCCATCAATCCGAAATACAGCAAACGTGTTGCTTATTTTTCGATGGAATATGCCATTGACCAAGCCCTCAAAACGTATTCGGGTGGCTTAGGCTTTTTGGCTGGCTCGCACATGCACAGTGCCTACGACCTCAAACAAAACGTAATTGGTATCGGCATTTTGTGGAAATTTGGCTACTACGACCAAGTGCGCAACGCCGACAACTCTATGGGGGTTTTGTTTCAAGAAAAAATTTATAGCTTCTTGGAAGACAGTGGCATTATGGTACCTGTCTATATCAACAAACATCAAGTGTACGTCAAAGCCTTGTATTTGCCGCCGCATGTTTTTGGGACTGCGCCTTTGTTTTTCCTCACGACCGACATTCCCGAAAATGATTATTTGGCACAAACCATCACCTACAAACTCTACGACGCAGACACAGCGGCACGCATTGCCCAAAATATCGTGTTGGGCATCGGCGGGGCAAAAGTAATTGAGGCGTTGGGCGGCGCGGAAATTTATCACATGAACGAAGCGCACGCATTGCCACTTATTTTTCATTTGTACAACCAATTAGGGCAAAGCAGCGACGCAATTCGCCAAAAATTAGTATTCACCACACACACGCCCGAAAAAGCAGGCAACGAAGAGCACGACATCTTTTTGTTGGATAAAATGGGCTTTTTTGGTTCGCTTTCTCTCGACGAGGCGCGCGCCATTACGGGCGAAAATGGCCAAATGTTCAACCACAGTTTAGTGGCTTTGCGTTTTGCGAAAGTGGCCAACGGCGTTTCGCAGTTGCACGGACGCGTTTCGCGCGAAATGTGGAAAAATTATGTAGGCGTTTGTGAGATTAAAGCCATTACCAATTCTCAAAACAGTACTTACTGGTCAGATAAAGCCATGAACGAAGCCTTAGCCGATGGCGACGACGACCGCCTCAAGCACCGCAAAAAGCACCTCAAAAAACGCCTAATTCAGCTCATCGCCGACCAAACGGGCAAGATGTTTGACAAAGACGCAATTATTATCGTGTGGGCAAGACGCTTTGCCGAATACAAACGCGCCGACCTTATCAAACGCGACATTACACGTTTCAACAAACTCATTTCCCAAACCGACAAGAAAGTTCAAATCGTGTGGGCAGGCAAACCGTATCCGAGCGACTACAACGCCATTAGTTTGTTCAATCATCTGGTACAAAGCAGCAAACATTTGCCCAACTGTGCCGTGCTGACGGGTTACGAATTAGGGCTTTCGTCTTTGCTCAAAAAAGGAGCTGATGTGTGGCTCAACACGCCACGCCGTCCGCGTGAAGCCTCTGGCACAAGTGGTATGTCGGCGGCCATGAACGGTGCTGTAAACCTGACCATTAGCGACGGTTGGATTCCTGAATTTGCGCGTCATGGCGAAAATGCATTCGTGTTGCCGATTGCCGACACGCGCCAACCCATTGACCAGCAAGACAATTTCGACAATCAAAACCTAATGGATATGCTCGAAAACGATATTTTGCCGCTCTACTACGACAAGCCCGACCAATGGTTCGAAATTGTGAAAAACAGTATGCGCGACGTAATGCCGTATTTCGATTCTGCCCGCATGGCCGACGAATATTACGAGTTATACAATCAATAAATTACCCCAAAAGAAAAGCCCTTGCCAACAAACGGACAAGGGCTTTTTACTGATGATCAGTGTATAACCAAACGAATTATTTGTAATTTTTAGCCACCAATCAGCACAGACGTCATGGTCAGTGAACCGAAATTTGGGGTATCATTAAAAAACGAAATTTTCTCATTTTTCTGTTGCACGCCAAGCGCGTACACCAACGGCATAAAGTGTTCGTTGCTCGGAACGGAAAGTTGTGCTTCGCGGCCATATTTTTGGTAATTCACTACGTCGTCGTGATTGCCTGAGCTAACCGCTTTTTTTATTTTTTCGTTGAAAGAAACAGCCCAATCATAGCCGCCCGTCGGGTTGCCCCATTGCAACATTCCCAAGTTGTGCACAATGTTACCGCTACCCACAATCATCACACCTTTTTTACGCAATTTGGCCAACTCTTGCGCCAATTCGTAATGGTAAGCTGGTGGTTTAGAGTAATCTATACTCAACTGAATTACAGGAATATCCGCTTTCGGGAACATCGGTAACAATACACTCCATGCGCCGTGGTCGAGTCCCCATTCTTGCGTAGGCGTAACCTTTGTGCTATGCACAGCCGCGACGGTTTGTGCCGCCAAATCTGGCGAACCAGCCGCAGGATATTGCGCATCGAACAAGGCTTTCGGGAAACCGCCAAAATCATGAATGGTTTTGGGTTTGGCCATCGCCGTCACGAACGTGCCTTTCGTCTCCCAGTGGGCCGAAATACACAAAATCGCTTTGGGGTGCGGCAATTGTTTGCCCATTTTTTGCCAAGTTTTCGTAAACTCGTTATTCTCGATAGCGTTCATGGGGCTACCGTGTCCCACGAACATCGCGGGCATCAAATCAGAAGCCGTAAGCTCATCCGCCCAGCGACTCAAATCACCTAATGTTTGCATAGAAATTGCAGATAAAATTGTATTGCGAATAAAACGGCGACGTTCCATAACAAATTCCTCCTGAAGTTTGAGCAAAGGTAAAACAATTTAATTGTACATACAATTATTGTTGTTACTTTTTTCTAAAAAAAATTTAATACAGCTTTTGCGAAGGCGCGATAATGGGATAATTGCCGAAGGCTTCGTAAATTTGCGCTGCAAATGTGCCTGACACGCAGGCGCATCTTTGATTCGTACAAAAAATATGACAGATTCGGCAACTTCAAGCACGCCACACAAAGCAGGCTTTGTCAGCATTATCGGCAAACCCAACGTAGGCAAATCTACGCTGATGAACTCGCTCATTGGGGAGCGTCTTTCCATCATTACGTCCAAAGCCCAAACCACCCGACACAGAATTTTTGGCATCATCAACGGCGATGATTTTCAGATAGTTTACTCCGACACCCCTGGTGTTATTCAGCCAAAATACGAGCTTCACAAATCCATGATGAGTTTCGTAAATACCTCGCTGGAAGATGCCGACGTGGTGCTTTTCGTTACGGATATTTTTGAGAAATACGACGAAGACGACGTAATCCGCAAACTTCCGCGCATACAAGTACCCGTTATTTTGTTGGTGAATAAAATAGACCAAGCCACGCCCGAACAGGTGGAAGAAAAAATGGCGTATTGGCGCGAAAAAATTCCTGCCGACCATATTCTCCCGATTTCGGCACTGCACGGCACGAATACGGACAAATTGTTGGAAATGATTATGAACAATTTGCCGCTTCACCCGCCGTATTTCCCTAAAGACCAACTCACGGACAAATCCGAGCGTTTTTTTGCGGCGGAAATTATTCGCGAAAAAATATTGGTTCAGTACAAAAAAGAAGTGCCTTATAGCTGCGAGGTAGTCGTAACGGAATTTAAAGAACGTGACGATATGATAGTAATTCGCGCCGAAATCTATGTGGAACGCGCCACGCAACGCGCCATTCTATTGGGGCATAAAGGCGAGTCTATCAAGAAGTTAGGTATTACTTCCAGAGAAGGAATGGAAGCGTTTTTCCTTAAAAAAGTGTTTTTGGAAACGCACGTAAAAGTAGAACCTGATTGGCGCGACCGCGAAAACAAACTACGCCAGTTTGGGTACAATCTCCAATAAATACCAACAACAATATTTACTTTGAACAAAAGAAATATTCCGTAATATTTAGCTGCGATTTTGTGCAAAAATCTTTATATTTGACCTGATGCGTACTGCTTTGCGGAGGTGTGCGTCGGGTCAAATGTTTTTATAGGGCTTAATATTTTTGCTATGGCTTCCGTTTGTCTTTACTTTCAAGTACATCAACCTTTCCGTTTGCGCGATTATTCGTTTATGAATATTGGCCACAATCATCACTACGAAGCTGCCGACCAAAATTATCATTATTTGCAGCGCGTAGCCGAAAAAAGTTATTTGCCTGCCAATGCTTTATTGCTGAAACTTATCAAGCAATTTGAAGGAAAATTTAAAGTAAGTTTTTCTATTTCAGGTATTTGTTTGGAGCAAATGGAAAAATACGCGCCTGCGGTTTTGCATTCGTTTAAGCAATTGGTGGCAACGGGTTGTGTTGAACTTTTCGGAGAAACCTATTACCATTCGTTGGCGGGTTTGTATTCGGATACCGAATTTGAAAGACAAGTGCTTTTGCACAAAAAAATACTCAAACGCCTTTTTAACTATACGCCCACGACCTTCCGCAACACCGAACTTATTTACAACGACCGCATCGCGAGCATGGCCGCCAACTTGGGTTTTACGACCGTCGTAACCGAGGACGCACGCCGCATTTTGGGTGCGAATCCGAGTATAAAACTTTATCAATCAGCCGAAAAAGAAGCCTTTGTGCTGCTGCGCAACAGCCAACTTTCGGATGATATTGCCTTTCGGTTCACGGAAAAAAGTTGGGCAGAATATCCGCTTACTGCCGACAAATTCGCGGGTTGGTTACATCGCCAAGCAGCATTTGCGGACACTATCGGGCTTTTCATGGATTACGAAACTTTTGGCGAACACCGAGCCGCCGAAACAGGCATTTTTGACTTTTTGGAGACTTTGCCTGCTGCCGTGATTGGCAACCGCGATTTTAAGTTTCGGACACCTGCCGAAGCCGTCAAGATACACAAGCCTTACGGCATTTTTTCGGTGAAAGAAAGCGAAACTATCTCGTGGGCAGACGAAAACCGCGACCTTGCGGCGTGGACGGCTGGCCTGATGCAACAAGATTGTTTGCGCCAACTCTATGCCCTCGAACACCAATTAGCGCACGTCGGTAACTCCGAGCTATGGGACGAATGGGGCAAATTGCAGACTTCCGACCATTTTTATTATATGTCCACGCGCTATTGGGGCAACCCCGTGCACGACAACTTTTCGCCGTATGCCAGTCCCTACGACGCTTACATCAACTACATGAACATACTCAGCGATTTTGAAATCAGACTTCAAACCGCACCCGTTTACGAGGCTTATTAAATAAAAATCAGATGCCGCACCGACGGTGCTTGGCATTGATTTAATATTCGTTGTTGCTACAAAGATTTCAATCCTAACGGATTGTAATTCATATACCAAAAGCATTAGGCTGAGAATTGATTTAATATTCGTTGTTGCTACAAAGATTTCAATCCTAACGAATTGTAATTCATATACCCAAAGCCTTGGGCTGAGAATTGATTTAATATTCGTTGTTGCTACCAAGATTTCAATCCTAACGAATTGTAATTCATATACCCAAAGCCTTTGGGCTTAGTATCTTTATAGAATAATTGCCCGACGAAACAATAAACGCCGTAGGCGTGAAATCTTCATAATAACACAAACAAAAAAGGACTACGGTTTTGCGCCGAAGTCCTTTTTATTTATCTGAAATACAGATGATTAGTCTATTGTAATTTCAAATTGAACCAAGTCCACAAAATCCTGAACACGGTCTTGAATTTCGGTATCCGTAAGGCTGGCCAAACGCTCTACGCCAAATTTTTCTACGCAGAAAGAAGCCAAAGCCGAACCGTAAATAATAGCGCGTTTCATGTTGGCAAAAGAAATATCGCCAGTTTTGGCCAAATAGCCAATAAAACCGCCTGCAAACGTGTCACCTGCGCCTGTTGGGTCAAATACTTCTTCCAATGGCAAAGCTGGTGCGAAGAAAACTTGCTCTTTGTTGAACAACAATGCGCCGTGTTCGCCTTTCTTGATAATCAAGACTTTAGGCCCCATTGTCAAGATTTTTTGAGCAGCTTTCACCAACGAATATTCTTTAGACAATTGGCGTGCTTCCTCGTCGTTGATGGAAAGTACATCGACCATCGAAAGGGTTTGCATCAAATCGTCCCAAGCAATATCCATCCAGAAATTCATCGTATCCATTACGATAAGTTTCGGACGTTTTGGCAAACGCTCAATCACCGTGCGTTGGATGGCTGGCGTAAGGTTGCCGAGCATCAAAAATTCGCAGTCTTTGTAACTTTCTGGGATAATCGGATCGAAATCGCCCAATACGTTAAGCTCTGTTACGAGCGTATCGCGTGAGTTCATATCGTTGTGATATTTTCCCGACCAGAAAAATGATTTTTCGTTTTCGCGGATTTGCAAACCTTCGGTATTTACGCCATGGCTTTGCAAAAGCGCAATGTCCGAAGCAGGGAAATCGCCACCCACAACGGCCACCAAATTAGCTTTTTTGGTGAAATAAGTAGAAGCCAACGTAATGTAAGTGGCTGCTCCACCAATAATTTTATCTGTTTTTCCAAATGGAGTTTCGATGGCATCAAACGCCACCGAGCCTACTACCAATAGACTCATATTCTATGTAAATAAGATGTTAAAGTGAATACGTGCCGAAACACGCCGCGCGAAGGTAGGGATTTTTGGGTAGATTATTGATAGGTGGGGATTTAAGCTATAAGGAATTTAGGCTACTATAAAGAAATCTTAGTGTACACTAAGATACATCATCTGCATAATTATAATGTTGATCTGATTTTATATATAATCGGGCAAAATCATATATAATCTCCTTTGTAAAACGATTATTATACAAAAAATCACCACGCCATAGTCTAATATCTTCTCTCAAATTTTTAAAATTTAATTCTAAAAATAACTCTAATTGAATTCTTTTAATAGTTACAGAATATATTTTTTTACGCTGATTATCGTCATTAGCTGGAATTTTTATTGTTATATATTCCAGATCAAGAAAGTCTCTAAATAATCTGGCACTTTCTTGAATAAGTTTTTTATACGCATAATATTCTGTATTGGCAAAACCTTCCTTAAATATAATGATTCGGCTTTCATAATTAGATTTTTCTTTATCAAAGAAACTACTATTATGGGTGCATCTCTGATAGAATTCGTATTTAGATAATTCTAAATTATGTATGTCTTTATTTATAAAATAATCATATACTAATTGTATCTCATTTATTTTATCAAACTCTATAATTTCTAATTTTACACCTTTTTGAATTGCTCTATTTTTGGCTGCTTTACTAAAGCCGTTATTGGTAATAATTATACCAAAATTAGCTTTCACATCATCTAACATGCCCAAAAATCCTTCAATAATCTTAACATCAATATTTTTACTAAAGTACTTGCAGTCAACTATTCCAAGAATTTTATTTCCTCCTATTTCTCCACGAATTGCAATATCAATTTGTCTTTCTTCTTTGCTATACTTGCCAAAAATCTTATCATCAAATTCAAAGGAGCAACCATCAAAAGCATTAGATAATGCGCCATAAATACTTCTTTCATATTTTCGCCAATCTTTTTCTTCAATTTTCATCACTACTTTAAATTTTAGTGTTAAAACAAAACGTATCACAATTTACAAGAAAATACTTAGAATAAGTAAATAAATCCATACACAAAAAAAATGCAACAAGGCTCTCTCCTGCCCCCAAACTTGCACAAATGCTGCTTGTGGCGTACTTTCGGGCTGCAATCTGCTCATATCCAAACTTGATTTAGCCCTTGAATACTTCTTTTTTTATTGCCAAAAGACTTGAAAATCAGGATGCGCACGCTTTCTCAGCTACCGTCATACGCATCGCAACGGGTAGTATCGCTTTGGGCGTAGCCGTGATGCTCGTGGCCTTTGGCGTGTTGGAAGGTTTCCGCCAAAACATTAGCCAAAAGGTTTTTAGCTTTGCTGCCCACCTGAATGTTACCACTTTCAACGGCAATAATTATTACGAAGAACAGCCCATTAGCACTTTAGAAAAAGGTGTGGCGGCTATCAAGCATTTACCCGACGTGGCGGCGGTGCAGTCGTATGTGTTCAAACCGGCCTTACTCAAAACCAAAGAAGCCGTGCAAGGCATTGTGATAAAAGGCATAGATGCTAATTTTTATAGCCCAGCATTTGCCCCCAACATGACGGCAGGCCGCTTGCCCAACACCGCCGACACCAACCACGTAACGGAAGTGGTGATTAGCAAGAAACTGGCTAATATGCTGCTGCTCAAACCTTCGGACGAGGTAATCATGTATTTTATGCAAAATCCTACGCGCCTGCGCAAAGTCCAGATTGTCGGGATTTATGATACGGGCATGGAAGAGTTTGACGAAAGTATTGTATTGGGCAACGCCCGAATGCTGCGCCAAATCAACGCTTGGCCAGACTCGCTGTCGAGTGGTGTGGAGGTTTTTGGTAAAAATTTCGATCAACTTGAGCAACTCCACAACGAAGTAGCCAATCTTTTGCCTTATTATATGAGTGCCATCAAAGTAACAGACCAACATATCCAAATTTTTGAGTGGCTGGAAATGATTGGCCGCAACGTAGATATTTTGTTGGTACTCATTACGGTAGTGGCGTGTTTTAGTATTATATCCTCGCTGCTCATCATGATTCTGGAACGCACACGCATGATTGGTGTACTCAAAGCCTTAGGTGCGACAGATGCCCAGATTCGGGGTATTTTCTTGTGGAGCGGCCTGAAACTCACGGCACGCGGCTTGCTTTTTGGCAACGTCATTGGGCTGGGAGTCTGTGCGTTACAATATTATTTCAAAATAATCCCCCTCGACCCCGAAAACTATTACATGTATTTCGTGCCTATCGAATGGAATATTTGGCCGATACTTTCACTCAATGTCATGACCATCGTCATAGCGGCGTTGGTGCTGCTTTTGCCTACGCGCGTTATTGCCAGTATCCAACCCATCAAAGCCATTAAATTTGATTAAACAAAATGACCCAAACCCAAACGCAACTTTCATATAAACAGCCACTTAACCAATTAGCTTGGTTTGGACTTTGGGCGGGTTTGGGGCTGCTGCTTGGACTAATCGTGGGGAGTGCTTGTGCCATTTTCCTGATTTCGTTGCAATGGGTTACGCAATGGCGCGAAAGCCATGTTTGGATAATTGGCTTACTGCCTTTGTTGGCGGCGGCTGTGGCTTACCTTTACCAACGTTTCGATACGGGCGAAGAAAGCAAAGGCAACAACACGATTATTTCCCGAATACAACATCCTGAACAAAAGCCCATTAGCTGGCGAATGTCGCCAATGGTCTTAGTCGGAACATTGCTTACACACTTGGGCGGCGGTTCGGCAGGCCGCGAAGGTACAGCCGTACAAATTGGCGGGGCGTTGGCTTCTCTTTTGCTAAAATTTGGACGTTGGTCTAAAGAAAATCAAATTTTGCTGCTGATGTGTGGTGCAGGTGCGGGCTTTTCGGCACTATTCGGTACGCCGTTGGCGGGGGCTATTTTTGCCATTGAGTTTGCGGTCGTGGGTAAAATGTGGCATAAGGCTTGGCTTCCTGTGTTTTGGGCAAGCCTCTGCGCCAATTATGTTTGTAACCTTTGGCCAGTAACACATACACATTACCCCCAAATCACGATGCCGACTTTTTCCCCCGAAAATCTGCTGTATGTAGTGGTGGCAGCCATTGCCTTTGGGTTGGCGGCGCGGGTTTTCGTGTGGCTCAACGAATGGCTTTCGGCCAAAAGCAAACAATTTATTTCAAATGCAATACTGCGTGCAGCCATTGGCGGCGCAATAGTGGCCGCAAGTGTGTGGCTGGCGGGCACTACGCAATACATCGGGCTGGGCTTGCCGCTAATCGAAGCATCTTTCCGAGAGCCGCAGGCCATTTATATTTTTTTTATAAAAATTGTACTCACTTGCCTTACGCTTAGTTTTGGTATGAAAGGCGGCGAAGTAACTCCCCTATTTTTTATTGGCGCAACACTGGGCAGTGCGTTGGCGGTTTGGTTGCCGTTGCCTGTGGCAGGCTTGGCGGGAATGGGTCTAATTGCAGTGTTTTCGGCCTCTGCGAATGTTCCGCTGACGGGTTTGCTATTGGGTGTAGAATTGTTTGGAGCGCAAGCGGGTTTGTATTGGGCATTAGCTACGTGGTTGGCTTGTTGGGTATCGGGCAAAAAAGGAATTTACACGACACAACAACTTTTTTGATTTGTTAGTAAACATGTGAATTGGCGGCGTGCTTATCGTAAGTTTTTTGAAAAATTTTTATGATTTATACCCCAAAATAAAAGATTTATACTTTTCTCTAAAAACACACCCGAACGTTACGGTTTTCCTAACAAACAAAAAAAAACGTTTGCAGCTTTTCAACAAAAATGGCCATTCGCTTTAGTTCCTGATTCACAGTTTGTTGAAAAAATGCGATTTTAGCTAGCGCAAACGTTTGCCAAACACTTAGAAAGTTTGGTTTTCTGAAAGTAAGCTAATAAATTCGTTCAATAGACAGACAAATAACACATCGTTTATGAACCTAAAATCAAGTTTATTAACCCTTGGGTTGTTGTTCTTCGGCGTTTCAGCTTTCTCGCAAGCGAAAGTAGCAGGGCGTTGGAAAACCATAGATGACGAAACAGGCCAGCCAAAATCTATCGTAGAATTATACGAACAAGGTGGAAAGCTTTTCGGAAAGGTCATCAAATTATTAAATAAGCCACAAGACGCTATATGCGAACCATGCACAGGCGAGCTTAAAGGCAAAAAAATTGTCGGGATGATTATCGTTAAAGATATGATTTTAGATGATGATGAATGGGAAGATGGTACAATCTTCGACCCCAAAAAAGCTAAAACATATAGTTGTAAATTATGGTTAGCTGATGCAAAAACACTTAAAGTTAGAGGCTATTTAGGGCCATTCTTCCGCACACAAACTTGGTACAGAGAAGAATAATTCAATAGCTTCTGTTCAGACTACCCCCAATACACACACCAACATACACCAAAAATTTACAAAAAAGACATTAGCTGCTGAATGCTAATGTCTTTTTTGTTTTAGCTTATTCTCTAACAATTTTTTTGTTCACACATCGCGCTTTCTGCTTCTATTTCAACGGTAACATGCTGAATATTAATATGCTCAGCTTCATGTTTCACTTCGTTTTTAATGGTCTCTGCTTGCTCTAAGCTCGTCAGAGGGGCACAAACTACGTGTACGGTCATGATATGATATTGGCTATCCATGCTCCACAGATGCAAATCATGTATGCCTACAATATTGGGGATTTTAAGCAAGGCCTCTGTTATCTTGGATTCGTCAAGCTCTTCAGGAATCGCCTGCAACACCACCAACAATACGCTTTTCAGATTACCGTAAACATTATACAACACATACCCCGTAATGCCTATGGACAAAAGCGGGTCTATAATCGGCCAATCCACCCAAAGCATTAATAAACTGCCAATCAACACTGCCACCCAACCCAACACATCTTCCATTAAATGCAGCATCACGGCACGCTCGTTAAGCGATTCTCCTTTTTTGAGACGCAAAACTGCCGCTCCATTCACGGCAATACCCACAATAGCAAACCATAACATTCCCTTTGCATCGCTTTGCTCAGGATGAAAAAGGCGCGGAATGGTTTCGGAAAGCACAAATACAGACCCAATTACCAATACCAAGGAATTAACTAAAGCTCCCAGCAAAGAAAATCTTTTGTAACCATAACTGAATTTGGTGTCGCGCTTACGTTTGGATATTTTTTGAAAATACCACGCCAAACCCAATGATAAACTATCGCCCAAATCGTGCAGCGCGTCCGACATAATCGCAACAGAATTTGTAACAAATCCGCCCACAAACTCTAATAGGCAAAACACAAAGTTAAGCCAAAAGGCCACCGATAAATTTGCCGTATCTGCGGGGCTGTGATGATGATGATGTCCGTGTTCGGAATGATGATGGTTGTGTCCCATAATATTTATAACAAAGCAAAAATGAGTTAAGTATAAAGAGGTGCAATTTACCCCAAAACACAGTATCTACAATTAGGCACAATATTTTCATCAAGAAAATAATGTGCAGAACGACCGTTTTCAAAAAAAAACGTTGCAACACCAGAGCCGAAACTCTCGCGCTGCAACGCCGTGCCACTGTAAGGCAAATTATAGAATTGAATGCAACCGATTAGGCAATTAAAAAACTTTGTTCACGCTCTCGACGATAGCGGCCACGCGAATCGACTCAAAAATACGTTCCTCGCGCGTGCCCAATTGCAACAATGAGGCTTCGTGTGCTTTTACGCAACGCTCGCAGCCGTTCACTGCCGAAACTGCCAAGCTCACTAACTCAAAAAATTCTTTACCCAAAACAGGGTTCATCATAATATTCATTTTGATACGCGCAGGCAATTGCTCATACGTGTCTTTTTCGGTAAAATGTCTGAAACGATACAGCACATTGTTGGCCGAAAGCAAAGAAGCACACGCCACCGCATCGCCGATTTCTTCCGTAGTCGCGCCATGTTCGCGGGCAGCTTCCGTAAAATAGGACAAAGTACGTTCGTTGCGACCGTTGGCGGCAATGGCCACGCCCAACAAGGCGGCTTCTTTTTTGTTGATATTTTCGAGTTCAAAAATGCTGTTCAAGTTCACACGCATATCGCGCAAATAGCGAGAAGAAGCATCTTCCAAAAGTTGGTTGGGGGCAGATAAAGTCGTCATTGGTCTATTAAGATTTTTGTTTTTTTGATGAAAAGAAAATAAAAACTGGTTGAAAGAATGTTGGCGCAGTTAGTTACGCCAACATTAAACACACTACAAATTGAGACAAACAGTATATTTACAGAAGGTTATGCTTTAATTGTTGCTTGGCCTTTTTCCCAGTTGCAAGGGCAAAGCTCGTCGGTTTGCAAAGCGTCCAACACACGCAACACTTCTTTCACGTTGCGGCCTACGCTCAAATCGTTTACACTTACCCAACGAATAACACCTTGAGGGTCAGCAATGAACGTTGCGCGGTACGCAATTTTTTCGTTTGCTTCCAAGATGCCCAATTCGGCAGCCAAAGACTTGGAAGTGTCGGCCAACATCGGGAAAGTAAGGCCGCGCAAATCGTCGTGGTTGTTGCGCCAAGCCAAGTGCACAAATTCCGAATCCGTAGAAGCTCCGATAAGTGCTGCGTCGCGGTCTTTGAAATCTTCGGCGTGTTTGTTGAACTCGGCGATTTCTGTCGGGCAAACAAACGTGAAATCTTTTGGCCACCAGAACATTACTGTCCAAAGACCAGCGTCTTGGTAATCTTTGTTAGAAATAGTGGCAAATTCTTTGCCTTTTTCCAAAGATACTACGGCAGTTTTTTCGAATATTGGGAATTGGCTTCCAAGGCCAAGAATGCGATTTTCCATGATAGTTAATGATTTGATATTGAGAATGATAATGAGTTTTATTAATTAAGATTTTTCATTTTGTTTTGATGACACAAAAGGGCGAATTATTCGGACCAAGCCCTTAGCATCCACAGCGTTTTTTCTTGTTGCTTAATGTACTCGCTCAAAAGGCTGGTAGTTCCTTCGTCGGAGGCATCGGCAGCCAAACGCATCAGTTTTCGTTCGGCAGCCAACAGCGCGGACAAATGCGCCGCAACTAATTCCACGCTTTCTTTTTCGGTGGAAACGTAGCCGTTTTCGGTAATAAATGAGTGTTGCAAATACTGCGAAAAAGTGTGCAGTGGTTTGCCGCCAAGTGCCAAAATACGCTCGGCGATTTCGTCTATTTTCAAAAGAGCATCGTTGTAATACTCTTCAAATTTGAGGTGCAATTCAAAAAACTTGCGGCCTGTGATGTTCCAGTGAAAACCGCGTAGGCTTTGATAATGAAGTTGAAAAGAAGCTAAAAGCGTATTCAATTCTTGGGCGAGTGTTTCGGCTTGTTGTGATTCGATGCCGATGAAGTTTTTCATATTATTAAGCGTTTGACTTTTTCCGTTTTGATGTTACAAAGGTAGTGCATCGGGCATATATAGAGCAAATCAATAAAATTTAATAACTAATAGATTTTAACTATAAATATACCCGCCAACAAAAAATGCCTTGCCCGAAAGCAAAGCATTTAATCAATAATAAACTGTTTATCAGAGATATAACAAAAATTATGGTTTGGGCGCAACCGCCACCGAATCCGATGAAATAACGACCGAATCGGTTTTTTGGTCGGACAATTGGTGCGAAATAATAATAGAACCTTGCTCGTTTTGGGCATCGTGGTATTTGACCAGTGCCGACCAAACGCCTTGGCTTACCTGAAAATATTTAACGCTGTCCAAACTAACGGCTTCTTTGGCATTGGCGCGGCGCGTGATAAGTTGTTGTAATTGGTCAGTGGATTTGGCCAACTCAAATTTTCCGTCTGGCGACGACAAAGGCAAACGCGCAGCGGCATCATCGGAACAAGCCACCACCGCCGCACTCAGCAACAGGCCACACACTATATTAAAAAAAGATTTCATAAAAATATGAAATAGATTCTGTGGCCTCTAAGTTACTGAAAAATTGGTTTGTGGGGAATGAAATTATTCCTTAATCATTGAGGTTTTCACCTTCTGTTAGGTATTTGACAATATCAACTCCTGTTTTTCCTATTGTTTTTACAGTATCCATTGATTTTTGAACAATATTTATTTGTTCTAATGTCTTGTCATAATTCTCTTTAAGTTTTTGTACCTCATTTTTCTTTTCGTCTGAATCCGTCTCTTTAGGTTCAGATGGTTCAGGAATTTCAGGTGGATTAATCTCAATTACCATTCCATTATCAATGCACTTTGCTATGTAGGTTATATGTCCTTTCATCGCAATTCTAAGCTCATTTACTCTACCACTATCAAGTTGTTTTATAGAAAATTCCTTTATTATATCGGCAGCAATTGTATCAATGCCTTTTTCTAAAATATCTTTTTCTTGTCTTTCTATGTCTTTTTGTTCTCCAGTACTTACACCCAAATCTTTTAATTTTTCTTTAGCAATTCTAATTTCAACTATATTTTTATAAACCTTAATAATTCGCTCAACAGTAACTGCCAAACAAATTGCAATTTGGGGGCCATTATCTATAAAAAACTCTAATGAACCATTATTTACGAAGTTGATTTCAGTATCATCAACAGAGCCACTTGTTAGTTCTTTTAAGGTTTTAAATACTTTGTCCCAGTTATTTAGTTCTTTTGTTATGTTGGTTATTTTGCTATTAGTTAGCTCATTAGGCATCAATAGTCCAACTTCAAACGTATTGTCAGAATGAAAATGAGGTTTTATATTTAGCTTCTTTAAACTGTCACTTGTTGTTTTAATAAGTGAAATATATTCTGTTCGCTTTTGAATAAATTTTTGTAAGTCAGCTACTGTTTTTTGAACATCATATGAGTTTTTGTTCAGGATATTTTCTAAATTTTTAAAGACCAAAATAGTCATTAGCACCAATTTTCTCTATAATTTTTAAATTGCTCGGATTATATTCATTTACGATTGAATCCGAAAAAAACTCTTTAAGTTTATCTAAATTAGCTGAAATTTCTGTTGATTGATTTGAACTAATATTATTAGCCAAAGTATTAAGTGTTTCAGTTGCTTTTTCACTGTCACTAGCTAAGTCAAGTAAAATGTTTAAAAATTTCGATGCGTCCATATTTTATTGTTTGATTTTTATTAGCCCTGTATAGAATTACTACCTCAACATCTAAATACGCAAAATGCTCTGATATTTCGATTTCTTGGCTCAAACAAGCACCTTGCTTGCCATTCTCTTCGCAAAATCCAAAATGCTCGACAAAATTGCAAATATTTTTATATTTTATTTCTTCGCATTTCCTGCCAATTTCAGGGTTTTACGGCTATAAGACGTTTCTCGAAGACAAAAAGGGTGACAAGCCCAGCTAAAAAAGTTTTGGAAATGTTACAAAAAGCTGATAATCAAAATATACTTCCACCTTCTTTTTCAGGATTTGCGCCAAACACAAGGCCGAACTTTGACGAAGATTATTTTATATTTTGTATTCAAACAAAAAAGTGCTACCTTTGCGGGTGATAAGGTGAAATTGATTGAGGGGGCAACAAGTCCCCTCTTTTATTACAATTTTATCAAGAAGATTTTTAAAAATTCGGAATGGACTTGAAACAAACCATTGCGGACTTTGTAGCCGAAACGTTAAAAGACCCGCAATATTATGTAGTAGCCGTAAACATTCGCGGCAATGCACAAGGAGCACAAAAAATTACGGTGCTTCTCGACGGAGACAAAGGCTTAGGAATAGATACTTGCGCCGATGTGAGCAGAGCTTTAGGCCAATTCTTGGACGAAAAAGACCTCATCCCAACAGCTTATTTGTTGGAAGTTTCGTCTCCTGGCATTGATTACCCACTCAGCGGCGTGCGCCAATACATCAAAAATATAGGCCGTGAACTCAAAGTGCAATTCAAAGACGGAAAAGATGTCACGGGCTTACTCAAAGCCGTAGTAGGCGAAAACATCGCCTTAGACGTAACTATCAAAGAAAAAGGCAAAAAAGCCCGCATCGAAACGCAAGCCATTAGCTTGGACAATGTTGCGAAGGCTGTCGTGCAAATTTCTTTCAAATAATGATAACACTATTCACAAAACATTATTTCATTTAGTATAATGAATAGCAAAGAACTCATCGAATCGTTTGCCGATTTCGCTAAATTTAAAAATATAGACCGTCCTACCATGATTCGCATTCTCGAAGATGTGTTCAGGTCTATTATTCGCAAAAAATATAACACTGACCATAACTTCGACGTAATCATTAACGTAGAAAAAGGTGATTTGGAAATTTGGCAAAAATTAGAAGTGGTTTCTGACGAGTCAGAAGACATTTGGGACACAGACAAAATCTGTTTGACCGATGCACGCAAAATTGAGCCAGATTTTGAAGTAGGCGAAATGGTGGCTTTGCCCATTAAATTGGAAGATTTCGGTCGTCGTGTGGTAATGACGGCAGGCCAAACGCTCAAACAAAAAATTAAAGACCTTGAAAAAGAAAACTTATTTCAGGCTTACAAAGAGCGCGTAGGCGAAATCATTAACGGCGAAGTGAACCAAGTAACCAACCGCGAAATTATTGTCAATGACGTGGACGGTAACGAATTGTTTTTGCCTCGTACCGAACAAATCCAGAAAGACCGTTTCCGCAAAGGCGACGGCGTGCGTGCCGTAGTGCATCGCGTGGAAATGGTAAACGGCAACCCGCGTATCGTTTTGTCGCGCACTTCGCCAGTTTTCTTGGAGCGTTTGTTCGAGAATGAAGTTCCTGAAATCATCGAAGGCCTTATCGCGATTCGCAAAATCGTGCGTGAGCCAGGCGAAAGAGCCAAAGTAGCCGTAGAATCTTTTGATGACCGCATCGACCCTGTGGGTGCTTGCGTGGGCATGAAAGGTTCGCGTATTCATGGCATCGTGCGTGAGTTGGAAAACGAAAACATTGACGTAATCAACTTTACCAGCAATTTGGAACTTTATATTGCGCGTGCGCTGAGTCCAGCCAAAATTTCGAGCATGAAATTTGACCACGACGACAAACGCGTATCTGCAATCCTGAAACCAGACCAAGTATCTTTGGCGATTGGTAAAGGTGGCCAGAACATCAAATTGGCAGGCAAATTGGTGGGTTATGAAATAGATGTATTCCGCGAAAACGAGGAAGGCGTAACAGAAGACGACATCGCGTTGGAGGAGTTTGACGACGAGATTGAAAGCTGGGTAATCGAAGAGCTAAAACGCATCGGTTTGGACACAGCCAAGAGTGTACTTGCGCTCTCGAAAGAGGATTTGGTACGTCGTACAGAATTGGAAGAAGAAACCATTGAGGAAGTACTCCAGATTTTGCGCCAAGAATTTGAACAAGAATAAATAAAGCAATTGCCTGATATACAAACCGTTATTGGTATCAGGCAATTTGTTTGTTTTTATATCAATATCCCAAACAACAGCATAGCGTTGTTGGGGAAAATGCCAAATAGATTAAACTAATTATTTAATTTAGCTGTTTGGTTATGTGAGAGATAGCGTGAAGCCCGCTATAAAAATGTATGATGGGAGTTGCTCAACATTTTGCCGTTCTTCACCAAACTTTGGACAATACAAAGTCCGTTCCTTTAAATTTAATTACATTTGCATCAACTTAGTAAAGCAATACATACGCATGGCAGAAGAAAAGATGAAGAGAATTAGTCAAGTAACCGCCGAATTGAACGTGGGGATTCCTACGATTGCGGAATTCTTGGCAAAAAAAGGCATTACGATTGAGAGTAGTCCTAACGCAAAAATTTCTGAGCAACAATATGAGTTGCTGAGAAAAGAGTTTGCTGCCTCGGCGCAAGTAAAAAAAGAAGCCTCTGGTCTCAACATCGGGAAGAAAACTGCCGAGAATATTGTTATCGAAGCCGACAGTAAAAAGGGCAAAAAATCTCGCGAAGACGAGAAAGAAGAAGAAATCATGATCAAAAATTATACTTCTGACAACAAGCCAAAAGCTGCCGAGCCGAAAAAAGAAGAAACCAAAAATACTGATTCTGAAACAATTAAAGCCACTGCACCCAAAACAGGCGGTTTGAAAGTATTAGGAAAAATAGATTTGGACGCTGTTCAGGGTTCGGGAAAACCTGCCGCCGAGCAAACGAAAAGTAAGCCCGCACCGCAGCCGCCACAACAACCAAAGCAAGAAAAGCCTGTACAGGCTGCTCCTGCCAAACCTGTTGCGGCTCCATCACAACCCACAAGCAACGCTGCGCCCGCTGCTCCAACCAACAGCAAACCCAATACGCCACCTGCTGCGCCTGCCGCTCCTGCCAAGCCAGTCGTAAAACCAGCAGAACCAGTAACAACACCACAAGCTCCAGAGCCACCAAAATCAGTTGCTCCAGTTACGCCTGCGGAGGGAGAATTTATTGGTTCTAAAGCCGAAACGCTTAAAGGTCTTACCGTGTTGGGTAAAATCGAGTTGCCGACAGAGAAAAAACGCCCAGCTGCACCAAATGCTAAATTTGGTGGAAATGCGGCCTCTGACGACGACGACAAAAAGAAAAAGAAACGCAAACGTAAACGTTTGAAAGTTGGTTCTTCTGATGGTTCTGTTCCTGCTGCGGGTACTGGCAACGACCGCCCAATTCAGCTTGCCAACAATAACAGAAACAACAACAATCAACACGGCAACAATAATAATAGCAATAGCGAACGCCCTAAAGTAGCAGCCAACGGACAAGGTGGCGGTGGGCAACAAGACCGCAGACCAAGACCACAAGGACAAGGAGGCGGACAAGGTCAAAACAACACCCAAGGCGGTAATAAAAATAAGCCAAATAACAAACGCCAGCCCGAACCACGTCGCGAGGAAATTTCCGACAAAGACGTACAAGAGCAAATCAAGGCTACTTTGGCCAAGTTGAGCGGTAACAAAAATAACTCGATGGCGATTAATAAAGCTCGTCGTAAAAAAGACCGCCGTAGTGCCGATGCCGCAGCCGCTGAAGAGCGTTACCTTCAAGACCAAATCGAAGCAAAAACACTGCGCGTAACCGAATTTATTTCGGCCAGTGATTTGTCATCTCTGATGGATGTTTCGATCAACGAAGTAATTTCTACGTGTATGTCGTTAGGAATGTTCGTTTCTATCAACCAACGTCTTGATGCTGAAGCAATTACTGTAATTGCAGATGAATTTGGCTATGATGTACAATTCATTTCGGCAGAAGAAGAAGTAACACAAGCCGAAGACGTATTTGAAGACGCACCAGAAGATTTGGAATGGCGTGCACCAATCGTTACGATCATGGGTCACGTTGACCACGGTAAAACGTCATTGCTTGACTACATCCGTAAATCAAAAGTGACGGCACAAGAAGCAGGCGGTATCACGCAGCACATCGGTGCGTATGACGTAAAAACCGATTCGGGCAAACGTATTACCTTCCTTGATACACCAGGTCACGAAGCCTTTACGGCGATGCGTGCGCGTGGTGCGAAAATCACGGACGTGGCCATTATCGTAGTAGCAGCAGACGACAGCGTCATGCCACAAACACGCGAAGCCATCAACCACGCACAAGTGGCAGGTGTACCGATTGTTTTTGCTTTCAGTAAAGTAGATAAACCAGGAGCGGACACAGACAAAATCCGCAACGAACTGGCTCAAATGAATATTTTGGTAGAAGACTGGGGTGGTAAATACCAATCTCAAGAAATTTCTTCTAAATCGGGTATGGGTGTTTCTGATTTGCTTGAAAAAGTATTGTTAGAAGCCGAAATGCTCGACCTAAAAGCCAATCCGAAACGTGCCGCACAAGGTACAGTGATCGAGGCATCTTTGGACAAAGGACGTGGTTATGTAACCACATTGCTTGTACAAACAGGTACTTTGCGCATCGGAGATGTATTGTTGGCTGGTTCGCATTATGGCAAAGTAAAAGCCATGACAGACCACAGAGGCGCACGCCTCAAAGCCGCAGGGCCATCTACACCAGTACAAGTATTAGGCTTGGACGGTGCGCCACAAGCTGGGGATAAATTCTCGGTAATGGAAAGCGAAAGAGAAGCCCGCGAAATCGCCAACAAACGCGAACAATTGGTACGCGAACAATCTATTCGTACCAAGAAACATATTACCCTCGACGAAATCGGTCGCCGTTTGGCTATCGGTACGTTTAAGGAGTTGAACGTAATCGTGAAAGGTGACGTGGACGGCTCAATCGAAGCCCTTTCGGATGCTTTACAAAAGTTGGGTACAGACGAAGTTCAAGTTCGCATTATCCACAAAGCCGTTGGTCAAATCTCGGAATCAGACGTATTGTTGGCTTCGGCTTCCGATGCGATTATCGTCGGTTTCCAAGTGCGCCCGTCGGTAAATGCACGCAAACTCGCCGACCAAGAGCAAATCGAGATGCGTATGTACTCGGTTATTTACGATGCTATCAACGACGTAAAAGACGCGATGGAAGGTATGCTCGCACCGAAAGTAGAGGAAGTGATTACGGGTGTGGTCGAAATCCGCGACGTATTCAAAATCTCGAAAGTGGGCAATGTGGCAGGTTGTTACGTACAAGAAGGCAACATCAAACGTAACCACAAAGTACGACTCATCCGCGATGGTATCGTATTGCACACAGGTGAAATTGATGCCCTCAAACGTTTCAAAGACGATGTAGGCGAAGTGAAATTTGGTTATGAATGTGGTATGAGTTTCAAAAACTATAACGACATGAAACCAGGTGATACTATCGAAGCATTTGAGTTGAAAGAAGTAAAAAGAACCTTATAATCAAGGTTTTGATATATCAAACAAAAAAGGTTGCTCCCAAACGGGGCAACCTTTTTTACTTACATTCCTAATTAATCCTAAAAAATTAAACATTTTCGGCCAAGTGCTCTTGCACAATAGCCCGAATGACTTTTTTATCAATTTTTCCAACCGACGTTTTGGGCAATACCTCCACAAAAATAACTTTGTCAGGAATAGCCCATTTGTTTATATGTCCGTTGGCTACAAACTGTTGCATCGAAAATTTAATGTCTTCGGCGGTAGCCGCAAAACCTTTTTTCAGCACTATCATTGCGTGCGGACGTTCGCCCCATTGCGCATCTGGCAAACCCACTACGGCCACTTCTTGTACGGCTTGGTGCTGACCAATAATATTTTCTAAATCAATAGAAGAAGCCCATTCGCCTCCCGTTTTGATTACGTCTTTGAGGCGATCCGAAATTTTCAAGAAATTAGAACCGTTCATCGTAGCCACGTCGCCCGTATGCAACCAACCGCCATGCCACAAGTTTTCGCTTTGCTCTGGCTCGCCGTAATAACCTTGCGTCAGCCAAGGCGTACGCGCAACCACTTCTCCTACGGCCTCATCATCGTGCGTAACTTCTTTGCCGTACTCATCAATCACGCGCACGTCTGCAAGTGGAATAGGCAAACCTGTGCGCACACGTGCGGCCACTTGCCAATCTACATCTTCGATATTTTTTTCTGTTGGACTAATGTACGAAATCGTAAGCACGGGGCAAGTTTCGGACATTCCGTAACCTGTCAGAATATCAATTTTGCGTTCTACTGCCGCTTTCGCCAAGGCTTTGGGCAAAGCCGAACCGCCAATAATTACTTTCCATGACGACAAATCCATTTCGGCAGTGGCTGGGTGGCCAATCAGCATTTGTAAAATAGTCGGCACGCAGTGCGAAAATGTTGGCTGGTGCTTAATGAAAAGTTGCAGAGCGATGGCAGGTTCAAATTTACCTACATACACTTGCTTCATACACGTCATGGTTGCCAAAAACGGAAATCCCCATGCGTGAACGTGGAAAAACGGCGTAAGTGGCATATAAACATCCGAGTTACTCAAACGACCAGAACGGTCGATGTAACCAAAATTTGTGGCCAGTGCAAAAGTATGCAGCACAATTTGGCGATGCGTAAAAAACACGCCTTTCGGGTTGCCTGTCGTGCCTGTGGTATAAAAAGTAGTGGCTACGGCATCTTCGTCAAAGTCGTCAAACTCAAATTGGTCGGGAGCAGCCGCCAACAGTTCTTCGTATTCGCCAGCCACAGGCAATAATGAATTTTCGGGCATGGCTGCACCGTCGGTGGCCACAATAATTTGTTTTACGGTCTTGATTTTATCCCCAAAACTATTGAGCAAGGGCACAAAGTCGGCGTGCGTAATGATAACGACGTCTTCGGCATGATTGATCGTATAAAGAATTTGTTCGGGAGAAAGTCGCCAGTTAAGCGTATGAATAATGTTGCCCGTCATGGGAATTGTAAAAAATCCTTCCAAATAACGGTGGCTATCATAATCCAGAATCGCAACGGTTTGGCCGCCATCAAGTCCCAAACTATACAAAACGTTGGCCAGCTTGCGCACGCGGCGATTTAGCTCAAAATAATCCATTGCAAATTTGTCTTGGTAATGGATTTGGCGTGTAGGTTCGAGCTTGGTAGAATAATCTAACAAACGTTTGATTAGTAACGGATATTTAAAGGCATTTGCTGCGATAGGCATTTTTTTGATTCGTGTCATGGCGATTCTTATAGATAATTAATAGAAGAAATATACAATGAATATCGGCTAATTTAAGCTATTTTTACCAAATAATACAATATATAAACATACATTAACCCTGTATAATGTATGCATAAGCAGCTTAATACAGAATTTTATATTCAATATATCCATACCGTTACTTACTTTTTCGGTAGATATTTTAAGAAAAACGGCGTATAATTGTTCTTTTTGTTAATAGTAAATTAGAATTATTAGATAAATTGCAATAAGGGTTTTGGCAAAGAAGAAGAAATATTATGTAGTGCTAAAAGGCCGCGTTACGGGGATTTTTGACAACTGGGACGACTGCAAGGCACAAGTAGAAAATTTTACGGGAGCGCAATACAAATCTTTTGAGAGTTGGGACGCGGCCAAGCAAGCCTCGCGACTGGGGTATTTTCCTGCCGCAGCCACGCAGCAAGCCGCCCAACAAGCCAAAATCGCGGCGGCAGACTTCGACAGAGTGAGCATTGCCGTAGATGCGGCGTGCAGCGGCAACCCCGGCCTGATGGAATACAGAGGCGTGGACAACCAGACTGGCGAACAGATTTTTCATGCGGGGCCTTTTGCCAACGGCACAAACAACATCGGCGAGTTTCTGGCCTTAGTGCATGGCTTGGCCTACCTCAAACAACGCAACAGCGATTTGCCGATTTATTCGGACTCGCGTAATGCCATCGGCTGGCTGCATCAGCGCAAAGTAAAAACCACTTTGCCGCGCAATGCCAAAACCGAAAAAATTTGGCAACTCATTGACCGCGCCTTGTTTTGGCTCGAAAACAATCGCTATTCGAACCGTATTTTGAAATGGGAAACCGAACAATGGGGCGAAAATCCTGCTGACTTTGGGCGAAAAAAATAAAAGATACGCACGGGTTGTGCGTATCTACAGAAATATATCTTACAACTAATTCGTACTCACTACGATGCCGTCTTTGAGTGTGATGCGGCGGTCTGTTTTGGCTGCTATGTCGTTGTCGTGCGTAACGATGACGATGGTTTGTTTGAAATTGGTTTTTAATTCCTGAAAAATCTCAAATACCATTTTGCTGTTTTGCGAGTCCAAGTTCCCCGTCGGTTCGTCGCCAAACAAAATCTTAGGGTCGTTGATAAGCGCGCGCGCAATGGCTACGCGTTGTTGCTGGCCGCCAGAAAGTTGGCTGGCTTTTTTGTCGGCGTGGACTTTCAGGCCGAGCATATCGAGCTTTTGCAAGGCACGTTCGCGAATCTCTTCTTGGCTGTATTTGCCCAACTTGAGGGCTGGCAAAGAAACGTTTTCGGCCACCGTAAATTCGGGAAGCAAATAATGAAATTGAAAAACAAAGCCAATTTCTTTGTTACGAAAAGAAGCCAACTGGTTTTTATTCAATGATTTAAGATTAGTTCCGTTTACGAGGATTTGGCCGCCGTAATTGGTATCCAACGTAGAAAGCACGTACAACAACGTAGATTTTCCGCTACCTGATTGGCCAATAATGGAAACAAACTCGCCTGTTTCGATGCTAATGTTAATGTCGTTGAGTACTTTGAACTCCTCTGCCCCTTTAAAAATTTTTTCGAGGTTGATCGTCTGAATAATTGGCATAATAAAAATGTCTTTCGTAAGTCAAGAAAGCCTGCAAAAGTAACAAAGCTACGTTTAAAAGCCGTGTTTTGGGCATTTTTTTTGATAAAATAAAAGACAGCACAAAGTATAAAAGACGACAAAAGTATGAGGTGTGGAGAGGCGCGGGGTTGGGGAAGATTTCACACCTACGGCGTTAAGGTGTTGGCATTTCATTTTTCTACCAAGATTTCAATCCTCACAGATTTGTTAGAACCTACATACATAACTTGGTATCTCCTCCATGGTTTGTGTCTTCACAAACCATAAAAAACAACAAAAATATGTGGTCTGTGAGGACAATGGCCACCATATAAAATAAAAACCCTACCACCAGCAGCAGTAGGGTTTCTCCCTTTTCCTATTTGGAGTTACGATGCGTTAAATCATGCTATCACTAAAACCAAATTAACCTATAAAAAACACACTCAAACAATTTATTTCCACGTCAGTGTAGTTACTCCATTAGCTGGTAACACGTAGCGGAAAGTTCTTGCCCCAGACTTAAAGTTTACGGCTTTGTCGGCATTGCCTTTATTCAAGGCCACGACTACTTTAGAGCCATCAGGGTTTACAAATGCTAAATATTTTATATTTGAATCAGTAAGGCCTTCGCTGGATACGCGGTACGCACCTGGGCGAATAAATTTAGCCGTATGACCCAACAAATAATACTCTACGTTGCGAATAATTTTGCCATTGCCCGACGAAGGAATCGTAATGACTCCGCGACAATCGCCACAACCTTTATTCTTCGGACCGTGATTTTCGTCCAAAGCCAAATTCCAGTAAATCACTGACTTAGACCAATTTTTCATTGTACCCAAAAGCACTTTTTCCATGTGCCACATCAGGTTTCCCGAAAAATCTGGCGACCAATCGCCACCCGAAATCTCCGTGAAATACAAGCCTTTTTCAGGATAAGCATTATGCACGGTACTCATGGCCTCAGGCTCTCCGCCGTAGCCGTGAAAAGCCGAACCAGCCACATATTGCGCCGCGTCTGGGTCTTGGAGAATCGTCATTGGGTATTCTGGTTTGTCCCAGTTGTGATCCCACGTCAGGATTTTGGTCGTGATATTTTGGTTCACAAACGTTGGCCCCAAGTTATTTTTGATAAAGTCGCGTTGTTGCTCTGCCGACATAATCATACTCATATAACCCGCGTCGCGGTTTTGCGGCTCGTTCTCAATAGTAATGGCATGAAGCGGCAAGCCTTCCGCCTCCATCGTCTTTACGTATTTGGCCAAATAGTTGGCAAAAGCCTGATAATGTTCGGTTTTCACCTCACCTTGAATGAAACTATTGTTAGTTTTCATCCAAGCGGGTGGGCTCCACGGCGAACCCATCATTTTTACTTCAGAAGAAACAGCCTTTACTTTTTTGAGCATCGGCAACAAGTCTGTTTGTTCCTCTGCCATCGAAAATTGTTGCTGATTCGGATCAGTTTGTCCCTCTTGCAAATCGTTATAAGAAAAATCTTTAAGCGAAAAATCTGAAGCTCCAATCGTGAGGCGCAAATAACTAATACCAATGCCATTGGTCGTAAAAAGCTCCTTCATGATGGCATCGCGTTGGGCTGTTGTTAATTTTTTGCTAAACAAATACGCCGAAGAACCCGTCATGGCCGCGCCGATTCCGTCGATTTGTTGGAAATGTTGGGCGGTATCAATGGTTACAAAATCACCTGTCAGATTTTTAGCAAAGCCAATATCACTGCGCTTCTTCAATAGCTCGCTTTGATTGCCAGTCGTTACCCATACCGAAACCGTTGGTTCTGTTTTGGTTGGTTCTACGACAGCAGTAGGGCTATCTCCTCCTTTTTTGCAAGCCGTCGCCGAAGTCAGGAAAGCGGCTATCGCCAAAGCCGATAAGCATACATTTTTCATTTTCATTTCTGATTTAATTGTGGTGTTATTCGTTGCATTAGATACTTAACTATCGCAAGTATTTATATTTTATTTATTCACAAACAAAAACTGCTTTTTGGTCAGCTACTTGTACTTCAAAGTCTCCTGCTTCTACGGTTGGTTTGAGGTCGAGGCCAATAAATGCCATTTCCGCAGGGCTTAGCGTAAAGGTTAGTTTGCGGGTTTCATTTGGTTTCAACGAAATTTTATCAAAACCTTTCAAACGCTTCACGTCTGGCGTAATGCTGGCCACTTTGTCGGACAAATACAGCAATACGGTTTCTTTGCCTTCGCGGGTGCCTGTGTTGGTTACGTCCACCGAAACGCTGAGGCTCTCTCCTACTTTCAATTTGTTTTTGCTCAATTGCAAGTTGCTGTATTTGAAAGTAGTATAGCTCAAACCTGTGCCAAACTCGTATTGCGGATTGTAGTCGGCTTCGTAGTTGTACATACCTTCCGCTTTTTTCTGCTCTTCAGATGGCTTGTGGTAATACGTCGAAACCGAATTTGGGTAACGAGGATAATTGTATGGTAATTTGCCCGAAGGATTCACATCACCAAACAAAATATCTGCGATGGCATCACCGCCAAAGTTGCCGGGCAAATAGGCTTGCACGATGGCTGGCACGCTTTGCTCAAAACGGCTAATCACACGCGGGCGGCCTTCGTTAAGTACCACCACGACAGGTTTTCCCGTAGCGGCGAGGCGTTGCACCAGCGTTGTTTGCAAGTCCGACAAATACAAGTCGTTAAGATCACCTGGTTTTTCGGTATAAGAATTTTCGCCCACACACACCACAATCACATCCGATTGGGCGGCTTGCGCTACGGCTTCTTCAAGTTTGTCAGCAAATTCTTCGTAATAAGAACCCGTCATTTTGTAGCTCACGCCTGCGGCATATTGCACGTTGGCTTTGCCTACTTCGTTCTGGATTGCTTCCAAAATAGTATTGTATTGGCCAGCGAAATCTTCTACTTTTTCGCCCTGCCACGAATACGACCAACCGCCATTAAGCGTGCGCATCGAATTAGCATTTGGCCCTGTTACGAACACTTTTTTATTTTTAGCCAAAGGCAAAACGCCATTTTGGTTTTTAAGCAAAGTAATAGACTCGGCAGCAGTGTTATAAGCCGCTTGTTGGAAGGTTTTATCCGCGAATTTTGGATAATCCTTTTGCTTTTCTACGGCATTTTTGAACAAACCTAACTGCTGTTTTGTACGCAAAACACGGCGTACGGCATCGTCTATGCGTTCTTGTTTTACTTTACCTTCTTTCACCAAAGCCACCAAATTATCGCAAAATACTTCGTATTGGTAGGCAATCATGGACATATCAATACCCGCATTTACAGCCAACATAATAGCTTCTTTGTCGTTGGCGGCAATATGATCGCGGCGGTAAAGGTTTTCAATATCGCCCCAGTCAGACACAACCAAGCCTTTGAAATTTAGCTCCTCTTTCAATAATTTGGTCAAAATCTGATAGTTGGCATGCGTCGGGATGTTATTGATAAGCCCCGAATTAATCATAATCGTAGCAGCTCCCGCTTCGATAGCCGCTTTAAAAGCTGGCAAATGATATTCGCGAAGCATTTGTTCGGACATATATGCAGGCGTGCGGTCTTTGCCCGAAGCAGGCGCAGAGTAAGCCAAGAAATGTTTGAGACAGGCTGCCACGTGTTTGGCATCAATTTCCCCATTTTGGCCAAGTTGTCCTTGATAGCCTTTTACGGCTTCAAGTCCTAAAGCCGTACCCAAATACGGGTCTTCGCCGTAGCCTTCCCATTGGCGCGAAAAGCGTGGGTCTGCCCCCAAATCCAGCACGGGCGAAAAGTTCCAGCGGATGCCACTGGCGCGGGTTTCGTAGGCAGCAATTTCTGCACCTTCGCGCACCAAATTGCGGTTAAAAGTGGCCGCTTGGCCTATTTGTTGCGGGAAAAACGTAGCTCCCGCTGTATATGTAGTGCCGTGTATGGCGTCAATTCCGTAAATGATAGGTATTTTGAGGCGTGCTTTTTTGGTGGCAACGGCCTGCATTTGATTGATAAGCTCGTGCCAAACTTGTGGCGTACGGGCGCGGTTGTTGGCGGTGTTGAGAACAGAACCAACGTGATATTTGAGAATGGCTTTATTGAGTTCGGCAGTATCAAGCGCGAGCGGTTCAAAGCTCGAATAGCGGTCTTTTCCTTTGCCGATTACATCCAAAGTGATTTGTGCCATTTGTCCTACTTTTTCTTGTAGGGTCATTTGGCTAATAAGTTTTTCGATTTGTGCGTCCTGCGCATTTTGTGCAAAAGCCGTTTGGGAAAGACAAAGCATTCCAAGGGCTAATGCTTGGGCAGTAGCTTTTATATTGAAAGATTGCAAATTCATAGCGGGAATTATTGTTGTAAGAAAAATGTGTGGGGCTATTAGATACGCCAACCAAAGCCCCACAACATTTTTTAATTATTCAGGATTACTGAAATGGTTTTGGCTTAGTAGCCAGCATTTTGAGTTAAGTTAGCGTTCTTATCTCTTTCATTTTGTGGAATAGGCCACACCAATTTATTTTGGTTGATAACGTAATTAAGCGAATTACCGTTGCCGTCTTTAACCGCCTGCATTACAGGAATAGCGCGGCCAGTACGTATCAAATCAAACCAACGATGTCCTTCGAAAGCAAGCTCTAAACGACGTTCTTTTTCGATAGCCAAACGCATATCAGATTGTGTTGTGGCTGTAGTTGGGTTCAATTTAGCACGGCTACGCACTTGATCTACGTAAGTAGCAGCAACAGAAGTATTTCCTAATTCGTTTTGGGCTTCCGCTTTTAACAATAATACATCAGCCAAACGGTACAAAATAGTGTTAGCAGTAGGCTGAACACGCATTTTGTTAAAGAATGGAAAATGCGCCACAGACAAATATTTATCCACCCAATGTACATTATCAATATAAGTAATAGTTGATTTGGAGCGTACAGAATCTTGTTCGTCGATATACGCTTTAATCATATCATTAGACGGGTTACAGAATCGTTTCCAGTCGGTACCAGTAAACATACCAACCCCCCAGTTTCCGCCAGTACTCCAATCCTCAAAGTTAAGTTCCCAGATAGCCTCTGACGAGTTTTCGTGAGCACCGTCCCATAAGTGATCGAAGGTAGAAACTAAGCTATAGCCTTGTGATATTACTTTATCAGTATATTCATTTACCTTAGCCCAGTTGCCTTGTGTGGCATATACCTTAGCCAACATCGTACAAACAGCACCATTAGAAACAAATTGTTTGTTGGCCTGTTGTGGTAAATTAGCGGTTTCAGCTTCCGTTAGATCTTTGAGAATCTGCGTATAAACTTGAGACGCTGGGGTGCGAGCAGGATAAAGCTTAGAAAGATTTTCTAGAGTAACAGCAGGCGTTTCGTCTATGATAAGTGGCACATCACCAAAAAGACGCACCAAATCGAAATAAGCTCTTGCACGGATCGTTTTTGCTTCTGCCAAAATTTGGTTTTTGCGCGTCTGATCCATTGTAATGTTAGGCACACGGCTTATCACGTTGTTACAACGCGCAACATGTCTGTACAAATACGACCAGTCGCGAGCCACCCAAGAGTTTGTGGCAGTTACTCTGTATTCGTCCCATTCAAAACCTGCTACGTTGTCAGCACCAACATAGGCGTTATCTGACTGAGAGTCCCCAATATTATAAAGATCAAGTACATAATATTCGCCCCCATCTGTTTTGAAGAATGAGTACGCTGAAGCCAAAGCTGTTTCGGCAGAAGAGCTATCTGTGATAGCCGAGCCGCTTGTACCTTGCCCACTTCCACCTACAGTTGTATTGGAAATTGGCTTAAGGTCAAGTTGGTCAGAGCAAGACGTGATAGAACCCGTCGCTAATGCTGCTGCCAAGAAAAGATATATTGAATTTTTGAAAGTCTTTTTCATAATCGTCTGAGATTGTCTTGATTAGAACGAAACATTTACACCCAAGATAAAAGATTTAGCCTGTGGATATGTACCATAGTCAATGCCCAATGCTGTACCGCTACCACCCCAAGCATTTACTTCAGGGTCAAAGCCATTATACTTTGTGAATGTGATCAGGTTTTGTACAGTACCATATACAGACAAACGAGTCATACGCGCTTTAGCAAGCAAAGCTTTGTCGAAAGTATAGTTCAACGTCAAGTTTTTAAGACGGAAGAATGAGCCATCTTCTACAAAACGAGTAGAAATTCTTGAGTTATTCTGATCGCCAGCTTTCGGAATGTCAGTGATTTGACCTGGTGTAGTCCAACGACGCAATACTTCAGTAGATTGATTTTTGCTATCAAACATACCTTCTGTTTCGATGCGTGAAGCATTGAAAATATCGTTGCCGTAAGAACCTTGCCACAAGAATGAAAGTGTGAAGTTTTTGTATTTCAATTCGTTGTTGATACCGTAAGTAAATTTAGGTTGAGCGTTACCGATCACAGTTCTGTCTGCATCATTGATCTCACCGTTACCGTCCAAATCTTTGTACATCATTGCACCTGTTTCAGGATTTACACCTTCAGCAACGTAGCCATAGAATGAGCCAAGAGGCAAGCCTTCTTTAACAATAGCTACAGTTCCTTTGTTTTCGATTTCAGCATCACGGTAAACTGGTACAAGATCAAGTTTCGTTACTTTATTTCTGTTGAAAGAAATGTTGAAATCTGTTTTCCAAGTGAAAACACCATTATCAATGTTATGAGATGAAATCAAAAACTCAAGACCTTTGTTTTCGATGCTACCAGCATTCATTGGCATATAGCTCAAACCTGTTGTGCTTGGAAGTGGCACGTTAGCCAACAAATCTTTTGTCTTTTTGATATAAGCATCTACCGACAAAGTAACACGTGAGTTCAATACACTTAGATCCAAACCAATGTTTGTTTGTGTTGTTGTTTCCCATTTCAGATCAGCGTTTGGCGCGTAGCCTGGAGGGTTTATCGCTGGACCAGACGGAGGATTTGTAGGCGTAATACGCGAATAACCATTCAAACCATAAGACGCATAAGTTCCCAAACCTTCTTGGTTACCGTTTTGTCCCCAGCTTGCACGAAGTTTCAAATCATTCACAGCCGTTACGCTTTCCATGAATTTTTCAGAAGACAAACGCCAAGCAGCCGATGCCGATGGGAAGTAACCCCAACGGTGATCTTTCGCCAATTTAGACGAACCGTCCGCACGGAAGTTTACGTTCAAATAGTATTTGCCATCAAAATTATAGTTAGCACGAGCAATATAAGATTGTAATAACCAACGAGATTCAGAAGTAGAAGCATCGTTAATTACGTTAGCAGCGTTGATGGTATGAACAGTCGAATCTGCTGGGAAATCTTTAGCCGAAATCCAAGACTGATTCCATTTGTTCTCTTGACGAGTAATACCAGCCAAACCATTTACAGTATGTTTGCCAAATGATTTTTCGTAGTTTAATGTGTTTTCCCACAAAGTAGTCATGCTGTTAGATTTCTCTGCTTCTGCATAACCGTGGTCTGTACGGCCACCTGTAGTCTGGATATAATCCACATAATAATCATATTTGTGATTAAAGAAATCTAAACCCATATTTGATTTGAAGCTCAAACCATCATATAGTTTCAAATCTGCTACTACGTTGCCAAGCAAACGATTATCTACCGAACCTTGCGAAGGACCATCAATAGCCGCCATTGGGTTGTCCCAACCAGCTTTCAATGGATTAGAAGTAAAACGACGACGACCCAAAGCATCATATTCGTACACGTCCATTGTTGGAGGCGCACCCAAAGCACCCAATACTACCGCATTACGGCCAGCATTAGAATTATCCTTTACATTTTTGCTATGAACATTCGAGTAAGTAAGGTTGGTTGTTACTTTGAACCAATCTTTTACTTGATTGTCAAGGTTCATTCTCAACGCATAACGCTCATATTGAGCAGGTTTGATGATACCGATGTCCTGTGTGCTTGAACCCGAAACATAGTATTTCGTTTTTTCGTTACCACCTCTAAAGCTCAATTGGTAGTTACGAATCGAACCATTTCTAAATACTTTTTTGCCCCAATCTGTATCATATTTATCTACTAATGAAGCTGGAACAGAACCTGCGTTCATTTCGTTTTGCAAATCAGCATACTGACGTGAGTTTAACACATCAATTGTTTTAATGATTTTAGAAGTACCCCAATACGCACCAAAATCAATAGATGATTGGTTGGCAGTACCGCGTTTTGTAGTGATAATCACCACACCGTTAGCAGCACGAGCACCGTAGATAGCAGCCGAAGCGGCATCTTTAAGCACTTGCATACTTTCGATGTCGTTGGTATTGATGTCTCTGATGTCTGTGGTAGGCACGCCATCCACTACATACAATGGATCGTTACCTGCTTGCATAGACGTAGCACCACGTACACGAATCGAAAGCGCGCTACCTGGCTTACCAGATGGTTGTGTTACTTGTACACCAGCCGCTTTACCTTGCAACACTTGACCTGCCTGAATCATTGGGCGTTCTTCGATGTCTTTTGTGCTTACAGACACAACAGCCGTCGAAAGATCGCGTTTTTGTTGTGAGCCATAACCTACAACTACTACGTCTTGTAGTGTAGAAATGTTCACATTCATTTTTACATCTACAGTAGTTTGTGACTCGTCCGAAATCACTACTTCTTCTGTTTCGTAGCCAATGAATGAAAATTGAAGTGTAGCACCCTTCGTAACCGTAATGCTATACTTACCTTCTGCGTTAGTTGATGTACCGTTGGTAGTTCCTTTAATTACCACGTTGATGCCTGGCATCGGTGCGTTATCATCCAACGCAACCACTTTGCCCGTAACAACGATGTCTTGTGCTTGTGCCATACTCCAAATACTTAGGAGCATCGCTAAAAGTAGCGTAACTCTTTTTTTCATACAGTCATTTTTTTGGAAAGTTTATGTATAGTTTTCAGGGCAATGCCCACGACAAAGATAAATGACTTCCCAAAACAAAAGCAATAGCCACTAATCAAAAAAGTAAGTATAAATTACTGATAATTAACAAGTTAATCAAAAAGCAATACGCTTCAATACCATTTGCAAACGTTTGCTTATTTTTTTGAATATCAATACTTAAAATACATTTTGGGCGGCTTTTTATTCAAATACACTGATACGGTTTACACAATCAAAATAATTTTTAGCCTTTGGCATCAAAAGTCAAAATAAAACAATAAGCCCTTTTATCGCTTCAAAAAAAAGCATTAAAAAGACTTTGCTAAACGTAGATTTTTTATCACCTAACCCATTTAATATAAAACGCTCAGGCCAAAACCCAAACATTAGATCCATCAAAAAAGTATATGACAAAAATCAAATAAATTTATTTGGATTAAGTCTAAATAAGTATTTGTTTTGCGGCCATTAAATCAGTTACAAAACATCTTATTTGATATGCTAAAATATACGCGCCTTTCGGCCTTGGCTCTAGCCTCTTTACTTGCGTTTGCTTCTTGCGACAAAGACGACGACGGAGAAAAAACATACCCGCTCAACGAGGCACAAACCAAAGCCTACATCAGTAATTACGCCAATATCGTATATGCTAACTATACTGACGCTTATAACAAAGCCCTAAAGCTCCAACAAAAAGTAAATGCTTTTGTGGCTAGTCCTACGCAAATTACTTTTGACTCGACCAAAAGCGCGTGGCTCGAAGCTCGTAACTATTACGGACAAACAGAAGCATTCCGTTTTTATGGCGGCCCAATTGACAGCGAAACAGGCCCAGAAGGTCTTATCAACGCTTGGCCAATTGACGAATCGTACATTGATTATGTGTCAGGCAACGACTCGGCAGGTGTAATTAATAAACCAACAGCATTCCCGAACATTACGAAAGAATTGCTTATTTCGCTTAACGAAAAAGACGGCGAAACCAACATTAGCACGGGTTATCATGCCATCGAATTTTTATTGTGGGGACAAGATCTTACCGTAGGCCCTGGCGCAGGCCAACGCCCTTATACAGATTATGTGGACAATGGCACAGCAAAAAATCAAGCGCGTCGTCGTCAGTATTTGCAAGTGGTTACTAACTTATTAGTAGAGCACTTAGCTACGGTACTCAACGACTGGAAGCCAAATGCAAGCAATTATCGCAGTGATTTTGAAACAGATGCAATCTATAAATCTCGTTTCCAAGACATCGTGTTGGGAATTGCCAGCCTGAGCAAAGGCGAGTTGGCAGGCGAACGTATGTATGTGGCTTATGACGAAAAAGACCGCGAACACGAACATTCTTGTTTCAGCGACAATACAAAAAATGACATTATCGCCAACGCCACAGGCATCCAAAATGTTTATTTAGGTTATTACAAAAAAGCTGATGGCACAGTGATAGATGGCACAGGTTTGGACGATATTATCAAATCCGTAAAACCAGAATTAGCACAAAGCCTAACCGACAAAATCGCCGCAGGCATTACGGCTGCTAACGCACTTCAAAATCCTTTCGACCAAGAATTTTTGGACAGCAACCCAGCGGGTCGCGTGCGCATGAAAACTTGCATCGACACTTACACCGCTCAAGGCGATTTGATTCTGGACGGAGCAAAATTATTTGGTATCAAAATTACTTTGGAATAATTAAGCAACTCATTTCCAGTTACTTTTCTTAACACTAATACAATCTAACATCCCAATTATATCATGAAAAAAGCAAGAATTGCCCTGCTGCCTTTGGCTGCTGCCGTGTTTGCAAGCAGTATTTTGTGGGCTTGTAAAGACAAAGAATCCACCAATCCCGATGCCGACGAGATTTTTTCGGGTGGTTCGGCTACCGTTTTTGACGAGTCGGAAAATGCCTTCGGGCACGCCGCTCCCAATGTGAGCGACAACGGACAACTTACTTTTACAACGGGCAATTCTATTTTTCGTTCCAATTGGGTAACTGCTCCCGCTTCGGTGGAAGCTCTCGACGGTTTGGGGCCTCTTTTCAACTCCAAATCTTGTTCGGGCTGTCATATTCTGGATGGGCGCGGCAAGCCGCCACTTTCGGAAGGCGAACCGCTTTCTTCTATGCTCATTCGTTTGAGCGTGCCAGGAAGCACCGAACACGGCGAACCGAAAGGCGAACCAAATTATGGCGGACAGTTGAGCAATTCAGCCATTTTGGGCGTGCCTGCCGAAGGCGACGTGAAAATTACTTACGATTATATCAACGCTACTTTCGACGACGGCAAGCCGTACCAATTGCGTAAACCTAAATATGAGTTTATTAATTTGGGTTATGGGGCAATGAGTGCCAACGTGATGTATTCGCCGCGCGTTGCACCACAAATGCAAGGTTTGGGCTTGTTGGAAGTAGTACCCGAAGACCAACTAGTAGCCATGGCCGACCCCGACGACGCGAACCGCGATGGCATTTCTGGCCGTCCGAACCGTGTTTGGGATGCCGAGCAAGGCAAATACCGCATCGGTCGCTTGGGCTGGAAAGCCAACCAACCTTCTATGCGACAACAAGTAGCAGGCGCATTTCAGGGCGATTTGGGCATTAGCTCCAGTATTTTTAATGCAGAAAATCATACAAGTTTGCAAACGGCTTGCCTGAATCTGCCAAACGGCGGAACGCCCGAATTGGAAAGTTCTAAATTGGATAAAGTAACGTATTACTGTCAGATTTTGGCCGTACCTGCCCGCCGCAAAACTGGCGAGGCGGCTGTAATTCGCGGAAAAGCATTGTTTACGGAAATAGGTTGCGCCAAATGCCATACCACAACCTTACGCACTGGCGCGAGTACGGACGTACCCGAATTTGCGAACCAAACCATTCACCCCTACACAGATTTGCTCTTGCACGACATGGGCGACGGCTTGGCGGACAATCGTCCTGACTACGAAGCCAACGGCAACGAGTGGCGCACTCCCCCACTCTGGGGCATTGGCCTTATCCCGACGGTGAACAAACACGGCTTTTTGTTACACGACGGCAGAGCCCGAAACCTCGAAGAAGCGATTTTGTGGCATGGTGGCGAAGGCGAAACAGCACAGAAGAAATACAAGAATTTGCCAGAAACTGACCGCAACGCCGTTATCAAGTTTTTGGAAGCATTATAATCTAACCTAACACTTAAAATCCTCCAGCAACGGAGGATTTTTTTATTTGAATGAATTAGAAAACTCATCGCATCAACTCTACGGTACCTTTAATCTGTACCTTACGACCTGTGGCTGATTCCTTTAGCTCCAATACATAAAAGTAAACACCTGCACTTTGCTGACCGCCATCCCATAACACAGACGAAGGCGGCAAACCACCAACCGCTCCTAAATCATGCACCCGAACACCCCAACGATTATACACCCACAATCGCTCCAAGCCATAACCCCGACTGCTCAACTCCCAACGGTCATTCACGCCGTCCGCATTGCGCGTAAATACATTCGGGACAAAATAATAACTACTACAATCCTGTGGCTGAAACGACAGTTCGCAATGCACAGTATCGCGGCCATACCTATTTTTGCACCACAAACCCACACGGCGAACCCCCGCACGGGACTCATGCAGCAAGGGGGCTTGCTCTCCCACATACTCAAAAACCCCATCGCCGTCCATGTCCCAACGCAGGCTATCCACCGCGCCCCCAATACTGGCATAAGATACCGTCCCCACACTTTGGCCGCAAGTATCAGACACCAAGCAGGACAAGGACAAACGCGGTGGCTCACAACCCAACACTTCTACACTGTCCGTATAGTCCCGATAACGCCCACTGCATGACTCCCACAGCCGAACACGCAGCGTATATTGGCCTGCCTGAGTGTAGGTGTGCGTAGCGGCGTAGCCTTGCACCAATACCGAATCCGAATCGCTATACCATACTTGCATCTGAGGGGCATAATCACCCGAAAAACCTTTCATGCTAGCTTGTACCCGCAGGCTATCCCCGACACAAAAATGATGGGACGATACGCTCACAAAGGCGGCACCAAAGCCCATATCACTATCAATGCAGTTGGGAAGGCTAGCATAGAAAATATAAGGTTCTCTAAACTGTACTACGCTATCGCGCAGACCACAAGCCAAGCCACGCCGATTGGGGTAGCGTATTTCACTGAGCCAACCCCGCGTATAGCCTATTGGTTGGCCTGTACTGTTGTATAAGGTTGTTCTCGCCTCAGCAGCATAAATACGCCCATTAGGGGCTAATTGTAATATGCCATAATGTTTATTATACCATGTATAAGGATTGGTATCTGGAATGGTCAGCAGCACTGTACTGCTTGCCAGAGAAGTAGCATATCGATCGTACTGATACACGGTGTTAATCATGCTCACATAAATGAGTGAATCATTGGGCGAAAAAGATACACCCCATGGATAGCTGTACGGCGATAATGCTTTATAGTCTATGCTCTCACGCAAGCTCACTTGCCCTGTATGCTTATCAAAATTAAAAAAACTCAACCTTGCTGACCGTATTGCTTGATCCTACGGCTGCTACCACACAAGTACCGTCTCTGGAGAATTTCATACAGCCTGACTCTGCATATATCATCTGTCCTCCTCCCATTCCATAATCTGAAAACACCGAGCCAGTTTGTGAGATAACGGGGGCGTGCAAGCCCACCGAATCGAGCAGGTAAGCATAAAAGGCATTGCTAATCAAATCGTGGGTCAGTATCCAGTAGGAGCGGCCACAGGGACTACGGCGCGTAGCCGTGATTTTGCAAGAAGAGGGGCGCGGATACAAACGTATGTCTTTAAGCAAATGGCCTTCCGTATCTTGGGCTATATCACCCATGCCCCCCGCCAATCGCATATCCACTACACTATAGCTGGCCGTATCCTCTATCTGGAGATAGACCATGGCTGTAGAACGGCGGCGTGTTGTCCTGAACAGATAGTATTGCTGCTTGTCGGTGGGCGAAGGGACAATAATATCTCTCTGACCCACATAGCCAGAATAATTTTCCATGGTACCACCATGTGGCATAATTTCATGAGCGCGATTACGAATAACTACATCTGGTGGAGGTGTGTTAAAACCATTGGTATAAAAAAGCAAATGGCCTGCGCTATCCGCTATTTGCGTATGCCCATACATAACCAGCGAAGAGGAATAAGGATACTCAAAGGTTTGGTAGGCTTGGCCACTGTCTGGGGGGAAAGATAGTAGAAAACGATTATATAGAACCCATGTACTGTATTGGTTTTGGGCATAGCTGAAGGCTGCTATCAGGAGCCAAAAGAAAAATAGGAATATTGTTTGTTTCATAGGAAAATGAGGTTTAGGAGAATAAAAAAGTCCTTTTTGCTTTACATGCAAGGCATACAAATCTATTTATTTTATTACAAAAAATGCTCAGTCCTAAGATTTTAAAAACCTTATAACTGAGCATTTACACTCCGCCAAGCAAATTAGAACTATCTATCAGCCAAAAGCGGGAGTTGTTTGTTATTGAAAATCAAAATTATACGTGCAAAATTCCTTCAAATTCTAATTGCGGAATAAATTGCAAATTGGTCTCTACAATGCTATCGGGCAAAAACAAAAATTTCTTGTCATAAATCTGCTTGCCAAAATTGCCGACATAATACGTTACCCAATATTCGTTGCACAAATGAAATACAGACGGGTCTATCGGCTCGATAAGCGCGTAATCATTGGCCGCAATTTCTTCAATAAAATGGCGCAAAGTAGAAGTGCGTTGTTGTTCGCCTTCGGCGTTGGTGCCATAACCTTTGGAAGCAATCAAGACATTCGTCAAGGCAAAATCATTGTTATTCAACAAATAAACAGACCATTCATAGACTTGGTTGTCTTCTTCGGAAGGTTTGCGCACGATAGCCACCGAAACGCCCTTCACGGCAGGAAATTCTATATCTTTCTTCATCTAATCAAAAAAACAAAATAGGTCGGTGATATTATTATCAAATTAACTCACCAAAATACACAAAATTATTGAATCTTGCGGCGTTCGCGTTCGCGTGTAATCAGGCTAAATTCGCGGCTGCTTTGCCCTGCGATAGACGTATTTTCTTGCGCACGGCGCATCAGATACGGCATGACGGCAGCCACTGGACCATAAGGTACATATTTGGCCACGTTGTAGCCAGCTTTCGCCAAATTGTAGGAAATATTATCGCTCATGCCCAACAATTGCGCAAAGAAAACACGCGGATTGTTTGGCGCAATGCCCCGTTTTTTCATTTCGGCGGCCAGTTGCAAACTGCTATTTTCGTTGTGCGTGCCCGCGCAAAAAGCAACAGTATCCAAATTTTCTAAACAAAATAACACTCCTTTGTCGTAATCCTCATCACTGGCTTTTTTATTTGGCTGAATCGGGTCCGCATACTTGTTGGCGGCAGCTCTGGCGCGTTCTTTTTCCATATACGCCCCTCTTACGAGTTTTGCGCCTACCTGATAGCCTTTGCTTTTCGCCTCAAATACAGCCTGTTGCAAAGTTGGCAACGTAGCCCAACGATAAAATTGGTAGGTATTGTAAACAATGGCTTCTTCGCGGTTAAACTCCGCCATCATCTCGTCGGCGAGTTGGTCGATAGGTTGCTGAATCCAACTTTCTTCGGCATCAATAAAAATTCTGACCTTGTGTTTGGCCGCATACGCGCAAATAGTCTGCACGCGATTACGCACACGGTCAAAGGCTTTCAGGTCGGCATCAGTCATATTTTTGGCTTCTTGCACTTTGGCCAACAAATCGAAGTTGCCTACACCTGTTACCTTAAACACCGAAAAAGGAATGTGTTTGGACGTGGCGGCCTTGTCTATCGTGGCCATGATTTCGCGCATGGTGGCATCAAAACCCGCTTCGCTTTTTTCGCCCTCTACGGAATAATCCAGAATCGTTCCGATATTAAATTTACCCAACTCATCCACCGTTTTTTGGCATTCGTTGATGTCTTCGCCACCGCAGAACTGCTCAAAAATCGTTGCTTTCACAAGGCCATTGATGGGCAATCGCCAATTCAGAGCCGTCTGCATCGCCGACGTTCCGAAATTCATCAGACCTGTGTTATTCATGGCCGCAAACAGCCAATAAGTTTTGCGCAATTGCGCATTGGTTTTGGAGGCAAAAGCCACTTCCAAATTGTCGAAAGATAGATTAATGGGGTCGTTAGCCATGACGCAAACAAGTTTTTATCTGACAGTGAGTTAGTTAGTTTTATTCAATAAGAATTTTTTAGGCTTTCAATTGCTCAATCACTTGGTCAATAGCAAGGTTTTGTTGCTCGCCCGACGTCATATTTTTGAGTGTGAGCAAGCCCGTTTCCATTTCGTTGGAGCCAATCAGCAACACAAACGGAATTTGCTTGTTGTTGGCGTACGTCATTTGTTTTTTGAGTTTGCTGGATTCGGGGAAAAGCTCGGCGCAAATGCCTGCCGCGCGTATTTTGGCCAAAAGTGGCAACGCGTATTTTTCGGCTTGCGCATCAAAATTACTGATAAGTACCTGTGTGGTAGTGGTTTGACTCGCGGGAAAAAGCTGCAATTCTTCCATTACGTCGTAGATTCTGTCCACGCCAAACGAGAAGCCAACGCCCGACACATTCGGCAACCCAAACATTCCCGTCAGGTTGTCGTAACGGCCACCGCCGCTAATGCTGCCGATGCTCACGCCTAAGGCTTTTACCTCAAAAATCGCTCCTGTGTAATAGCTCAAGCCACGCGCCAACGTAACATCAAAAGCCACGTGCGCGGACGCGTCGTAACCAAATTGCGCCAAGTAATCAAACACGGCATTAAGTTCTTCCAAACCTTTTTGGCCTTGCTCAGAGCTTTCCAAAAACGTTTTGATTTGGGTTAAAAGGGCTGTGTTATCACCTTGTACGGAGAAAATCGGAGCTAATTTTTCGATAGCTTCTGCCGAAAATCCGCGTTCGAGCAACTCTTTTTCTACGGCTTGTTGGCCTATTTTGTCGAGCTTGTCGATGGCTACGCAAAGTTCGGCTTCGCGGCCAGCCGCGCCAATGGCTTCGGCCAAACCTGCCAATATTTTGCGGTTATTGATTTTTATCTGAAAAGATTTGATTCCCAAATTATGCAAAACCTCGTGCATCATCAACACGATTTCAGCTTCGCAAATCAACGAATCTGTACCCACTACGTCGGCATCGCACTGATAAAATTCGCGGTAACGGCCTTTTTGTGGACGGTCGGCACGCCAAACGGGTTGGATTTGGTAGCGTTTGAACGGAAAAGAAATATCGTTGCGATTCATCACCACGTAACGCGCAAACGGAACGGTCAGGTCGTAGCGCAACGCTTTTTCGGACACTTTTCTGGTCAGTGGCCTGTAGCCTTTGGCCAAATCGTCGGCCTGTACGTCTTTGAGAAAGTCGCCCGAATTGAGTACTTTGAAAATAAGTTGGTCGCCTTCGTCGCCATATTTTCCCGTCAGGACGGAGAGTTTTTCCATTGCGGGGGTTTCCAGTGGCGTAAAGCCAAAGCGTTTGAAAGTCGCTTTAATTGTATCAAAAATAAAATTACGGCGTATCATGGTAGCCGCGCCAAAATCGCGTGTTCCGCTTGGCAGGCTGGGTTTTTCGATGCTCATATTGTCAGGTAAAATCTTTAATAAATCAGGTGCAAAGTAAGCACAAATGCCAGAAATTTTAACAGCCCAACGCGCTGCTTAGCTGAGTTGTTTGCGGAGTTTGTCTATTTCTTTTTGTGCAGATTTTTTTTCATACAAAATCTTGTAAACCGCTTCCATAATCGGCATTTGTGCGCCGTATTTTTGGTTTACCTGATACAAACTTTGTACGGCGTAATAGCCTTCGGCAATCATATTCATTTCCACTTGCGCCGATTTTACGCTGTATCCGCGCCCAATCATGTTCCCGAAAGTTCTGTTACGACTAAATTGCGAATAGGCCGTAACCAGCAAATCGCCCATGTAGGCCGATGAGTTTACGTCGCGCTGAAGCGGAAAACGCGTGTCCAGAAAGCATTTGATTTCTTGCATGGCATTGGAAACCAACACGGCTTGGAAGTTGTCGCCATGATTTAACCCATGACAAATGCCGCAAGCAATGGCCACAATATTTTTGATTACAGCGGCGTATTCCACCCCATAAAGGTCTGTGTTTACAGTCGCTTTGATGTATCGGCAATTGAGCAAAGCGGCAAAGCGTTCGGCAGTTTCTTTTTGGTAGCCTGCAATGGTCAGGTAGGATTGACGCTCTAAGGCCACCTCTTCTGCATGGCAAGGCCCTGCAATAATGCAAAGCTGTTCGGGCGGAACATTATAATATTGCTCAACATAATCCGTCACCAAAATATTGCGTTCGGGAATCATGCCTTTGATGGCCGAAACGATTACTTTTCCTTGCAAATCCTCCGAATCTATGCCTTGCAAGGCACTTTGTACGAAAGCCGCAGGCACAGCCAGCACCACAAAATCAGCTTCGGAAAGCACATATTTCAAATCGCTGTGCGCCTCTACTTTGTGTGTATCTATTTGTACATCAGTCAAATAACTTGGATTATGATGATAATGGCTGATATGCGCCACGTCTTCGGGTTTGCGCAACCACCAACGTATTTTTACGGATTGTTCGCACAAAATTTTAACGATGGCCGTAGCCCAACTGCCACCACCCACAACGGCTACACGTGGCACTGTGTCTAAAGATGTATTCAAAGCTTATTTTAGGCTTATTTGATTGATAATAAGTTATTTATAAATTATTATTTCTGACCAAATCGGCAGATTGTCGGCGCAAAGGTAAATAAAATATCAAGTGCAATGCAGCATGTGTCAGAAAAGCAAAAGGCTTCCTCCGAAAAGAAGAAGCCTTTTGCTAAAAAACATATAGTTAGTGATTAACGATTCTCAAGAATGAGCTGGCGAGTAACCACTTTTTGAGCTGATTTCATTTTCACGAAATACATACCAGCAGGCAAAGCCGTAAGGTTAAATTCTGTGGTATTGTTATCATTAGTGAAAGTTACATTTCTGCTCATTACTTGTTGTCCCAACGCATTAAGTACAGTGATTTCAATTGGTAATTCGTTAGAAGTTTCCACACCAATATTTACCAATCCACCGCTTGGGTTAGGATACAAATTAATGGTTTCTGTCCAGTTATTAGCAAAAGATTCATCACCAAAACGTGGTGCAAGTGTCGCAAAATTAGTTCCATTAACCCAAGGATTGATATCTGTATTAGTACACTTGTTACGCATGCGCCACATATATGTAGTACCAGATGTTAGGCCTGTTCTTGTGCGAGACACAGCCGAGCCACTCAAACCTGTTACAACACTTGTCCATGCAGTAGCTGCCACAGTTTTGAACTGGATATCATAAGTTGAAATATTAGAACCGCCAGTCCAGTTAAACGTTACAGCCGAAGTGGTAATTCCCGACGTAAACAAACTTGACGGTTGGCTACAAGCAAATGTATCCACAGTCGTAAAATTACTTGTAACATACGCCTGAACATCACCATTGCTACATACAGTTCTTATACGCCAATCATAAGAGGTATTCGCGGTTAGAGTATTTAATCTATACGAAGTTACAGCTTTAGCCAAAGTTACAGCAGTCCCCCATGTGGTTGCTGCACTCGTTTTATATGATATTTGCATGTTCTTCAAACCCGTAGTATCCAATGTCCAACCCAATGTAGCACCAGAAGCTGTTAGGTTTGTAGCTGTTAGGCTTGCAGGTGAGTTGCAAGCCGCAGCGTTAGTTGTAGAGAATGAACTTGTTACAAAATTTTGTACATCATTATTGCTACAAATAGTTCTGATTCTCCAATCATAAGAAGTTGTTGCGGTAAGGCCTGTCAACCTATAAGATGTCGTAGCTTTTGTGATAGCAATCGCCGAACTCCAAGTAGCAGACGAACTCAGTTTATAGTACAATTGCATGCTCTTTAAGCCTACGGTATCTATGCTCCAGCCTAATGTTGCGCCCGTAGAAGTAATACTTGTCGCCGTTAAACTTGTAGGGTAGTTACAAGCATTTACATTCGTAGTAGTAAAAGATGCCGTTACAAATGCTTGCACATCACCATTGCTACATACAGTTCTTATGCGCCAATCATAAGAGGTGTTCACAGCCAATGTGCTCAAACGATAACTTGTAGCCCCTTTAGCTAATGTTACCGCTGTGCCCCATGTCGTTCCTGCACTCGTTTTATACGATATTTGCATGTTCTTCAAACCCGTAGTATCCAAGCTCCAATTCAATGTCGCTCCATTGGAGGTAGTATCGGAGACAAACAAACCCGTAGCACTTTGACAAGCTCCGACAGATGTTGTAAGGAAACTTGATGCCGTTACAAATGCTTGCACATCGCCATTGCTACATACAGTTCTTATGCGCCAATCATAAGAGGTGTTCACAGCCAATGTGCTCAAACGATAACTTGTAGCCCCTTTAGCTAATGTTACTGCCGTACCCCATGTACTTGATGATGTTAATTTGTAAGAAATCTGTACAGAACCTAAGCCCGTGGTATCCAAGCTCCAATTCAATGTCGCTCCGTTAGCAGTCAAATCACTTGTATGTAAACTTGTTGGAGACTGACACGCAACTTCAGCTGTTGTTGTAAAGTCTGCACCGTTCACCCAAGGAGACACATCACCGTTAGAGCATACACTACGAACACGCCACATGTAAGTAGTAAGCTGGATTAATGTAGTAAGCCTGCGAGAGGTAGTTGCACTAGAAAGTCCCGAAATTCTTGTCCATGTAGTGGCTGCACTTGTCTTGTATTCTATATCAAAAGTAGCAATACTTGTTCCGCCAACCCAAGTCAAATCTGCGCCATTACTTGTAATATCAGCCGTTGCCAAACTAGTTGGTTGACTACACGCAAAAGTCCCTTTTGTCGTAAATTCATTTGATTGGATCCAATTGTTCACAGTATTGTTACTACAAGTACTCCTAATTCTCCAAACATAAGGAGTAGAAGGAGACAAGGTAGATACCCGAATATTCAGAGCTGTTTTTGCTAAACTCGTGGATACATTGGTCCAAGTCGTTGCAGCAACAGTTTTAATTTGCACCTCAAACTTACTAACATTTGTGTTATCTATAGCCCAGTTAAGCGTAGCTCCCGTACCCGTTACGCTACTTGTATCCAAACCAGAAGGAGAAGCACAAACAGTTGTAAAATTAGCTCCGAGAATCCAATCATTATTTTGGTCTCCGTTTGTACATTCATTTTTCATTCTCCACTCGTAGGTCACGCCAGAAGACAAAAAATTAACGGTATAGGTACTAAGCGCACCACTAACATTTATCGCGGTCCAAGAGTTGCTTGGAGAAGATGTATTCCGAACTGCTAATGTGTATTGTCCGACTAAAGAAGTAGGAGTCCAATTAAATACCGCCCCATTAGATGTAATGGTTCCAAGACTAAGGCCAGATGGATCAGCACAATACGGTGTCGCTAAGGTTGTAAATACACCTGCATTTCTCCACGGATTCACATTTCCTGACAAACATGTATCAAGAACTTGCCATTCATAGGTAGTACTCAACTTCAAATCTGAAAGTCTTACAGTAGTATCTGTAGATACGGAAAGCGGATAGTAATTCCATGTTGACGATACAATATCTTTCACTCGTACAGCAAAGCCTTTTGCTGACACTTTATTCCAATTAAGTGTAGCCCCTTTTCCTGTAATGTCAGTAGTAGAAAATATAGTTGGCGACTGACAATTTGTGGTAAATGTTCCTCCTGAAACCCATGGCTGTCTATCTGCATTAGTGCAATGAGTCCTTACTTTCCAAAAATATTCTGTATTAGGAAGCAAATTGGATGCTCTAAGTGACAAAACTTTTTTAAACTTAATAAATAAAATAGCTCCTGAAGATCCTCCTTTTCTAAATTCAACCTCATAATATTTGACAGTAGATGATGTATCAGCTACCCAATTTAAGGTTGCACCAGTGTCAGCAACTTGCGTTACACTCAAAGATGAAGGCGAGCTGCAATACTCGGTACTATTTGTTGTAAAATCTGGGCCATAGTATTTTGAAGAAGGTATATCCCCATTGTTACAAACAGTCTGAATATACCAAGAGTAGGTTGTATTCGGTCGTAAATCATATGCCCTGACACTAGTGGAATCACCTGGCACACTTGGCCACAAATACCAACTTCCCGTGCCAGTTTTAGTATAAAGTTGCGATTTTTTCGTATTGGTTGTCGGATCCCAATTAAAACGTGCGCCTACATTGGTAATTCTATCCACACTCAGATTCGTGGGAACTGAGCATGCAGGCTCAGTAGGTGTAACAAAATTTGTACCATTCACAGCAACTTTATCACCATTAGTACATATCCCATTTACAACCCACTGATACGTTTGACCAGCAACTAAGTTGGTCATTCGCTTACTATAAGTCATTTGAGCTGGCAATACTCCAGTAGAAAACCAACTACCTCCTAATATACGGTAACGAACTTCATAACTTGTAAGGTTATCAACAGTCGATTCCCAGTTGAATGTTGCTCCTACTGATGTCACCTCTGTTGCATTAAGATTAAACGGAAAACCGCAAGTTGGAGTGCTTGTTGTACGTATATACCCTGCATAAACGTACGCCGACTTTGTTCCGCCGCAAGTAGATCTAACCCTTATTTGATACGTTTTATTTGGGGAAAGTGCAACATCTTTACCGATTCGATAGCTTGTCGCCGAACCACTAATGGCTGAACTCGCAGTAACCCAAGTAGATGATAATGAATCTCTTGTGTTTACTTCATAGTAAGTTACAGAAGACGGGCTTGCCGTCCAATTCAATGTAACCGCAGAGCCTGTTACATCCGTAAAACTAAATCCTGTGGGCGGTGAGCACTGAGCCGTTGCTACTGATACAGTAGCAAGCAAACCTGCGGCAACCATCACACAGGAAACCCAAAACGCTCGAGCACGTTTTTTAACTGTGTAAATCATTGGCTTTTCCATATTTATTAAATTTTAATGTTAATGCTTCTCTTTGGCAAAACTACTATTTTTTTAGCTTAACCAAGATATATTATATATTAAAAAATTATTTATGCCATACAACGCCTTGGTTCATACCCAAAAGATTATAATACACAATATAATTATCTTTCTTTTTTTCATCTATACCAACACAAAAGCAAATGTAAACAATTTTGAAAAAAATTTTATTTTTTCACGAAAAACTATTTTTAAAAAACGGAATAAAACCAGCCACAAATTCAATGTTGCAGTTATCGTCATTCCCATAATTTATTAACACTATCAAAAGCAATAAAAAAAACTCACCTTGCTATTGCATTGCGCATAACAAGGTGAGTTTTCTATGTTTATTACAAACTTAATTCAGCCGATTACTTTTGTTGTCTCAAAAGGTTAAGAGCCGAACCCGCTTTGAACCAGCCAATTTGACCGTCGTTGTAGCTGTGGTTTGCTTTGATTTCCTCTTTCGAGCCATCCGCGTGGTTAAGTACCACTGTAAGCTGTACGCCAGGAGCAAATGAAGTCAAACCTACTATGTCCAACACGTCGTTTTCTTGGATTTTGTCGTAGTCAGCAGGGTTTGCAAACGTAAGAGCCAACATACCTTGTTTTTTAAGGTTTGTTTCGTGGATACGAGCAAATGATTTTACCAATACAACTCTTACGCCCAAATGACGTGGCTCCATCGCTGCGTGCTCGCGTGAAGAACCTTCGCCGTAGTTTTCGTCACCTACCACGATAGAACCTACACCAGCCGCTTTGTAAGCGCGTTGTACTGCTGGAACTGCATCATAAGCACCAGTCAATTGGTTTTTAACGCTGTTTGCTTTTTCGTTAGCAAAGTTTGTAGCACCAATCAACAAGTTGTTAGAGATGTTGTCCAAGTGGCCACGGAATTTCAACCAAGGACCAGCCATAGAGATGTGGTCAGTAGTACATTTTCCTTTGGCTTTGATAAGAAGTTTCAAACCTGAAAGGTCTGTACCTTCCCAAGCCTTGAACGATTCGAGCAATTGCAAACGAGTAGAAGTAGGAGCTACTACCACTTGTACGCCAGAGCCGTTAGCCGCAGGAGCTTGATAACCTGGGTCTTCTACTGAGAAGCCTTTTACTGGCAACTCGAAACCTTTTGGTTCGTCAAGTTTCACTGCTACGCCGTCTTCGTTGATAAGCGTGTCTGTAAGTGGGTTGAAGCCCAAATCACCAGCGATAGCCAAAGCCGTTACGATTTCTGGCGATGCCACGAAAGCGTAAGTATTTGGGTTGCCGTCCTGACGTGCTTTGAAGTTACGGTTGAACGAGTGAATAATGGTGTTTTTCTCTTGCTTGTCAGCACCTGTACGCGCCCACATACCGATACATGGACCGCAAGCGTTAGCAAATACTTCAGCACCGATTTTATTGAATGTTTCTACATAACCATCTTTAGCGATAGTGTAACGAACCAATTCAGAACCTGGTGTGATGGTAAATTCACCTTTAGTTTTCAATTTTTTAGCTGCTACTTGTTCAGCCAAAGAAGCTGCGCGAGAAATATCTTCGTAAGAAGAGTTGGTACATGAACCAATCAAACCAACATCAACTTTCATTGGCCAGCCGTTAGCCAAAGCTACTTCTTTCAATTTAGAAATAGGTGTAGCCAAATCAGGCGTAAATGGGCCGTTTACGTAAGGCTCAAGTTCAGACAAATTGATTTCGATTACTTCGTCGAAGTAAGCCGAAGGATTTGCATACACTTCAGGGTCAGCAGTCAAGTGTGCTTTTACAGTGTTGGCCAAATCAGCTACGTCTGCGCGGCTTGTTGCACGCAAATAACGCTCCATAGACTCATCGTAACCGAATGTAGAAGTAGTTGCACCCACTTCAGCACCCATGTTACAGATAGTACCTTTACCTGTACAAGACAAAGATTCTGCACCTTCACCGAAATATTCGATTACTTTATCAGTACCACCTTTTACAGTAAGAATACCAGCCACTTTCAAAATAACGTCTTTTGCAGAAGCCCAGCCGCTCAATTTACCAGTAAGTTTCACACCGATAAGTTTTGGCATTTTAAGCTCCCATGGCATACCTGCCATTACGTCCATAGCGTCAGAACCACCAACACCGATAGCAATCATACCCAAACCACCTGCGTTTACAGTGTGTGAGTCTGTACCAATCATCAAACCACCTGGGAAAGCATAGTTTTCCAATACAACTTGGTGAATGATACCAGCACCTGGTTTCCAGAAGCCAATGCCGTATTTGTTAGAAACTGACGAAAGGAAATTGTAAACTTCTTCGTTTTCTTTGTTTGCTACGGCCAAATCCGTTGAGGCTGTAACTTTTGCTTGGATAAGGTGGTCGCAGTGAACTGTCGAAGGAACAGCAACGCGGTCTTTACCAGCAGTCATAAATTGCAACAAAGCCATTTGTGCTGTGGCATCTTGCATTGCTACGCGGTCTGGGTTGAAGTCCACATAAGACTTACCACGCTCATATTTTTGTGTAGACAAACCTTCTGAAAGGTGAGAATACAAGATTTTTTCGGTTAAAGTAAGCGGACGGCCTACTACTTTTCTGGCGGCTTCCACACGCTCACCCATGCGAGCGTAAGTGGCCTTAATCATTTCTATATCAAAAGCCATGATGAAATTGATAAGTTTGAAGTATATTGATTGTTAATAATTTAAAATCTCTCATCTAAGCTCGGCAGCCACAAGCTACCCAAGCCGACATGGGCAAAAGTACGAAAACAAACAGGCAAGGAAATGACAGTTGTCATTTAATTTGCAAATTAGAACAATTCTAAATTAAGGCCAGTTGTAACACTGTTTATCTTGCAAAAAAGTAGATTAATGGCTCGTCTATTAGCGCACGCCAATTGCCCCACGAATGGCCTTCGGGCACTTCGCGATACTGCACGATGTAGCCTTTTTTCTCCATAATCTCTTTCATGCGTCTGGCACTTTTTTCCGTGTCCCTAATCGTGCCTGTACTCATAAAAATACGGCTAATCGGCAACTTAGGGCTTTGTTCGTAAAACGTATAAATTTCGGGTTTGTCGCCAAATTCGGGAGATTGTAACCCTAACATTGAGAAAGTATGCGAAGCCTTATAACCAAAATAAGCCGTACTTAAACCACCCCACGACAGCCCCATCATGGCGCGGTCGGCAGCCTTGCGGCTGGTTTTGAAATTGTAATCCACTTCGGGCACAAGTTCCGTAACCACAAAATCCACGAATTTATCATTGAGCAACAATTCCTTTTCGCGGCGATTCTGCGAAAGCGTATCAGGATTGCGCGGGTCAATGAACACGGCAATCACTGGTTTTATTTCTTTATTGGCAATCAAATTATCCAAAACCGTAATCATACTTCCCATTTGCGAAGAAGAATATTCTTGTCCGTCGGTCAGGTAAATAGTCGGCAAATTGCGTAAGTCCTCGTAGTCGGCAGGTGTATAAACTTGATATTGAACATCATAACCAAGTTTACGGCTTTTGATTCGGATATTTTCGCTCAAATTGCCGCGTACAATATCGTAGTTGGGTACGGTAGCGGGTTCGATGTGCCACGCGGGCATTCGCAATTCCGAATTTGGCCCAGCACCGCCCCATTGCTGAAACGGGTTGGCGGGGTCTAATATCCAGCGGTCATTTACCACAATTTTATAATCCAAGCGAGCCGCCGAAGGAAAAGAGGCTTTGAGCAACCAAATATCTGTTTTGCCTACGCGGCGTGCGCGACTCTGAAAACCTTCGGGGCGTGCGCTCCAGCCATCAAAATCGCCATGAAAAAATACGGAATCGGCTTCGCCTTTGTACAAAAATGCCACCGAGTCGCCAGAGATATAAGGTACATTTCCTTCCGAAACCATTTCTTCCCAAAAATCCGCCACCGCGTCTTTGCGTTGGGCAGCGTTGGGCAAGTTGGCTACTCGATTCAGTGCCATCATGGTTTTAGTAAAACGGGTTAAGGGTTTGCGTTTAGCTTGAGTCGCTTTGTTTTTTTGTGCCAAAACTGGCTGACAAACAATGCACAAACCCAAAAGCAACAGAAATATATTTTTCATTTTTTGTATCAAAAAAAGTAGTTCGAGAGCCTTGCTCGGCTGTTCTGCGCGAGTTGGAATCGGCAAAAATAACCTTATTTGCCACTTTTGCACTATACAGCCGCAAATCTTTGTATTTTTTGGGTAAACAGAAAAACCTATGTCTTTTCGGCGGCATATCATAAAAGTATGCGATGTATCTACTAAATTTGTCCGCAATTTTTGCATCAAATGGCGTGTTTCTTATTCATATTTAGCCCAATAGCATGATTTCGATTACCAACCTTTCTTTTCATTTTGGAGGCAGAACCCTCTACGATACCACTTCGTTGCACATCAAACCCAAAGACAGAATCGGTCTGATTGGCGCAAACGGAACAGGAAAATCTACGCTGTTGCGTTTGATTGATGGCGAATACCAACCCGACGGCGGTGTTATTTCCAAAAGCAATGATTGTAGCATTGGGTTTTTGAACCAAGATTTGCTGAGTTATCAAAGTGACGATTCTATTTTGCACGTAACCATGCAGGCTTTTGAGCGTGCCTTGCAGTTGCAAGTAGAAATTGATAAAGTTTTGCATCAAATGGAAGTGAACTACGAGGACAAACTCGTGGACAAACTCACTCGCCTACAAGAGGAATACGAGCAACTCGACGGCTATACGTTGCAGTCGCGTGCCGAAGAAATTTTGGAAGGTTTGGGCTTCTCGACTGAGTCGCTGCAACGCCCTTTGCGCGAGTTTTCGGGCGGTTGGCGTATGCGTGTGATGTTGGCCAAATTGCTTTTGCAAAAACCTTCGTTGCTCATGCTCGACGAACCGACCAACCACTTGGACTTGCCGTCTATTGAGTGGATTGAAAACTACTTGGAAACTTACGAAGGTGCGATTATTATCGTTTCCCACGACCGCTTTTTCTTGGACAATACCGTAGAAACCATCGCGGAAGTTTCGCAACAAAAAATAAATGTGTATTCGGGCAATTATTCTTTTTATTTGGAAGAAAAAGCCCTTCGCAACGAAATCCAGAAAGGCGCGTTTGAAAACCAACAAGCCAAAATCCGTCAAACAGAACGTTTTATCGAGCGTTTCAAGGCCAAAGCCAGCAAATCGCGCCAAGTGCAATCGCGCGTGAAAGCATTGGCCAAAATCGACATGATAGACGATGTCGTGGACGAAACGGCGCGCGTAAATTTCCGTTTCACGTTCTCGCAACAGTCTGGCCGCAACGTGTTGGAACTGGAAGATATTTCTAAAGCCTACGGCTCTTTGCAAATCCTCAATAACACGACGGCACGCATCGAAAAAGGCGACAAAATCGCACTTATTGGGGCAAACGGTCGCGGAAAATCAACGCTGTTGCGCATCATCGACGGCAGCGAACCCATCGAAGGCAAACGCACGGCGGGTTACAACGTGATTAAATCGTTTTTTGCGCAACATCAGTTGGAATCTTTAAACGTGGAAAGCAATTTGCTCGACGAACTCAAACAAACAGGCACGGCCAAAACCGAAATGGAATTGCGCGGCGTGTTGGGCTGTTTCTTGTTCAGCAACGATGATGTTTTCAAGAAAATCAAAGTGCTTTCGGGTGGTGAAAAATCGCGCGTGGCATTGGCTAAAACCCTGATTTCGGAAGCTAACTTTTTGCTCTTGGACGAACCGACCAACCACTTGGACATTGTGTCGGTAAACATCCTGATTCAGGCTTTGCAACAGTACGAAGGTACGTTTGTAGTCGTTTCCCACGACCGTTTCTTTGTGTCCCAAATCGCCAACAAAATCTGGTACATCGAAGATCAAGAAATTAAAGAATACCCAGGCACATTTGAGGAGTACGAATATTGGCGTGAACAACGCGAAGCCGACCGCAAAGCAGGTGTTACGCCTACGCCATTGCCTAAAAAGCAAAACGACTCGGCAGCCAAAGAAAACCACGCCAACGATGCGCGTCGCGAGGCTCAAAACAACCTGAAAAAAGCAGAACGCCAACTCGAACAAACCGAGCAAAAAATCGCGGAGTTTGAAAAACAAAAAGCGTTGGTAGATGCACAGTTAGCCAAACCAGAAGTGTTCGGAAGTGTGGAGCTTTTGCACAAACACAACGCAGAACGCACGCAAATCGAAGCGAATTTGGCAGAGCAAATGGAACTTTGGGAAAAATTGGTAGCCGAAATCGCGCTTTTACAACAAACCATTAGTTAATTATTTAGGCTAATTGCTCCATAGAAAATGTATAAAATAATTGCGTATCTAAAAGACTTTATCAAAGAACATAATTCTGTAAAATTCTGGATAGCTTGGTTTGTTTTTAATGCGATTTGCATTGGAATAAATTACGGTTATCGGTTCAAAGATAAGTACATAGATGCGCAAAATTTTCCTTTTGTAGAAAAGGTTTTTGTTTTTACTATTTTCTATGGAGTTGCTTGGTTTACGCCTTTTTTATTATACAAAATATTCGCTCCTAATCCACCAAAACTACCAACCAAACAGTTTTGGTGGATTAGTTTTTTCGCGCTTTTTTTACTGGCTGTTTATATCAATTCGGCCAGTTTGTACTCTTTTTTAGTAACCGAAAAAATAGACTATCATTTACAATATTTTATCTTAAAATGCTGCAATAGTGTTATTAGGCCGCTTTTTGTTGTGCCGTTAATGTTGGTTTATTGGTATTTTTTTGACCGAAAACACACCAATAGTTTTTACGGCTTTAGCACACAAAATTTTGACTGGAAACCGTATGCCATTATGCTTGGCATCATGATTCCGTTGATATTTTCTGCTTCTTTTCTTCCTGATTTTCTGAAACAATATCCGCGCTATTTGCCCAATCGCCCAGACTACAATCAAGCGGAAATTATCCTTAATTGGCCTAAAACTTATACAATAGCAGTCTATGAATTTTGCTACGGAATAAGTTTTGTTTTTATCGAATTATTTTTCAGAGGATTTCTTATTTTTTGCTTGCTAAGATACACGGGTTCTTCCGTAATTTTTGCAGCCACAAGCCTGTATATTTTTATTCATTTTGACAAGCCTTTGGGCGAAACCATTGGCTCCATGTTTGGCGGCCTGATACTGGGCGTTATCGCGAGCCGAACCCAAAATATTTGGGGCGGCATTGCCATTCATTTGGGCGTGGCGTGGCTCATGGAGCTGTTCGCGCTGCTGCAACACTACCACTATTTGTAGCAAATTGCGGCAAGAGTTGGCCGCCGCGCTGACATATATCATTCGGGTTTGTGGAAAGAAAATCGTACATTTGCGGCAGTTTTTTATTAACATAAACATCTGCTATGAAGGCAGAATCGTTAAAAAATTATGGAATCTACAAAGCCTTACAGCGTGCTGCTGTATTACTGCTATTCGCCCATCGAAGACCCCGAAGCATTTAGAGAAGAACACCATTTGTTCTGTTTGGAAAACAACATCAGAGGCCGCATCATCGTGGCCAAAGAGGGTTTGAACGGAACGGTTTCGGGCTTGGTGGCCGACTGCGAAGCCTACATGAACCATGTAAAATCTGACCCACGTTTTGCCAAAACGGATTTTAAGGTAGAAGCCCACGACAAACATGCATTTTCTAAATTGCACGTGCGCTACAAACCCGAAATCGTACACGTAGGTTTGCCAAGCATTGACCCCAACCAACGCACGGGCATTCACTTAGAACCCAAAGAGTTCAGGGCCATGAAAGACGACGAAGACGTTGTAATTTTGGACGTTCGCTCGAATTACGAACACGAATTAGGTCGTTTCAAAAATGCCGTAACCTTGAATATTGACAATTTCCGTGAGTTCCCAGACAAATTGGCGGAGTTGGAACAATACAAAGACAAAAAGATTTTGACGTACTGCACAGGCGGCATCAAATGCGAAAAAGCAAGTGCTTATTTGCTCGAAAATGGCTTTGAAAATGTGTATCAGTTGCACGGCGGCATCATCAAATACGGCATGGAAGCGGAAGGCGCAGACTTTGAAGGGAAATGTTATGTGTTTGATAATCGCATTGCTGTAGATGTAAACACTGCAAACCCGACTGTAATTTCTAAATGTTATGTTTGCGGCACGCCATCCGACCGCATGATTAACTGTGCTAACGAACATTGTAACAACCACATAGCCATGTGCGAAAAATGCGGCTGGGAAATGGAAGGTAGTTGCTCGGCAGAATGCAAATCGCAACCCGACAAACGCGTTTATGATGGCACAGGTTATTATCAAAAAAATACAAACCACTACAATCCGTACAAAGGTTTAGTGCGTCGTAAAAAAGAAGTACACGAATAATTTTTTCCTTTATTCGTTTCAACCATCACAACCTCATTTAAGTTTTTAATTGGGGTTGTGGTGGTTTTTTGTTTGTAAAATACATTCATTTTATTAGATTTAGCGACAAAACACACTATTGCAAATACATGAGGAATTTTTTTGGGCTATTAGGCTTTTGGTTAATGCTGTCTCTGGCTTGCAAAGCGCAAGACGAAAGACAATTACATTCCTATTTTCCTCACAAGCATTATACTGTAAATCAAGGGCTTGCTTCTTCTACGGTTTATTTTACGATGCAAGATTCCAAAGGCTATCTTTGGATAATGACTAGTTCGGGCGTGAATCGCTTCGACGGGCAAAATTTCGAGTATTTTTCCACAGACAATGGTCTTTCCGACAACGAAGTTTTCAAAGCCTACGAAGACACCCAAGGGCGCATTTGGTTTTTGACCTATAACGGTAAACTTTCTTATTTTTTTAACAATAAATTTTACAACGGAAACAATACGGCTTTTTTGGCTAAAGCCGAATCGCCTTCCCAATTTACCTGCATTTACGAAGACAAAAACAACGGAGATATTTGGCTCGGGACGTTCCGCAATGGCATCGTGCGCATTAGCGGCCAGCAAGTCCAGCACTACAACGTGGAAGTTGCCACGAGCAAAATGAATGTGCCGTGCTTCTTTTTTCGCGACAAACAAGGGATCATTTGCGTGCAAACCTACGCAGGTAAAATGCGATTTAGTAGTACCAACAATCTATTCCGACTTTACGGCGAACGCTACAAAGTCGGGCGCAAATATTATTCTGTACACGAAGACGAAAAAGCCTCATTTTATGCCGACTCGTTTAGTGTTCATGTAGAAATCGGGAAATACACTTACACCGTTACCGACTCAGTGCATTTTAATTTCCAAAACCTGAATTGCTTTTACATAGACCCCAGCGATAGGCTCTGGATAGGAACGTACAACGGTGTTTATGTCATCGAAAATTACCAAAAACCACGCCATGAGCAACACCGCAACCATTATCTGAAAGGTGTAGAAGTGGGTCATTTCATGCGCGACCACGAAGGGAATTTGTGGTGTAGCACCCTGAATCAAGGACTTTATTTTTTTGCCAACAAATTCGATAAAATAAATCTATACGATCAAAGCACAGGCTTGCCCAGCAGTAAAGTAACCAGTTTGGCTAGTTGTGGCGAAGGCATGGGGCTGCTCGTGGGTTTCGATAATGGGCAATTTGGGTTTTGGGAAAACAAGAACCTTTCGTTGTTCCAACTCAAAAGTCCTCGTCAAACCAACAAAATTCGCCAGTTTGTATGGGCATTCGGCAAACTTTGGATAGCCGCCGACATGGGTTTGTATTGCTGGGAAGGCGAAGACCGCCCCGCAGTACTCAAAGAAGTAAACTCAATGAAAAGCATATTGCACGACAATCAGAGTTTATATTCGGCTACGTCTATGGGTTTGTCGCAGTATCTGCCGACACCTTCGGGCAAAGATTTTAGAAATTATGTACTGACCAATTATCCTGCGGCCTATACTTTATGCAAAGGCAACAACGATACGATTTGGTTTGCAACCAGCAAAGACCTGATGTATTTTGACGAAGCCTCTGGCCAAATTGGTATGTCACCGCTGCGTTTTCAGAGCCGTATTACTTCTATTCTGTTGCTGCCAGACCGTAGTTTGCTCATCGGCACGGCGGGGCTGGGACTGTTTCAGGTACAAGGCCAACGTATTATCAAGCGGGTATCTGTCAATAACGGACTGGTAAGTAACGTGTGCAATAAATTGTATATGAAAGATGGCCGAAACATTTGGGGTTGTACCAACAACGGCCTTACGCATATACAACTTGCTGGAAAAGAATGGATTATATCGTCTATTACAATGGCAGAAGGCCTGCCTTCGAACGAAATAAATGATGTTTGTGCCGACCAACACGGTAATCTTTATGTCGCAACCAACAATGGCTTATGTCATTTCTCGGAAAGCGATTTGAAAGGACTTTTGCCTCCTCCGACGCTGCTCATCAGCCAAGTGCGTATTGACGATGTGTTGATTAAAAACCCTAAAAAAATAGCCCTTCGGACGCACGAAAACAATTTAGAGTTTTATTTTGTGGGAATCGCTTATCGGTACGCTAATTTGGTATCTTATGAATACCGTTTGAGTCGTAACGGAAAAGATGCCCCATGGATTACGACAACCAACGGGCGTTTACAACTGGCCGAACTCCCGCACGGCGATTATGTTTTGCAGGTACGTTGCAGGCGTTTTCATAGTGGCTGGAGCAATACCGAAGATGTGAAATTTAGTATTGCTGCGCCATTTTGGTTAAAATGGTGGTTTATTTCGCTGTGTAGCATTGCGTTAGGTATCCTGATTTGGCAAATTTACACCCGCCGCGTGTCCTATTTGCTTATCAGAGAGCGAGCAAAAAAAATGATACAACAGCGCAACCACCAACTAGAGCAACAAGCCTTACAGTTGGCACTCAAAAGAGATTTGCTCAAGCAGTCTAGCCAAACCATTCAGCAACTCATCAAAGACGACGAGAAAAAACAGGCCTATAACAGCCTTAATACTTTTGTGAATTGGGTGGACACGAACATCAACAATTCACAACAATCTTTCGTAACTATTGCGCAGGAAATCAGCACGATACAAGATTTTTTAGAATTAGAAAAACAGCGTCTGGGCGAGCAAATGAGCTTTCAAATCAGCATCAGCCCAAAAATTGATATGGACAAAATGCGGATTCCGCCGCTTATTTTGGAGTCTTACGTGGACAACGCCATACAACATGGTTTGGCTCACAAAGAAAAACGCGGTCGTATCAACATCGTACTGGAACGAATTTCAGAAAATTATTTGCAAATTATTATACAAGACAATGGCATCGGGCTGGAGGCTTCGCGCGAGTTATACAGGGCGCAAGGTCGCCTTCACAAAGATACTGGCCTGATTGTCAGCCGTGAACGAATCGAACAAATCCGCGATACAGAAGGCCGACACGGTAGTGTTTCGATCGAAGAACTTAAAGCTCCAGACAATAGTGTTATGGGTACGGTTGTCGTCATACAGTTGCCCGTGCGCCCCATCGCGCTCTAATTTTTCTGAAAATATGGGCATCCAACGCAATGATATTTTTTTCACTTTGGGACTAATCACAGCCCTTTGGTTTGCCCTTACGTCTTACATTTGGGCGTATTGGGCGGCAGTGGTTATCTCCTACCCTTTCGGAATTATCAGTTATTTTTTATGGCAAAAAATTCGGCACGAAAACCGTCAGCGTACCCTCATTATTCCCATCATTTTGGGCATTGGTTTGTTTGCGTCGGTGGCAATGCTGCTGGGTTTATTGATTTTGGGTTAAAGTAATTATGAACTTTTCTGGCAGCCAGTTGTTTTGGGCAAATCAGACACAATAAACCCAAAATGAAATTAATCTTCCGACGTATCATGTTTATAACCCTTGCTATTGTAGCAGTATTGGCACTGGCCGTATTTATATTTTTGCAACAGCCGCTTTTCGGCAAAGCTCCCGCTGACCAACGCCTTGAGCGAATGAAAAAATCCCCACATTACCGCGATGGCGCATTTGACAACCTCATGCCCACACCCCAACTGACCGAAGGCTATTCCATGCCCAAAATTCTTTTCGATTTTTTCTTCAATAAAAGTAAAACAGGCCGACCGCCGCGCCCTTTGCCGAGCGTCAAAACAGATTTGAAGCAGTTGCCGCCCAACGAAAACGTATTTGTTTGGTTCGGGCATTCCTCATACTACATGCAAGTGGACGGCCTCAAATTTCTGATTGACCCTGTTTTTAGCAATAATGCTTCGCCGATTGCTAGTTCTAACACTGCTTTTGAAGGCACAAATATTTACAGCGTAGCCGATTTGCCCGAAATAGATTATTTACTCATTTCCCACGACCACTACGACCACCTAGACTACGCCACCATCAAGGAACTGAAAGGAAAAGTAAAGAAAATTGTGTGCGGTTTGGGCGTAGGCGAGCATTTGGAATATTGGGGTTATGCGCCCGAATCCATCACGGAATTGGATTGGGACGAAACCGTAAACATTGACAATCAGTTAAAAATTCATGCACTGCCAGCCCGCCATTTTTCGGGTAGAACTTTCAAACGAAACAATACGCTTTGGATAGCGATGTTGTTGCAAACGCCTACGCAAAAAATCTTGGTGGGTGGCGATAGCGGCTTCGGAAATCATTTTGCAGAAATAGGCAAAAAGTTTGCGCCGATAGATTGGGCAATTATGGAAAATGGCCAGTACAATTTGGCTTGGCAGGCAATACACTCGCTACCCGAAGAAACGCTCAAAGCCGCACAACTCCTTCAGGCAAAACACGTTATACCTGTACATTCGTCCAAATTCGAGTTGGCATTGCACGCTTGGGACGAGCCACTAAACGAAATTACGCGCCTCAATGCCCAATACGGCCTTGATTTGGTTACGCCAAAAATCGGGCAAGTGGTGCGCTTCACCGACGAGCCGCAGCACTTCGGGCAATGGTGGAAAGAGGTGAAATAACACGACTTTCTTACCCGAACCTTTCCAAATTTTTAGGCCTTGTTTTTGTGAAAATAAAATCAATGCTTTACTTTTGGGCATCGTTTGCGGCTCAATTTCCATGTAAGCAAATGTAAATCAACAAGATACAACATGAAAATCAGTTTATCAAAAGCATTGGCAATACAAAACAACGCTGGCAAGCAAATGGCAGCGGTGATGTGTTGTTGTATGATGAAACATACAACCTTGTATTGCTGTGTCTGATATAACGCGTTTTCTACACCATAAACTTTAGAAAAGGGCTTTACCACACAGCGTAAAGCCCTTTTTTTATTTTCTTTTCGTTAAGCGCACACCCCATTTGAGTACCTATCAAAAACATTTATTTAACTTTTTGTTCAATGATTTCAATACAGAACATTTCTAAAACTTTTACGCTCAAAAGCAAGACGTTCAAAGCTTTAGACCAAGTAAATATGGAAATTGCGGAAGGGGACATAGTCGGCATTATTGGCAGTTCGGGCGCAGGCAAAAGCACTTTGATTCGGTGTATCAACCTGCTGGAAAAACCCGACAACGGCGCAATTGTGGTCAGGGGGCGCGACCTTACCAAGCTCAACGCCTCCGAACTGGCCGCAGAGCGCAAAAAAATCGGCATGATATTCCAGCATTTCAACTTGCTTTCTTCGCGTACCGTATTCGAAAATGTGGCTTTGCCGCTCGAATTAGACAAAGCCAACAAAACGCACATTCAGGCCAAAGTAACGGAACTGCTGAAAATAGTTGGATTGGAACACAAAGCAGACGAGTATCCCAAGAATTTGTCGGGCGGCCAAAAACAACGCGTTGCCATTGCCAGAGCTTTGGCCAACGACCCGCATTTGTTGCTTTGCGATGAGGCAACCAGTGCTTTAGACCCCATCACGACCCAGTCCATTTTGCAACTGCTCCGCGACATCAACCAGCGTTTGCGGATTACGGTTTTGCTCATCACGCACGAAATGGAAGTCGTAAAAGCCATTTGTAACCATGTGGCCGTTATTGACCATGGCCAACTGGTAGCCAAAGGCACGTTGGAAAACATTTTGTTCAACAACTCCCACCCCATTATCCGACAATTTTTAAATACCAAAAACATGACGATTCCTTCAGATTTTAATAAAACACTTCAATCGCAACAAAACGACGGCTTGTTTCCGCTCGTAGAAATAGAACTCAACGGCAGAGTTGCTTTTGAGGATTTGGTAGATACGATTTACCATCATTACAAAGTGCCTTACAAAATTATTCGGGCAGAAATAGAATATATCGGCAAAAAGAACTTCGGAAAAGCACTGCTCCAACTGCAAGGAAACGCCGACCACAACGCCGACGTAATCAATTATTTTAATCAACACAAAATCTATAATTCGGTAAGAGGTTATGCTTAATTCTAATGTGTCGCTGCTGCTGCAAGGCTTGCTCGAAACTATTTTTATGACTTTTGCCGCTGGGCTGTTGGGTTTTGCTATTGGCTTGCCTGTGGGCATTTTTTTGTTCCTGACGCGGCGCGGCCAACTGCTCGAACACGCCATTTATCACCGCATTTTGTCGGTTTGGGTCAATGTGTTTCGTTCTATTCCGTTTATTATTCTCATCGTTTGGCTTATTCCGTTCACGCGTGCGCTGGTGGGAACGTCTATTGGCGTGTGGGCGGCTTTAGTGCCATTAAGTATTGGAGCTGCGCCATTTATTGCGCGTTTGGTGGAAAATAGTTTGCTCGAAATTCCCGCAGGACTCATCGAAACGGCGCGCGCGATGGGTGCAAACACCTACCAGATTATCACTAAAGTTTTGTTGCCTGAAGCATTGCCTTCGCTAATCAACAACGCCACCATAACACTCATTACACTGGTCGGTTATTCGGCCATGGGCGGAGCTGTTGGCGCGGGAGGTTTAGGCCAAATCGGATACCAATACGGTTATGTCGGGTACGATACATTCATTATGAATGCTGTATTGCTGCTGCTCGTAGCCTTAGTTTTTATCATTCAATTTACGGGCGAAACGCTTTCCAAAAAATTTAATCACCGATAATTTTCTTATTCTATAAAATGAAAAATCTTAGCATCATTACATTGTTTTTCAGTGCATTAACTTTATTTTCTTGTCAGAAATCGGCCAAAGAAAACAATCCTAATCACCTAAAAGTAGGCGTTACTTCTGGCCCAGAAAGACAAATTGCGGAAGCTGCCCAAAAAGAGGCAAAAGACAAATATAACTTGGACGTGGAACTGGTTTTCTTTAATGATTATGTCGTTCCCAACGAAGCACTCAATCAGGGCGACATCGACCTTAACGCCTTCCAACACGTGCCGTATTTGGAGCAGCAAGCCAAACAACGCGGCTACAAACTCGCTGTTGTGGGCAAAACGTTCGTGTATCCGATAGTGGCTTATTCCAACAAAATCCGAAATATCAGGGAACTGGCCAACGGTAGCACCATCGCCATTCCCAACGACCCGACCAACGGAGGCCGTTCGTTGCTTTTGTTACAACAAAATAGCTTGCTCCAACTGCGCGAAGGCGTGGGTTTGCTGCCGAAAGTAACCGACATCACGGCCAACCCTAAGCAGCTCAACATTCTGGAAATAGAAGCCCCGCAACTTCCGAGAGTTTTGGACGACGAAAACGTCGTACTGGCCATTATTAACAGTAACTTTGCGGCGCAAGCTGGCCTTGACCCCAACAAAAATGGTTTGTTGAAAGAAGATAAAAATTCGCCTTATGTGAATGTTATTGCTGCCCGCGAAGACAACCAACACGAAGAAAAAGTACAGAAATTCGTAAAGGCCTATCAGTCGGAAGCGGTGCTACAAGCCGCCGAAAAAGCATTTGGTGCAAATGCAATAAAAGGCTGGTAATCAATTTTATGTTTTAATTTTCAAAAAGAATTTAGTCGCATAAATTATGCAAGTACAATATTGGTTTGAGTTGTTCGGAACGGCATTTTTTGCCGTTTCGGGCGCACTCTCCGCTACCGAAAAAGCCCGCGCCGACTGGTTTGGGGCTACGTTTATTGGATACATTACGGCCATCGGAGGCGGCTCGCTGCGCGATGTGTTGCTGGGCAACTACCCGATTGCTTGGATAAAAGATGTAAACATGATTTATGCCGTGTTTGCGGGCATCGTGATGGCCAAAGTGTTTTATTCGTATTTTATCAAACTCAAAAAAACGTTTTTTCTGTTCGATACGCTGGGCATCGCCTTGTTTACGGTGGTTGGGACGGCCAAAGCCATTTCTTTGGGAGTCGGCAACATCAACGCGGCCATTATGGGAATGTTTACGGCGGTTTTTGGAGGTGTGATTCGGGACATGCTCACCAACGAAATTCCTGTTATTTTTCAAAAAGAAATCTATGCAACAGCTTGTTTTGCAGGTGCTTTACTGTACCTGACGCTTCATAGCTATGGTGTAAATTTTGATTATAACTTGGCTATTTCGGGTAGTATTATTATTATAATTCGAGTGCTGGCGGTTCGCTACGACTGGCAACTTCCGCAATTTAAGAAACATGAATAATACTTAGATTTTGGAAATCAAATCTTTGGTATATACGTCATTAATCACTTTGTGAATAACCGCGTCTAACTCATCGGCAGACTCTTTCAAATATTGGAGGTATAGCGTTTTGTATTCTTCGTCTTTTTCTGTCTGAAACAAATTAACCAAACCCAATATTTTGGCCAGCGGGCTTCTTACTTTGTGCGCCTGATACCATGCAATGTCTTGTAACTGCGTTACCTGACTTTCTATAATAGACTCGTGTTCAATTCGTTGTGTAACATCTTGTATCAACGCCACAAAATATTTTTTCCCAGCCAATATAAAATTATTAAGGCTGATTTCTGTAAAAATTTCTTTCCCTTCTTTGGTAAGAGCAGGAAACACGCGACCCGTTCCTAATTTATAGGGTGTAGGGTTCGAGGTATAAGTAAGCAGAGAAACCTCATGACTTTCCCAAAATCGTCTGGGAATTAGCACATTAATACTTTCCCCTATAAGTTCCCCCAGATCATAATGAAAAAGATTTTTGGTTTCAGGATTAGCATCAACAATGCACATATTACTATCCACAATCAGAATCGTAACGGGAGCAGAATGAAAAATACTGCTAAATTTTGCTTCTGACTCCTCCAGCTTAATTTCTGCTTGTTTTTGGTGATGAATATCCTGTATAATCCATAACGTAGCCCAAACCTTTCCTTCTGCATCATAAATCGGCGGCAACTGATGTTTGAGCCAACGTTCTGTTTTTTTATAAGTCATCAATAATTCCAATTCTGCACTTTGACCCGCCAAAACCTTTTGATTCGCATCCAAAATTAAACCCCCACACTTTGGATTCAGGTATTCCCTCACATCAACCCCAACTTCCATTTGCTCGCCATTGAGCAAATCATACATCTTTTGAGCCGTATTATTGATATACGTTATTTTTAAATCAAGCCCTAACATAATGATGCTATCGCTTGTTTTCTCCAAAATGGCTCTTAGTATCTGATTGTTCATGACTGAAAATGATTAGAGATTTGATGATTAGTAGCAACGTAAAGACTGCCAATGTGCAATATCTTATTTTAATGCGAAGCGATTTAGATTAAAATAGTAGAATTTAATCATCTGTAATATTCAACTTCTTATTTCATAAAACAACCAGCAAGCTACCTGCTATCAAACGCTACAAACAACAAAAACAATATAAACTCTTATATTCATTCAAAAACAACAAACACTCGTCTTTAAAAAATTATATAATACAAATTATTGAATAATTCATTGTATCATTATCAACTCATTAACAATGCGTTACAAAAAGAAAGAAGTACAGATGTAATATGTTACTATATCGTAAATAAATAATGAGACAATCTGTGCAACAGCGAATTATATGTTCATCATTTCCGCTAGGAATAGACTTTTCGTACTTGTTCCAGCCCGAACGGTTGCCCCACAAAAAAGCCTGCTTGCGGAAATTGTTCTTCAAAAAACGCTCCTTTGTTATACTCATAACTTAACCAAGTATCTTGTTTTATCCCCAAAATATTGGCCATTGCCAACACATAAGTCTTTGCTTCATAAGCAGATACATTCGCCCAACGAAAAAGCAAAGAATCTGTTTCCAACAAACGAGTTCGCAGTTTTCCGCCAGCATATACACAAAATTTTTGGTGCAAATATTTCCGTTGATTTGCTGAGACATTCAACAAAGGATTCGTGAAACCCCAATACGAGGTAAGTAAATACATCTCCGAATAGCCTTTCATGGCAAGCATTTGCTCGAAATACTCAAAAATGTCTGCATCATCTTCATACAAAAGCTGCTCCAAATCATAACCCATTGCCAACCAACGATTTGCTATTTTCTGATTTTGCAAACAAGTATCTATACTTTTCACGATGGTTTGCATCCATTGATTGGTGTCGGGCAAAAGACTCAAGCCATCCAATACACGCCGATAACCATTGCACTGCAACTCCAAAAACAATAATTGCCGCGAAAGTTGCGCCTGCGGGCAAGCCACAGGACTATAATAAATTACAGATTCTTTTCCATGAAATACTGAATACCAAACATTTACGTGCCAATTATCGTTCGGCAGAAAGTGGATTTTAGTATGCCGCGATAGCGAATCGTACAGCGGAGTATTGGTGGAGTCAAGTGCGTCTGTGATGTTCATTGTTTGTAGTTTTCTGGCAAAATATTAAACCAAAACCACAAAAACACGTAGTTCCGTGCAATTGGCTATCTTTGTGAGATTTATCGCCTCCCGCAAAAGTTTTTTATTTCCTAAAAATACGCACCGTGCACAACAATTTTTTCTTTCTCCAGCAAGTAGCCCAGTCGCTCAAAAACAAATTAACTAACTGGATATTAGCTACTTGCTTTAGTCAAAACAAAGACGAACTTATCTTGGGTTTTTGCACCACCGACCAAGAGTTTTATATCCGTGCCATGCTCACGCAAGAAATTTCCGCGCTAAGTTTTCCCGAAAATTTCCAACGCGCCAAACGCAACAGCGTAGAACTTTTTGACGAAATTTTGAACAAAACTGTTCTGGACGTAATTCAAATCCCGAACGAACGCAGTTTTTATTTTTTATTTGAAGATAATTTCGCCTTACTTTTCAAAATGCACGGCAACCGCGCCAACGTCATTTTATTTGAAAATCAGAAAGTTACAAGTGTTTTCAAACATTCGCTTTCCAAAGATTTGGAGATAAATTTCGCGGAATTGGCTCGCCCGCTCGACTATCACGATGCGGCCTATTTTCTGGAAAATGGCCAAAATCTCAAAAAAGCCTATCCCACGTTGGGCAACGTGCCACTGACCTACTGGCAACAACACGGCTTGGATTTGCTGGGTTTGGTGGAACAATGGCCGCATTTTGAGGAAATGATTTCGGTGCTGGAAAAACCTTCGAGCTACTATGTCGGTACGCTCAACGACGAGTTAATTTTGTCGCTTTTACCGATTTTTGAAGATGGCCAATCTCGGAAATATACCAATCCACTGGAAGCGGCCAATCAGTTTGCTGCCGAATACGCAAGGCTGTATTTTTCGGAAAATGAAAAATCCGACGCGCTGCGGCTACTCCAAAAGCGTAAAGAACAGACAACCAATTACATACAAAAAACAGAAACCAAACTCAACGGTTTGGAAAGTAGTGCACGTTACGAAGAAATTGGCCATATTCTGATGGCTAACTTGCACAATATCAAGCCTCGAACCGAAAAAATTACGCTTGAGGATTTTTATAGAAATCAACCGCTCGAAATCAAGCTAAAGGCCGACCTTAGTCCGCAGCGCAACGCCGAAAACTATTACCGCAAAGCTAAAAATCAAAAAGTAGAGCTTGATAAATTGTACGAAAATCTGGATAAAAAACAGCAAGAACTCGCACGCATTGAGACGCATATTAATTTTATAGAAAAAGCCAACAGCGTAAAAGAAATCCGTAAGTACCTGAAAGACAACAAAATAATTTCAGACCAACAAAAAGAAGAAATGGCCCTGCCCTATCGCCGCTTCGAGTACGAAGGTTTTGACATTTGGGTTGGCAAAAACGCACAACACAACGACACACTTACGCAACGCTATTCGCACAAAGAAGACCTTTGGTTGCACGCCCGCGATGTGTCTGGGTCGCACGTCCTCGTAAAATACAAATCTGGCAAACCCTTTCCCAAATCTGTCATAGAAAAAGCCGCATCGCTGGCCGCCTATTATTCCAAACGCAAAACCGACACGCTTTGCCCCGTCATCTGCACACCCAAAAAGTTTGTGCGCAAGGTAAAAGGTGCGGCAGCTGGCTCTGTGATAGTGGACAAAGAAGACGTGATTTTGGTAAGGCCTGCGGCTTTCGATGAAAACTAAAATTGTCTCAGTTCAAAAAAAATTCGATGCCCTACAAAAAACGCCTTTCACGATACACGTAAAAGGCGTTTTTTGTTAGCAAATAATGCTGTGTTATTTTGCGTAAGCCACAGAGCGCATTTCGCGGATTACCGTTACTTTGATTTGGCCTGGGTATTGCATATCTTTTTCTATTTTCTGCGAAATTTGGAAAGATAACATGCTGGCTTTTTCGTCAGTTACGTTGTCGGCATCTACCATCACGCGCAACTCGCGGCCTGCTTGTATAGCGTAGCAATTGGTTACGCCATCAAACGACAAGGCCAATGTTTCCAAATCTTTCAGACGCTTAATGTACGACTCCATCACCTCGCGGCGTGCGCCTGGGCGCGAACCCGAAATCGCATCGCAAGCCTGCACGATAGGCGAAAGCATCGAAGTCATTTCTATTTCGTCGTGGTGCGCACCGATAGCGTTGCAAACTTCTGGGTGTTCTTTGTATTTTTTAGCAAGTTCCATGCCCAAAAGTGCGTGAGGCAATTCGGGTTCTTCTGGCCATACTTTCCCGATGTCGTGCAACAAACCTGCACGTTTGGCAAGTTTAGCATTTAAGCCCAATTCTGCGGCCATTGTAGCACAAAGTTTGGCTACTTCGCGCGAGTGTTGCAACAAGTTTTGACCGTAAGAAGAACGGAAACGCATACGACCTACCAATTTGATAAGCTCTGGGTGCAAACCATGAATCCCTAAATCTATGGCCGTACGTTCGCCAATTTCCAAGATTTCCTCTTCAATGTTTTTGCGCGTTTTGGAAACAATCTCCTCAATACGTGCGGGATGAATACGTCCGTCTTGTACGAGGCGGTGCAACGAAAGACGAGCAATTTCGCGGCGCACAGGGTCGAAGCCCGAAATAATAATGGCTTCTGGCGTATCATCCACGATGATTTCCACACCTGTGGCAGCTTCCAAAGCTCTGATATTACGACCTTCGCGACCAATGATTTTACCTTTCACGTCATCACTTTCAATGTTGAAAACTGATACACAGTTTTCGATGGCGTGTTCGGTGGCAGTGCGTTGGATTGTTTCCAAAACCACTTTTTTAGCTTCTTTCGTAGCGGTCATTTTAGCCTCTTCGATAATGTCTTTGATGTAAGACGAGGCTTTACTTTGGGCTTCTTGCTTGAGTGCTTCCAGTATTTGTTCTTTGGCTTCATCTGCCGTCAGACCCGCTATTTTTTCCAGCTTTTGTACTTGTTGAAGGCGTAGTTTTTCGGCTTCGTCTTTCTTTTTGTTGGTGATGTCGAGTTGGGCGCGTAGATTTTCTTTTTCGCTATCCAATTCGGCTTCTTTGCGGTTTACTTGTTCTTGCAATTTGGCAACGGCTTGTTCGCGTTGTTTTACTTTGTTTTCATTTTGCAAGATGATGTTTTTCTTTTTATTCGACTCGTCTTCAAACTCAGCTTTGAGTTTGAGAAACTTTTCTTTAGCCTCAAAAATGCGATCTTTTTTAATGGTTTCCCCATTAATTTCGGCTTCTTTAATGATGAGAGCAGCTTTCTCGCGGGCTTCTTGCTCTTTGCGAGCATACAACTTTTGAAGTTGTTTCTGACCCAGCCACAGCCCAACAAATAGGCTAAGCAAAGAAGCGGCAACGACGTAAATTATTATTTCCATTGGTGCTGTAAAAACAGTTGTTTGTGATGTTAAAATGTTAGTTCCAAATCAATCATCAGAAATCAACTTCGCGCACAAGCACGAATCAAAACTACAGTATCAAAAAATGGGGCGAGAGTTTGCTATTTTATTCTAACTCTCTGCTTATCTGTGCATCCAATTGCGCCAATGCGCCATTGAGTTGCTTGTATGTGTTAGTCAGTTCGTTGTCGGTTCTTATTTTGTCTGCGAGTGCATCGAATGCCACCATCGCCAAAATATCCAATTTATCACTGATGCCGAACCGTTCTCGATATTCTACAATTGCTTCGTTGAGCTGTTTGGCTGCACGCCTAATGTACTCTTCTTCAGAGGCTTCTACCTTCATGGGGTATTCGCGGTCGGCAATTTTTATTTTGATAGAAATAACGGCCATAGTTACGGACAACCTCCAACTTTTTTCAACCCCAAAATTTTTACTTCTGATTCAATTGCGCTATGCACTTGTCAATTTCTGCTACATACTCCTCTATTTTTTGGCAAATTGCCGCATTTTGTTGCGGAGTAGTCGCGATTGTGGCTACAATCTTACTTGTTTTAATTTTATTTTGAAAATTTTTTAACTCTTCTTTTTGTTTCTCATTTTGCACCCGCAACTGTTTGCGCTCTATATTTGCCTCCTGTAAGGCTTGTTTGAGTTGGCGGTGTTGTACAAGCAACTTTGCTACTTTTTGTTGAAGTTGTGCAAGTTGCGTTTGTAAGGCTTCGGCGTTCATGGGCTGTATCGGGCTTAATGTTATCAGCGAATTTAATTACAAAAAACAGCATAAATGTTTTCGATTTGAATACAAAAACATTGTTTGGCCGCCACAATATTAGGCAAACACGCCCTTATTTTTATACTGTTTTACACTAACTCAATTTTTTTTAAGTATCAGAAATGTCTGCTATTGCAACCATTAATCCTCAAAATAACGAAATTGTACGGCAATTTGAGCCGCACAGCCCCGCGCAAGTGGCGCAGGGGATTGAGCGAGCCAATGAGGCTTGGCTTGCATGGAAAAATTTACCTCTTGCCCAACGCGTAACGTATGTGCATCGCCTGTCCGATGTTCTGCTGGAACGCAAACACGAACTTGCTCAGCTTGCCGCCCTCGAAATGGGTAAAGTGCTGCGCGAAAGCATCAGCGAAATAGAAAAATGTGCGCTTACGTGCCGTTTTTATGCCGAAAAAGCCGAACAAATGCTTGCTCCACAGCCAGTTGGCACGGAGGCTTCGCGTTGCTATGTGGCCTTTGAACCTTTGGGTGTGGTGTCTGCGATTATGCCTTGGAACTATCCATATTGGCAAGTGTTTCGGTTTGCTGCGCCTGCGCTGGCTGCTGGCAATGTGATTGTACTGAAACACGCGCCCAACGTACCGCAATGCGCGTTGGCCATTGCGTCTGTGTTCGAGCAAGCGGGTTTCCCCGAAAATGTTTACACAAACTTTTTTTTACCAAACGAAAGAGTACACGAACTAATTTCGCACGAACTGGTACGCGCAGTTACCTTTACGGGTAGCAGCTACGCGGGTTCTGTAGTGGCTTCATTGGCAGGTAAATATTTGAAAAAGACGCTGTTAGAACTTGGCGGAAGTGATGCCTTTGTGGTGCTCGCAGATGCCGACGTGCAGGCTGTGGCTCAAAAAGCCGTAAAAGCACGTTTCACCAATGGCGGGCAAGGTTGTACTTCGGCCAAGCGTTTTATTGTAGAAAAACCAATCGCGGCAGCATTTACGGCAGCTTTGCGCGAAAAAATCGCAGCTTTGCAGGCAGGCGACCCCACCGACCCACAAACCAGTTTTGGGCCAATGGCACGCGAAGACCTCGCCCAAATCCTGCTGGAGCAAGTGCAAAAAAGCGTTGCGGCAGGTGCACAAGTGCTGGTGGGTGGTGCTCGCCCCACGAAAGTAGGCGCGTGGTTTGAACCGACTTTGCTCACCAACGTAAAGCGCGGAATGCCTGCCTACGATGAAGAAATGTTTGGAGCGGTGGCCAGTGTGATTGTGGTAGAAAATGCCCAAGAAGCCGTCGCGGTGGCCAATGACACGCCTTATGGCTTGGGGGCTTCCGTCTGGACGGCCAACACCGAAAAAGGAGAAAAAATCGCGGCACAAATACAAGCGGGTTGTACTTTTGTGAATGAAATTGTACGCACAGACCCACGTGTTCCGTTTGGAGGCGTGAAGCAGTCGGGCTATGGCCGCGAGCTGTCGCACTGGGGAATGCACGAGTTCGTGAACATCAAAACCGTTTGGGTGGCGTAACAGAATGTTAAAGTTACTTTTCAATCAAGAAATTTATTCATCAGAAAATAAAAAATTATGTCTAAAAAACCGTTAATTCTCATTTCTAACGACGACGGCATTACCTCCAAAGGTATCCGTACATTGGTAGAAGTGATGGCCGAAATTGGAGAAGTAGTTGTGGTAGCTCCCGACAGCCCGCAATCGGGCATGGGACACGCCATCACCATCGGCAATACGTTGCGCTTAGACCGCAGCAACCAATTTGGAGATTTGGGCGTAGAAGCCTATCAATGTTCGGGTACGCCTGCCGACTGTGTGAAACTGGCCAAACATCACGTGTTGCACGACCGCCGCCCTGATTTGGTGGTGAGTGGTATCAATCACGGTAGCAATACTTCCGTGAGCGTGTTGTATTCGGGCACAATGTCGGCAGCTATTGAGGCGGCTTTGGAAGGCTTGCCAGCGATTGGTTTTTCGCTTTGTGACTATAGCCACGATGCCGATTTTTCGCACGTGCGCCATTGGGTAAAAGAAATCACGCTCAAAGCCTTAGCCAATGGCATTCCTGAAGGCATTACGCTTAACGTGAATTTCCCGCCACACAAAGCAGGCGAAGTGAAAGGCCTAAAAGTTTGCCGCCAAGCGCGTGCCCGTTGGCAAGAAGAATTTGACCAACGCAAAGACCCCGCAGGCCGTTCGTATTTTTGGTTGGTGGGTAGCTTCGTGAACATGGAAACGGGCGATAGCTCCGACTCCGACGAATGGGCAATCGCTAACGGTTATGTTTCGTTGGTGCCTTGTACTTTCGACCTGACGGCCTACAAAACCATGCAGCAAATACAGGGTTGGGGTTTATAGTTACTACCTGTTTTTTATAAAATAAAGGCCGACATTTATGCGAATGTCGGCCTTTATTCTTTATTCATCTAACTTGAAAATAGATTTGAGTTCGGTGGCATCTGATGGCTTGAGACGGCCAGCTAATACCAAACGTAACTGCCTGCGACGGAGGGCGTAATCATACATATTCTTTTCGTCTTCTGTCTCTGGAATGAGTTCGGGTACATCTATGGGGCGGCCTGTTTGGTCAACGGCCACAAACGTAAAAAACGCCTCGTTGCTTTTGAAACGTTGGCCTGAGGGAATGTCTTCGGCGTGTACGATAATGTGTACTTCCATCGAAGAGTTGAACGCACGCGTAACTTTGGCTTCGTAAGTAACGGCAGCACCCAAAGGAATAGGCCGCGAAAAAGAAATATTGTCCACCGAAGCGGTTACGACGATGCGATTACTGTGGCGTTGGGCGGCCAAGGCGGCTGCTACGTCCATGCTGTGCATCAAATGGCCTCCCATCAAGTTGTTGAGGGGATTGGTTTCGTTGGGCATTACCATTTCCGTCGTAATGACAAATGATTCGCGGGCAAATTTTTGCTTGGCCATGTTTTGCTGATAGATTTTGAGTAAATAATTACGCACAAAAATAAATACAAATATACAAACGAATTAGATTGCCAGTGCGGTTTTAGGTTAAACTTTAGATTTTTCCAATACGACTCGGTGGGTAGGATTGTATGTTTTGAGGGTATGCCAAATAGCATTAAATGGGTTTTAATTGAGATTTAAGGCAATAATATCACACAATCGCATCAACGACGGCGGAGACTTTCAGATATTTTTATTAACTTTCGTTTTAATTTCTTTTTGCACATGAAAGTATCTCCCACCAAACCGTTCCAAATTGTCTATTCGTTATTTCAGCACGAATTCTTAGGGTATTTATTTGAATCTTTTGCCGTACAACTCGACGACCATGGCCGTTTGAGTTTGCAGTCGCAAAATATTTCATTCAAAAACGCAAACGAATTTTCCGACAGAATGGACGAAGCCGATTGGCGTTTGGTGAAACTCATTGATGAGATTCAGCAAGATGCTGTGTTTAAACATTTTTCTACCAACAACAAAAAGCAAACTGTTTCAGATTTTTTCATCAAAATCTACGACCCGAACAAACCTGACAAGCCATTACAGGAGCAAATCAGCCATTACCTGGAACGGCGAATGTCCGAAATCATTCCGTTGCTATCCAACAAACCCATTTTTGAAATGGGCAGCGACGGCGAAGCCACGTACCGCCGTTTGGCGATGGCCGACGAACCCGCCTCGATTTGGTTTCATTTTCACCGCAACCAAGAAGCTACACATTATTTCCCGACAATTTTATTTAAAGGTCAAAAGCTTGATTTTCAATACAAAAACGCGATTGTGATGAGCAATGAGCCTGCGTGTCTGCTGCTCAATCGTGTACTTTATACCTTTAAGCAAAGTATTGATGGCAATAAACTTAAGCCATTTTTGAATAAAAACCACATCGTCGTGCCGCGCTCGGTGGAAGAAACCTATTTTAATAAGTTTCTAAAGCCGCTTATTTCACATTCTGAAGATATTTATGCAGAAGGTTTTGAGATAATAAAACAAACACCTAAGCCAGAAACTATATTGGTAATCAGGGAGTTGTTGCAAGAAAATGCGCGAGTGGCTGCCCCGCTATTGGTAGGCCAAACCGACGAAAACCCTGCGGCAGAAGTGCGCACCGAAAACAATACCAACATCTCGTTTGAGCTACAATTTGAGTACACAGGAGCCGAAACCGTCAAGCTCAACAACTCGCAAGATGTATTGGTAACCATGCAAAAAGAGGGCGATTCTTATACGTTTGTTCGCACGCAACGCGATACAGCCAAAGAAAAAAATATTTTAAAAATTTTGCAGGAAAACGGACTCAAACTCCATGCGGGACAAGTCGTAATGCCGCATTTTGAAGCCTTGGAATGGCTTGGTCGCCATGCAGATTTGCTGGCAGAAAATGCAGTGCGCGTAGAACAACAAACCGTTTCGGACGTAAAATATTTTATTGGCCACACCAGCATTAGTCTGGACGTACGCGAGAACTCCGATTGGTTCGATATTTACGCCAACGTACAATTTGGAGAATATACTATTCCTTTCCTGAAAATCAGACAGTTAATTCTGCAAAATAAACGTGAATTTCTGTTGCCTAATGGCGAAATTGCCGTAATTCCAGAGGCTTGGTTTACAGAATATTCCGAACTTTTTGCCCTTGCCAACACCTCCGACACGGGCGAAGTGAACATCACAAAAGCGCATTTTGCGATGCTCAATACCATGCACGACCAAGAACTTTTGAGCGTGAAAATGAACGAAAAACTGGAGCGTTTGCGCGACTTTTCATCTATCGAAAGTTATCCGTTGCCTAAGGCGTTTAAAGGCGTGTTGCGTCCGTACCAAAAAGCTGGCTACGATTGGATGCGATTTTTGAACCAATACAAATTGGGCGGCTGCCTTGCCGACGACATGGGTTTGGGCAAAACCGTACAAACGCTGGCCTTGTTGCAAAGCCAAAAAGACGAGGGCATCAAACGAGCGTCTTTGCTAGTCATGCCAACATCGTTGGTGTATAACTGGGAAATGGAAGCCAAAAAGTTTACGACTGGCCTCAAAATCTTGAATTATACGGGAGCTGACCGCGAGAAAAGCAGCGAATTTTTTAGCTATTTTGATATAATCATCACTTCGTATGGCATTGTGCGTCTGGATTTGGACGTTTTGAAGCAATATCAATTCAATTATTTGATTCTGGACGAGTCGCAAGCCATCAAAAATCCGAGTTCGCACATTGCCCGCGCCGTAACGCAAATCGGGGCAATACATCGCCTTATCCTGACGGGTACACCATTGGAAAACAGCACGTTAGACCTTTGGTCGCAAATGAATTTTATCAACGAAGGCCTGTTGGGTACGCAGACGTATTTCCGCAACGAATTTCAAACACCAATCGAGCGGAAAAATGATGAAACCAGATTGCACAAGCTGCACGCCATCATCAAACCGTTTATTTTGCGCCGACATAAGTCGCAAGTAGCCAAAGAGTTGCCCGAAAAAGTGGAAAATATACATTACAGCCGCATGAACGCCGAGCAGGAGACCGAATACGAGGAAGCAAAATCGTATTTCCGTAACAAAATCTTGGAACATATCGAGCAGAAAGGCATGGCGCAGTCGCAAATTTTGTTGTTGCAGGGGCTTACGCAATTGCGGCAGTTGGCCAACCACCCGCGCATGGTAAACGAAGAATACAAAGGCAGTTCGGGCAAAATGGAAGACATCGTGCATAAGTTGGATAATGTGATTCGCGAAAATCATAAAGTTTTGATTTTCAGTCAATTTGTAAAACATTTAAGTATTTTGCGCGAATATTTAGAGCATTTCAAACTCAATTATGCGTACTTGGACGGTAGCACCCGCGACCGCCAAGAGCAAGTCAATTTGTTCCAGAAAAATGCAGATTGCCAAGTATTTTTGATTTCGCTCAAAGCAGGAGGCGTTGGCCTGAACCTCACAGCCGCCGACTATGTTTTCATCTTAGATCCGTGGTGGAATCCTGCCGTAGAAGCACAAGCCATTGACCGAGCACACCGCATTGGGCAAGACAAAACCGTTTTTGTCTATAAGTTTATTAGCAAAGATTCGGTAGAAGAAAAGATTTTAGCTTTGCAACAAAACAAACTAAAACTTGCTGGAGATCTGATCGTTACAGAAGAAAACTTTGTAAAAGCCCTGAGCAAAGATGACATTGTAGAGCTTTTGGCGTAACGCATACGCTTCCAAGTAGATACGCACTGCGTATCTACTTCTTTCTTGTGTAGCAAAATTTCCCGCGAAGCGGGTCTGTGCCATACAACAATAGATTATACGGCCATATCTCGTTTGATTTTTTCTTTATGTTGAATCCCCCATTTTGTCATGGCAGTAACGACTTCCTCAAGTGTATGACTATAAGGAAGTAACTCATACTCAATAAGAACAGGGTAGCCAACAGAAACTTTTTTTACAACAAATCCATTTAATTCTAAGTCTTTTAATTCATTTGAAAGAACCCTTGCCGAAATTCCCTTGACTTGCCGTTGAAGTTCTGTAAATCTAGTATTGCCTCTCGCCAGAGCAATAATTATCATAAGTTTCCATTTCCCTCCAATAACGTACAGAAAATCACTTACAGCACCAAGCACTTTGTCGCATTCTTCTGTAAATTCTTTATTCGCGTCTTCTTGATTATTTAACATTGTGATTTATGGTTACGCAGTAACCTTTAGGTAACAACTAATAAATTGTAAGCAACTATGGCATACTTTTGCCAACAACAATTTAAAAATAATGTTCAACTAAAAAAAATAACGATGTTTTTAGAAGCCTTAAAAGCAAAAGAAGAGTTAAGAACTCTGATAGATGCCTACGCCTATTTGGGTGATGAAAAAAAGATTACCGAACAAATGACTTTGTTTACGAAAGATGTCACCTATACAGTGTATATGAATGGGGTAATAGTTGCTAACATTACTGGTAATGAGGCATTAGAAAAAGAGTTTACGGGACACGCTTCTCTGGTCAAAACCTATTTTACATTAAATGGACAACATACTGTAACCATAGAAGGCGATACCGCAAAGGGTGTTTCATTCTCTTTACTTAAAATGATTAGAGAAAACGAAGGAAAAGACGTTATCACAGATTATAGCGTCAAATATGAGGATTCATACGTTTTTCAGAACGGAAAATGGCTGATAAAAGAGCGAGTTGGCTATTTTTTAATGATAGAAGCAAGAACATTAAATCTGCCGTACTAAATGAAAACGCAACACATTATTGCAACGTCTCTTTTAGTCTTAACGACTATAATTGTATTTGTAAGTGGACTGCTAAAAGCGATACATTTTGCTTGGTCTGTTGAGGGTTTGGTTAAATTTAATTTGCCAAACGCTGCTACTATGCTTGGTTTAATGGAAATGACATTTATTATTCTATTTGTTATTCCCAAAACTATGCGAATTGGTTTTATTCTGTTGTGCTGCTACTTTGCTGGGGCGATGGCCGTGGAGTTAGCCTATGACGGCTCTATGCTTAACCCAGGTATTCCATTGGCATTGATTTGGATTACCGCATTTTTGCGTGATAAAACTATATTTTGGGACGCAAACCGATAGTATCTTTCCCATAAGATACAGCGATAAAATAAATCTCTGTTAAGGCTAAAATAATTATCGCTGATTAGGTGCATAAGATAGCACGCCCCTAATCAGCAATAATTTGATATACAGAATATTAACTCACCTTATTCGATTTTTGCTTAGGCAACGTTTCGCGCAAGGCTGGGCATTCGTTCAGGTACGGAACGGCCTGCGGCTTGTCGGCAAACACCTTTTTCCAAAGCGCGTACATTGGCTCAAAATCGTCGGTATAAATGCCTTCGTGGAACGTGGTTTGCGTGTGTTTGGTCAGGCTCATTCCCAAATAACAAGCCTGTGCGCCCAGTTCGTTGCTGGTCGTTTCGGCGGCTTTCTGGTAATATTTCCCTGCCAAAAGGCTCGTACCGTAGCGGTTCATAAAGTGCATTTTGCGCACATAAAACTGCGTGGCGAGTGTGTCCGAGACATTGAGTGGATACTGATTTCCGTCAAAATATCGGGCGGTCGTAATCAAATCGCCGCGCCAAAGTGTCTGATTATAACCCCAATACGCCGAACTCCACAAGGCATTGCCCACTGTCATCCATTCTTGCGCCGCATTTTGCGGATTAGCCGCCGCATTGGCCCGCAACGAGTCGATGGTCGTGAAAAATTGCAAGTGATTGTACGTGCGATACGGCATATCATGGTACTTGTTGCCCAAACTGGCCGCAAACGTGTCGGGGGCGTGTTGCCAATAGCTCGCGGGCAAATCGTCAAGTGCCGCCACTGCTTCTGTAAAGTGATTGTCTCTGGCCAAACGCACGGCTTTTATTTCTGTTAATTGACTGGCATTAAAGAACTTACCAACCAAATAGCTTTCCAGTTTGTTTTCACCGCCTTTGCGCACCGTTTCCAACAAGGTCGTAAATTGTGCGTCGGTCGCGTACATATCCAACAGCACAGCCATCGCCCACGAACTACCCGCACGATGATAGGCCATTGCCGCTTTTTGCCAATCGTTTTGAGCCAAATATTTTTGTCCCAATCTATTAAAGAAAATTTGGTCAAAGTGGCTGGTAGTATCGGTTTGAGAAGCCACAAAATCACCTAATTTATTTTCGTATTCTGCCGAAATTTTCGGTTGATTTTCGAGCGCAATATATTGTTCTAACAAATTGGTTTGCAGCAAAATATACTCATTTTGCCCTTGCTTTGTTTTGAATTGCTGACGCGCCATTTCTACGGATTCTTGCGCCTGCGGCCATTCGCTGTTCATGATGTGCAAATAGGCTTTTGTCAAATGCCAAAGTGCAGGTTGCTCCGTGTTGCCTGCCGCCGCAATTTTATTCACAATGCTTTTGAGTCCCATATAATAATCCTCACGCGCTTCGCGGTCTGCCGCACTGGCAAAACCCGTAAAAGCAAAGGTATTATCATAATAAAATCCTGATTCGTACGGATTTACATAATCGTCCACAAGCAACGTATCGGCGGAATTTTCACCGTCCGACTGTTTGTTTTTGTTGGTCGATTTTTTATCCGAACTCGAAAACCAATCCCAGATACTATGCCAAAAATTAACGATGGCTTTCGTTATTTTTTTGAAAAACGAAGGTTTTTCCACTGCCGTTGGCGCGAAGGCAACATTAGTAATGTTATGGTCGGTGGCTTTGTAGGCTGCCGTATCTATTTTGGGTTGGTTGGCAAGGAGCATCGGGCGGAAATAATCGTCTTCCACTTCCTGCAAATTACGCCAAAGTGCCGTTTCGAGGGCTTCGTCTGTGGGCGAATTTTGCCAAATCTGCTCCAGCGTGTTGAGCATGGACGCGTGCAAATTTTGGTATTCTTGCGTAGGCGTTTCCCCTTCGGCCATGTCCCAGTAAGTACTATATGAGTCCACCAAAGAACCTAAAAACCAGACAGTTGCACGTTCTTGATTGTCTTTTGCCAGCTTTACACACGCCTCAAAATGCTTTTTGTCTTGAATCAGCGTGCGGAAATTGACATACGAACGCTCCGCAAATGCCGCATCCGTTTTGATATAATCTTTGTAAATCATGGCGTAAGTATGCGCAGACTCAGCCACGCGCCCCAACCGAAAATACGCCCCTGCAATACGACCACGCAAGCGCGAATCTATATAGTTTTTGGGCATTTCGGGGCGCAAATACGCTTGTGTAACTTGCAATATTTGTTCAAAATTTTCTACAAAATAATTAAGCCTAACCACCTGATACAGATAGCGTTGCTTTAGGGCGATATTCGGCTCAGCAGCCAGTAATTGCATTCCCTCTTCGCGCACGGCGGCCATCAATTCGCGTTCGGCTTCATTGGCTTTGGTATTGGCTTCCCAATCCAACCAATCCCATTCGCGCAAGGCGAAAGGCTCGCATTTTTTGGCATAAACCAAATACTTGGCAATGTCAAGGCGTTTTTGCGCTACAATCTCGGTAGCAAAGGCGTTTACCTGCAAATCATTGGGCAACTCAACAGACTTACCTTCAAGCTTTTGCACCAAAAAATCAAGCGTATCCACGCCCGTGCGATAAACGATTTGCGCAATTTGGCTTTCTTGTGCTCTGGACTGCAAAAGCAGTTGCCAAGCCTCTATGTTATGGTCTTTATTGGGTTCGGCAGGTGAAAAACCTTCGTCAAAATGAAAATCGTAAGAGTTACGATGCGCACAGCCCTTGCAAGCGGCGATGTAGCGATTATAAACAAAATACTTGTTGTCGGTGCAGTTTTTAGGCAAAAAATAATCGAACAACGACACGTGCCCCAATTGCGGCGAATACCAACCGCAAGCCTGTGCAGGCGAAACCACCGACCACAAGGCCAATACTCCTAAGCCCCAAACTCTTATTTTTTTGCGCATTTTTTTGGATAAAAAGAAAGTATAATTATGATTTACAACAAGTTAATTCACTAAAACAAAGTAACATCTACTACGCTACCAGTGGCCTCTACCGTGAAATATTTCACTGCCGTAAACTTTGAATTGATGGCTTTGGCCGACCTATACACCACCTTATATTCGCCAGGTTGAATGGACAAACTCACACGCGAACCTCTGCTCAGGTTATAGATTAAGACTTCTTGGCCATCTTCGCGCACTTCGTAAATACCGCCATAACCCGCCACGTTGTCGGTAATGTTCACGAGGCCAGGGCCAGGTATGTCGATAGTCGTATTTTTGCCACCCTGAATATTTACATTTTTCATCACAGTACGCGGAAGTGTGAGTACCTCCACATCGTAAGTACCCATCAAATACGGCTGGGGCGTATTGATTGCCTGCACATTAAGCAGATTCTTTCCCTGCCGAATCATGACGGGCAGCGTCTTGCCGTAGCCCGAGCTCAAGGGATGCGTAACCATCAAATTTCCTTGCGGCACTTTTACAGAAATATTATTATGCATTCCAGCGTTAATGACTACATTTTTCTTTTCTACGGCAGGAATGCTGTTTATCACCAAATTATAAGTAATGGCAGGGTCAATACTTAGCGTATCAGGCAGGCCTCTGCCGTCCAAATAATGCACGATGTCGTAGATAACCTCTCCATTCTGGGCATTATAAAAACTCATATTCAAATTCGTCTCTTTGGGTAAATTGACATGGTTTAATAAGCTAACGGTTACAGTCGTTTTGTTGAGGGTTTGGCGCACGATTTTACGCAACACTGATTTGAATCCTTGCGCACTTTTAGCATCAAAATATTGTCCCACACAACTATACGCCGTTTTGAAATCGGCATCACTACCTACCCCAATAATAAACGGTTTTAGATTAATGTTTTTACTGCGCAAAGCAGCCGCCACAGCGCATGGGTCGCGGTTGCAGGATTCCAAACCGTCAGTAATCAGAATCACTAAATTCTCGGCGTTAGGGTCTTTGGGAAAATCTCTGGCCGACTGCTCCAACGAATATGAAATAGGCGTGTTGCCTTTGGCTTGCAGCGTTTTGAGGCGGTTTTTGATGGCCGTCGTATTTTTTGGCCAAAAACCAACTTCCAATTTGGAGTCATAACAATCCGCTTCGGTGCGGTCGGATTGGTGTCCGTATGCACGCAAAGCAATTTCAAGATTTGGTTTAGTAGAAAGGGAGTCTATGAGTTCGGACAAAAGTCGTTTGGCTACGTTCATGCGCGAGTCACCGTCCATGTTGGCCAACATACTTCCCGAACAATCCAACAAAAACAAAATGCGGGTTTTCTTCGGCCCCGTCGGAGCGGCAGCGGCAACAGGTTTAGGCGCAGGCTTTTTGCGGACTTGGGCTATCGCATTGGAACTCATCAAGGTGAGCAATAGACATAATAAAATCGCTATTCTACGCAACATAAGCAAAATGTTTTAGGTGGCTTAAATATCCGTTTTATAAGAAAACAATACAAAAAAAGTTTTGCTACCAACAAAAAAAGCCCACAACCGAAGTCGCGGGCTTTTTTGTATCAAAAGACTTTTGGAGGAAAAATCAAGGGAATTTTGGATACTTCGCAAAGTCAGGTTTGCGTTTCTGAACAAAAGCATCGCGGCCTTCTTTGGCTTCTTCCGAAAGATAATACAACAACGTGGCATTACCTGCAAGTTCCTGAATACCAGCCTGTCCGTCAAGTTCCGCATTGAATGCCGACTTAAGCATACGCAAAGCCATTGGGCTTTTTTCGAGCATTTTGGCACACCATTCCATTGTTGTTTCTTCGAGTTTCTCCAACGGAACTACTTTGTTTACCAAGCCCATTTGCAAAGCGTCTTGCGCGTCGTATTGGTCGCACAAATACCAAATTTCGCGGGCTTTTTTCTGACCTACCACACGCGCCAAGTACGAAGCACCAAAGCCACCATCAAAACTACCCACTTTAGGGCCAGTTTGTCCGAAACGTGCGTTCTCGGCAGCAATACTCAAATCGCAAACCACATGCAACACGTGGCCGCCACCGATAGCCCAACCCGCCACCATCGCCACTACAGGCTTCGGGATACGACGGATTTGCATCTGAAGATCAAGCACGTTCAGACGCGGCACTTTGTCTTCGCCCACATAGCCGCCATGACCGCGTACACTTTGGTCGCCACCGCTGCAAAATGCTTTGCCGCCTTCGCCTGTAAGGATAACAACGCCTACGCGTTCGTCCTGACGTGCCAACTCCATCGCTTCCGACATTTCGCGCACCGTAAGCGGCGTGAAAGCGTTGTGTACGTGCGGACGGTTAATGCTGATTTTGGCTACACCGTTGTAATACGAATACTTAATTTCTTGGTATTCTTTAATGGTTTCCCAAGCGTATTTTGATTCCATTTATGTTGTTGTATTGATTATTATTAGATGAATTAAAGCAATTTTAGTAAAAGATTGAAGGAAAAAAATGCTTCAATGTTCCGTTGCAAAGGTGGGAAAAAATGGCAAAAAAAGAATAATTCCCCCAAGATTCTTTGCAGAAAGAAACAAGCCTTTTCTATTTCAAACCCTTCCTGAATTCTCCCACACAGGAAAGTATTTACTTCACTACCGACATTTTCAGAACGCCCAAGGGCGCAGTACTCAATCACAAAATATTATCTGTCAGCGATACTTATTATTCTACCAATACGTTTCCTCTGCCAACTTCGCTCAGGCGAATCACCGCAGACTCAAGGAGAATTGAAGCGTAGGAAACGATGACCGCAAGGCTGAAGAGCAGTAGTAAGCATAGTTTACACATGGGTTTGCGGTTTTAAATGTATTTAAATGATACTGGAAGAAAGCAATGTAGCTCACCAACCCAAAAAAAATTTAAGTTGTATCACTAAAATCACTCCATTTTAAAAAATACAATTCTTATGAGAAAAATAAATTCTGGACGCTACCTTTGCACCATAGTTACATAATACACGCCCTAATATCATATTCATTTTCAATAGTTTATGTTAAAAATTTGTTTGGCCACCAACAACCGCCACAAAATAGAAGAATTGCTCCCGTTGCTTGGAGAAGGAATTGAGTTAGTTACGCTGCGCGATATTGGTTGCGAAGTGGATTTGCCCGAAAACCAAGACACGCTACAAGGCAACGCCCTGGAAAAAGCGCAATACGTTTGGGATAATTTTGGGGTGAGTTGCATCGCCGACGATACGGGCTTGGAAGTGGCGACCTTAGACGGCGCACCTGGTGTTTATTCGGCGCGTTATGCTGGGCCTGCGCGTTCGGATGCCGCGAATGTGGCTTTGTTGCTCCAAAATTTAGCCAATAAAACCAATCGCACGGCGCAATTTCGGACTTGTATCGCGTTGATTCTGGGCGGAGAAAAACACTTTTTTGAGGGAAAAATAGAAGGCGAAATTGCCGTCGCCCCGACGGGTACAAATGGTTTCGGTTACGACCCCGTATTCGTACCTGTGGGTTTTGCAGAAACTTTTGCTCAAATGCCACTGGAGCAAAAAAATACGATGAGTCACCGCGCACGTGCTACGGCCAAGCTCTTAGATTTCTTGAAAACAAAAGTTTAATCTGGCTGTTGGTCAGGATTTTGCAAAATGTCTTTCAATTCCAACAAAAACGCCTTGATGTCTTGGAGTTTTTCCACGACATCAGTTTGGCGTTGGCTCTGGTTGGTACTCAAATATTCGCGTGCACCTTGCAGCGTATAGCCTTTTTGTTTTACCAACACAAATATTTCTTGCACATTATTCACGTCTTGGCGCGTATAACGGCGGTCGCCTTTAGCATTGGTTTGGGGGCGTATATGCGGAAATTCTGATTCCCAATGCCTTAACGTAGAAGTATTTAGATTAAAATATGCTGCCACTTCGCCAATGGTATAATATCTTTTTTCGGGCAAAGGTTTGTCCATGTCTGCTACGATTTTGGAGCGGTTACATTTCCTTCTTTCAAATAATAAGGCTCAAAATAAGCCACATCGGCCAAGCGGCCTTGTTGCCAATACGTGTGCGCCAACTCGCCGACGTTTTTTGCCGAGGGATTCAGGCCGTTGACAAACACAAAGTTAGGGCGATGTGCCAACAGTGGCGCGTATTTCGCCGCACCATTTCCAAAGCAAATAACTTGCTGATTGTCCGTTATTTCTGCAAAAGATTCGGCATTCAGAACGCGCGGTGCAGCATCCCAAATGGTTTCCAACCCGTTTGGCGCGTACAGCGCACTCCATGCTTCCATACGACGCGCGTCGAGTAGCGGACAAAGTAGCGCATCGCTGTAAATATTGGCTTGGCGGAAACCATGCGCCATTGCCTCCAGCGTCCCAACAGCAATCAGGGGTTTGTCCAGCGCAAAACATAAGCCTTTGGCCGTAGCCGTCCCGATGCGCAAACCCGTATAAGAACCTGGCCCTGCCGAAAGAGCCACAGCATCAAGTTGCGCAAGCGAAAAGCCCGCCAAAGTTACGGCTTGCTCAATTTGGAGTGTAAGCGTCTGAGAATGTGAATTTTCCAGGCAAATATCAAACAAAGAAACAAGTACACCAGCCCTATGCAAAGCAACCGAGCCGACGCTTGTAGAAGTTTCTATACTTAAAATTAAAGACACGAATACAAATATTAGATTGGTAAATTATTTATCAACGGGCATATAATCGAAGTTGTTGGAGTTAGTGGCTTTTTTCTCTAAAGCCGTGCGCCAATCTGTATTTTTAAACTCTCCGATAGCCGTCGAATGAAGTAGTTTGTAATTGTTGTTACCCAAACTCGTTTGCACAAACGCAAATTCTACATTGGTCTGGTTTCTTTCTTCAATGGCATAATAATACCAAACTTCGTAAGGCGGCAAACTACTGATTTCCAAATGAGAAGTGCGTTTTCTGTCCGTAAATTCATTCTCGATTTGGTTAGGTGGGCCATGTTTCAAAAATATGCGACCTCTGTCCGTTTCGTAGGCTTTCATGGTTTTGGTGCTATATTTTTCTTCGGCTACGGCGATGCGTTGTGCGTATTCGATAAAAGCTTTAGTTGGACTTTCTGGGTTGCGACGGCGGAAAAAATCGTACAAATATTTGCGTTGTGCCACTACATTCCCGCCGTTAGACAGCGCGATAATACTCGCATTTTCTTGACGGTTGGCCAGTGGCTCTAGGGCTCGCAAATAATCTTTCAAGTCCTCAGGTTTTAATTTGGAAGTAAAATCTTCGCCATAATTTACATTTGTTCCGCTCACCGATTCGCTATTGGCGGCAATGTCCAAACCTGCGTCAGCTTTGGGGTTGCTACGTTGGAAAAACTTGCTTTGCTGTACCAACATTTTACGATTGCCATCAATAATTTCTACCACCAAATCATAGTTGCCAGAAGGTAGATTGCTCACGTCCAATGTCCCAAAAAATACATTGGTAGCTTGAGCCTTTTTGTACAAAATACGGGTAAGTTCAGGAATGTTTTTATATGTGCCATTTTTACGCACAGCATAAGCCAACGCAAAAGAGGCTGTATCGCCAAGCACTTTGGTAGCATTATAAAGCTCCACAAAAAACGAAATTTGATGCTGCTTGGCAGGATAAAAGCCTTGTACCTGAGGCCAAAGCTCCATGCCATGTTTTACGATTACGCTTTTTGCCGTTGCTTTTTCGTATTTATCCAAAAGCTGTATATCACTGAAATTCAGATTTTTATTATTGAAATTCAATTCAACGGGCAATTGTGCGCGTAGCGCAGCAGTATCGTGGCTGTTCGGGTCGGAAGCAAGCAAATGCAACGTGAATTTTCCGTTGGGCAACGGAATACGTTTGATAGTATTAAGTAAGTTCTTTTTGAAAGAAAGCGTATCGGCAGCCGTAGGCGTGGTCATTTCAAATTTGTCGGCAAAAAACGTGCGACTGCTGTCTTGCACCCACACCGCAACATTTACTTTTCCCTGAAATTGCTTTTTGGCATCAGGTTTCAGCCGAAGTGTAGCTGCATCAAATTGCAAATACACTTCCAGTAGATTCTGAGTCGAATCCAGCCGAAAACGTGAGTAATTCAGCGTTGCAGAAAGGCGTTGAGCTTGCACCGAACCCATCAGTAACACGCCCAAGGCAAGCAACAAATATCTTTTTCTCATAAGCTAAGTTTTTTTGAATAAAAGGTTTTTTCCTGCAAACAAAGGTACAGCATTTGGATAGGCCACGCAAAAATGCAGTCATAAATTAGTCCTACTATTTCATTTTACCCAAACCCTCCTTCCCTATCCTTTTGCGCAAGAGTCTGACCTTTTTTTGCTACTTTCGCGTTAAAGAATCAAAAACAAATTGGTCTGTTAAGAGTGTTTTTGATTGGCACAAAGCCCTAAATTACTATGCGTGAAGATTATTTGAACGGCAATAAAGATTCGCTTTCCAACAGCGACCGCGAGATAGAAAAAGCCTTGCGCCCATTGAGTTTTGAGGACTTTGCGGGGCAAGACAAAATTTTGGAGAATCTAAAAATATTTGTGGCTGCAGCGCGGCTGCGTGGCGAAGCTCTCGACCACGTGCTACTGCATGGCCCTCCAGGCTTGGGCAAAACCACGCTTTCTAACATCGTGGCCAATGAGTTGGGTTCGGGTATCAAAATTACGTCGGGGCCAGTGTTGGACAAACCCAGCGATTTGGCGGGGCTACTCACCAACTTGGACACCAACGACGTTTTGTTTATCGACGAAATTCACCGCCTCAATCCCATTGTGGAAGAATACTTGTATTCGGCAATGGAAGATTACAAAATTGATATTATGCTCGATTCGGGTCCAAATGCGCGAAGCGTCCAAATCGGTCTGAATCCGTTTACGCTCATCGGCGCAACGACCCGCGCAGGAATGCTTACCTCGCCATTGCGTGCGCGTTTTGGGATTAATTGCCGTTTGGAATATTATGATGCTAAATTACTGACTACCATCGTGATGCGTTCGTGCCACATACTCGGTACGCCCGTAGATGAAGAAGCCGCCTACGAAATTGCGCGTCGCAGCAGAGGCACGCCACGTATTGCCAACAACTTGTTGCGCCGCACACGCGATTTTGCGCAAATCAAAGGCACTGGCCGCATTACGTTGGCCATCGCGCAAATGGCTCTAAAGGCTTTGGACGTGGACGAATACGGCTTGGACGAAATGGACTTGCGGATTTTGCGCACCATTATTCACAAATTTAAAGGCGGCCCTGTCGGGATTACAACCATCGCTACGGCCTGCGGCGAAGAGGGCGAAACCATCGAGGAAGTATATGAACCATTTCTTATACAAGAAGGATTTATCAAACGCACGCAGCGAGGCCGCGAAGTAACCGAAAAAGCCTACAAACATTTGGGATTGGCTTCGCCCAACCAAACAGGTACGCTTTTTGAAGGCTAATTGCTTTTTAAGTTTTTTTGTATGAATATCGTTACAGGCAAAAGCCTTTTATTCTGTGTTTCAATATTTTGTGGTGGATTAAATATGGTAGCTTGTAAGTCGGCGCGGCAGCACAGCACGCCAACAACTGCCCCAGTGCAAGCGGTAAATGCTCCGAGCAGCAACCCAGACGCGGCGCGGACTTCGGTGCTAAACGTGCAAAAATTGCCGTTTCATTATCTTTCTACCAAACTAAAAATTAGGTACGAAGACGAGGCCAGCAGCTTTAGCGCGACGGCCAGCATCAGGGCGGCGCAGGATAGTTTGTTGTGGGTTTCGGTACAAAAATTAGGCATTGAATTTTTGCGTTGCCGCTTTACGCCCGACTCGGCACTAATCGCCGACCATTACAACCACACTTTTTATACTTGGGGCTATGCGGCACTGAGCAAAGAGTTAGGCGTAACGGTTAGCTATGATTTGTTGCAGGCCTTAGTGGTCGGCAACTTGCCCCAGCCGCACACCCAAAGCGACAGCATAGCCAACGACAGCACCGTATTTCAGCCCGTCAATGACGATGTTTTTTGGAAAAATATCATTGCCAACACGCGCCCCAAACACTTACTTTTGTCGGATACAGCGCGTAAAAGCGAACTTTCGGTAGCTCTTTCGAGTTGGCAAACTACGCCTCAAAACGTAAATTTTGCTTTGCAGAAAAATATACACCTACAATACCAAACCCAAAGCCTTGACACCGACCACACGTATTTGCAGTTGGAGCATACGCGGTTAGAGTGGCCAAGCCAATGCCCAGAATTTCCGTTCAAAGCCTATCCGAACTATAAGCAGGTGAAAAGTTTTTGATTTTCACCTCCTCATCACATAAATTTCCCACATAGAGACGTATTGAAATACGCCTCTATGTGGGAGGATCACACTGCCATAATTATAATATGCACGGATGTGCGTATCTACCTGTCTGGACTAATAACAATCTGTCAAAATTTGGTTGTTGTTTTTGTAATATGCTACGTCGTGCGCGTTGCGAGATTTGAGCATTTGGTTAAGCATTGTTTCTACATCGCGTTGCATTGCCCACGAACCGCAAATCATGATTACGCCACCGCGTGTCAACAAGTCAGCTACCAAATCAGTGTCTTTCTGCAACAAATCCATTACATATTTTGGGTCTTTTTCGCGCGAAAAAGCAAATTGATGCGTTTTTACTTGTGAGATATTTTGTTGCGCTGTGGCCATTTGCTGGTACTGTTGCACTAATGGCGTAGCGTGTCGGAATCCTGCGTATAAATATGCTTCGGTGTGCTTTTTGTTTTGGGCAATCATTCCCCAAAATGGCGCAATGCCCGTTCCGTTGGCAATCATGAGGACGGCGGGGGCAGCCTCAGGCCAATGAAACGCGACGTTACGCACCAAACGCGCGCGAAATGTGTCGCCGATTTTTAAATTATTCAAAAAACCTGAACCCAGTCCCGACTCATGCAGTTTAATAATCAACTGAATATCACGGCCAATTTTGGCCACCGAATAGAGCCGTTCTTGTTGCTGGGGATAAATGGCCAGCAAATCGCCTGACTCGAACCGACTCCAAAACGGAGGGCGTAAAGTTAGGATAAATGTTTGGTCTTGTTCGGTAACTGTGGTTTTGGAAATGACGCGCAGCGTACGCAAATGCTTGGGTTTCTGAAAATAGGTGTCTTGATTCTGAGAAAGTGTTAGGTTAGTTGCTGCATTTAATGCTTTTACCCACGTTGTAAAATCCTGTGCGGATTTGTCATTGACGGTGTGTAATGGCAATAAAGCATTTGCCCACGTTTGCCCTGCCAATAGTGTTTGAATTTCTTTGGCGTAACCACAAAAATCTGGATAGGCTTTTGAGCCAAAACCCACGATAGCAAAGTTAATCGTTTGGTTTTGTGTTATTTGTGGTAGTAATGTAGCAAATTTTCGGGCATTGGAAGGGGCATCGCCCAACCCGTGTGTTGCTGCGAAAATAAGTAAATGCTTTGCCTTTGGGAAGGTCTGGTAATTGTTTAGGTCGGTAAGATGTACGTGCAAACCTGCCTGTAAAAGTTGCGTATGGATAGCGTTTGCAAATCGGCGTGTACTGCCATTTTCTGAACCTACTAACAAAATATATTCTGCTTCGGCGGCGGTGTAAGGATTGCGGACGCGTGTACGCAAACGGCGGTACGTCATAGCAAAACCTGAGTACACAAAAAACAACATGTTGAGCGAAACCAAACCCAACACGACAGCCCATCCCAAATTAGTGCGGCCTGTGTGCAAGTCAAGGCTTAAATTTGCTAACATGGTGGTTTTGTTATAGAAAACTTGGCTTAGGATTTTGCCCGTAAACTGGTCTATTACTACTTCGCGGTCTTGGAGTTTGATGGTAAAATATTCCTCTGGGTCTGGGGCAAAAGGAAATTCGATGGATTGGACTTGCGCCCAGTTGATTGCCTTAAAACCTTCAAAATCGGCCATGTTTAAAGGCTTTTCGGGAGCATCTGAGGGCGGCGTAATGTTGTGTTTTATTTTTTCTTTGCCGAAAATTTCGAAACGTTCGGCTGACAAATACGAACCCGTAAGGGCAATCAGCAAAATAGGGACAAGCAACAAACGACCTGCTGTAACATGATAATATTGCGCCCAACCGTCTTTGGGAATTTTGGCAAAAAATCGCTTTAACCCCTGCTGACGTTGCACGAACAACACCAAGCCCGACAACGTAATGAGCAGCAAACAAAACGAAGTGATGCCCACTATCAAACGACCCGTTTCGTGCAGAAACAAAGACCTGTGCAGTGCGGTAACCCATTGCACCCATTCGGCGGGTTTCTGGGCTTTGCCTAAAATTTGGCCTGTGCTTGGGTCAATGTAGGCGTTAATGTCGTTGCCGTCGGCATCTATGCCCTGAAGCGTAACTTGCTGATTGTGATTGATATTAATTTCCGTAATTTCGGGGTATGCCTTGCGCAAAATGGGCAGCGTTTGGGCAAGGGTCAGGTTTTGCAAATCATGCACACGCAAAGGCGACATTCTCTCTTGTGCTGCACTTACGGCCAACAGTGTACCTGTTAGCGAAACGATGAGCAAAAAAGCAAAAGAAAATGCCGCCAGTGTCAAATGCGCATATCGCCAAATGGATAAGGTCATTTGTTAGACTAAAAACTATTGTACTTTACTAAATTTCACGTAACGGATATAACCTTTTCCGTCGGTTTTTTCGGCCATTGCCTCTGTGGTAAGGGGCATTTCCAAATCGTCAAGGTAATATTTTTGGTCTTCTACCGCCGACTCAAAACGAAGTTTGTAACCAGCGTTTACTTTCGCGTCTTCGATTTCCATTGTCGTAACGCTGCGGTCGCCCCCCGTTACCGACGCGCCTGTAATGGCACTAATGTCTGTTGGTTTGTTTTTGTAAAACTTGTGCCACTCTTTGAGAGTGTTGTACCATCTTTTGTTGTCGCCCATCACATACAAAGTCTTTTCGTATTGTCCTTGTGGGTTGATAAGAGAAACAACAATGTACGCGCCTTCGCCCATGTAGTTGGACATCTGTAACATACATTTGTATTTGCTATTTTGGGCGTAAGTGCTTTGTAGGGAAGCGATTGTAAGCATTAAGCCCAGTATCAAGAATTTTAATTTCATTGTGTTTTATTATTTTAAGAAATCAACAGATATGTTGTTTTTGGTTAGGAACTCATTTTCTTTGGCTAAGCGGTATGCAGTTTCATCAAAGTCCGTTTTGATGTCTTTCTTTGCGCCTATGGAAACCAAATATTTCAAAATGGTATCGTCTTTTGCTAATAACGCAGCTTTGTGCAGTGCTGTCATGCCCTCTTTATTTTTTGCGTTGAGGTCGATGCCTAAAGCTGCTATTTTCTGCAACAAAGCCAAATCGTTTTTGGCTACGGCCAAATGATACAGCGTATTTCCATCTTTTTGGGCTGCTGTTAGGTTAAAGCCTTTTTCTTGTAGCAATTTCATTTTTGCCTCAAAGAAATCGGGTAATGGTCTTCCGCCTTCGCCGCGTGCGCCTTGCGGTCTGTAGGACTGTAGCCAATAGTATGCCAAATTATTTCCGCTCTTGTCGGTGGCTTTTGTATCTGCACCGTTTTTAAGCAAGAACGCCACGACATCCGAAGAGCCATAACGCAAAGCAATGGCCAAAGCTGTTTCGCCTTTGTTGTTGGCGGCGTTGATGTTTTTGATTTTAGGCAAAAGGGTTTCCAAAGAACTCACTTCTTCGCCAGAAGCTGCGACCATCAAGGCGTTATTACCTTCTTTGTCTGCTTGGTTGGCCTCTACTCCTTTTTGCAAAAAGTATTTGATGATTTCGGTTTGATTGGGTTTGCGGGCTACCAAGTGCAAGACATTTTCGCCGTCTTTGGTCGTTACGGTTGGTTTGATTTTTACTTCGTCCACTAAATACTGATAACTTTCGAGTGAGTTGGCACTACGGCGCGAACCTTCGGCAGCTACCAACAATGCGTTATCCGAATGTTTTACGCCTTTTTCTTTTAGTGTTTTTAGCAACTTGATGTTTCCGTTACGGGCGGCATAATCAAATACGGTATAGCCGTTTTTGTCCACATCCTTTAGCGACAACCCTTTTGTTACTAAATAATTGGCCAGCGTTAAATCTTTGTCGGTGGCAATGGACAAATGCAAAAGTGTTGCGTCGTTCTTATATTTTTTCTTGGCATCAAGTCCTGCATTAAAGAAGGCTTCGTAAAGTGCGGGGTTTGTTTGTCCGACACCAGCGGCAAATACTAATGGTGTAGCCTCGTGGCTATCTTCCAGATTGATGTCCGAACCTTTGCTAATAAGGTATTGTACCAATTCTACGTTGCCTTTATAGGCAGCCCAGTGCAAATAAATACGTGCGTCGTGCGTAATTTTGCTAATGCTGTTGCCTTGTTGGTCTATCAAGAACTTGATCGTTTCGATTGGCGCGCCGTTGTTGATGGCCAAGCAAACAGGATCGAAAGTGAAAGGATTAAAAGCGGAAGGGTTGTTACCTTTTGCAATTTCGGCTTTTACGGCTTCTACATTAGGGCTATTTTTCCAAAAGGCTTGGTCTAAAAGCGCGTTTTTTTGTTGGGCTTTTAGCGAGCTAAACGACAAGGCTAAAGCCAACACGAGTATTTTTTTCATAAAAAAGTTATAATTGAATATGGGTGTTTAGAATTAATACAAATCTTTGATTAAACACCAGTGTAAACTATCTGCAATCACAGCGTGTTGGGGCTGGTTTGAGCGGCAAATATAAGGCTTATTTAGAATTAGTATAAATAATTTTCAGAAAAATAAATAAAGGTTTGTTAGTTGGCTGGGAATTGTGTTCGAGATGTCACGCCTACGGCGTTAGTACGCCGAGCGTTATACTTTGCTACAAAGATTTGAATCCTAACGGATTTTATTTTTGCCTTGCATTTGGCATTAGCTTAGAACCACCGTAAACCCTATTTAATTCCTGAAAACATTTGTCATAAAGCCTGTGTGTAAACTTTAATAACTGAAATAAAATAGGTTTATTGCATTGCATAATAATTGCCATGCGTATCTTTTTTTTAATTGCACACATCTTTTCACATCATCCCCACATAGCAACGCATTTCAATGCGTTGAATAATAATTGCCGTGTGTATGATATAACATCTTTGCAAAAAAACAATTCCACTCCTTTGGAGAGGTTAAGGGAGCTTTTAAATATATTCCTTATACTGCACTTTCAAAATAGACAACTAACAAATCAAAATAACTTACTGCACTTTCAAAATAGATAACTTTCTTGTACATACGCATGGCAGTGCATATCATAAACATAACTAACATTCTAATTAAAGCATCATACTAAATAAAACTAAATGAACCAATTAAGTATAATTTTTTTAACAATCATCTTTAATATTTTCACAACACAAAGCCATGCCCAAACATTACGTAAGCGTACAACTTTATTGATGGGCGGAAGATTTGATATTACAATCGTTGCCAACGATTCAGCCACCGCAGAACATTATATTGATACCATCATCACCGAAATTACGCGCATCGAATACTTAATTTCGGACTGGAAACCCCAGACACAAATCTCGGAAGTCAATCGTAATGCGGGTATTAAGCCAGTGAAAGTGGACAAAGAAGTTTTTGACCTCACGCAACGCGCAATTCACTGGTCAGAAATCACAAACGGGGCTTTTGATATTAGTTTTGCGGCCATGGAACGTATATGGAAGTTCGACGGCTCCATGACGACCATGCCAACACCCGAAGCGGTGCGCAAATCCGTCCAAAAAGTAGGCTATAAAAACATAATACTGGACTCGGCAGCCTCAACAATCTTCCTCAAACTCGAAGGCATGAAGATAGGTTTCGGAGCATTGGGCGAAGGTTACGCAACAGATAGATGTCGCGCCATGATGCAGGCCAAAGGAATAAAAGCAGGCATCGTCAATGCCTCAGGCGACATGAGTGTTTGGGGAACTCAGCCCAACAAAAAAGCATGGAACATCGGCATTACCAATCCTTTCAAGAATGACGAAATATTCACGACCCTACACCTCACAAATGCGGCCATAACTACCTCAGGAAGCTACCAAAAGTTTGCAATCATCGACGGCAAACGCTATTCACACATCATCAATCCCGCAACGGGCTACCCCGCCACAGGATTGTGCAGCGTTACAGTCGTAGGCGAAAGCGCAGAAATAGCAAACGGCTTCAGTACTTCCATAATGGTGTTGGGCAAAGAAGAAGGCCTCAAGTTATTAAGCAAATACCCCGCCTACCGTTGTCTAATGATTACGGACACAGGCAAAATCCTGAAAAGTAAAAACTGGAAAAGGAAGTAAAATGCAAGTAAATAGAACTGTGAATTGCATCACAAAAACAAAAGCCCCGACATCATCGTCAGGGCTTTTGTTTTTTTATCTAATTTTCAATTTCTTTTGTAACTCTTCGATAGATGTTTTAAACTTTCGATTGGTATCTATCAGGTCATTGACCGACTGTATCGCATGAATTACGGTACTGTGGTCGCGGCCTCCGAAATGCAAACCAATTGTTTTGAGTGAATAGTTGGTATATTCTTTAGCAAAATACATAGCCACCTGACGCGCTACCACGATTTCCTTTTTGCGTGTTTTGGCTTTGAGCGAATCTATCGTAACATCAAAATACTCAGAAACAGAACGTTGAATAAAATCAATATCAATTTCTTTTTCGATGTTATGCACCATATTTTGCAAAATTTGTTTGGCCAAACCAATATCAAATTCGCGACGGTTCAGGGTCGTTTGCGCCACCAACGAAATAAGTATGCCTTCCAGTTCGCGCACGTTGGTATCCACGCTCGAAGCCAAATATTCTACTACTTCAAACGGCAAATCAATGCCATCGCCTTGCATTTTCTTTTGGATAATGGCAATACGCGTCTCAAAATCAGGCTGTTGCAAATCTGCCGTAAGTCCCCACTTGAAACGAGAAGCCAAACGCTCGTGCATACCTTTCAGGTCTTTGGGCGCACAGTCGCTTGTCGTGATGATTTGCTTACGCAAACCGTGTAAGTGATTGAATATGTGAAAGAAAATTTCCTGAGTACGTTCTTTGCCCGCCAAAAACTGCACGTCGTCGAGCATAAGCACGTCCACTTGCATATAAAAGTTGGTGAAATCCTGAACGCTATTATTTTTCAATGAATCCAAAAACTGATTTGTAAATTTCTCGGAAGAAACATACAACACAAATTTGTCGGGGCGGTCTTTCTTGATTTGGTTGCCGATAGCATGTAGCAAGTGTGTTTTGCCAAGCCCAACGCCACCATAAATCATCAAGGGATTAAAAGCAGTATCGCCAGGTTTGTTGGCCACAGCTACACCCGCCGAACGCGCAAAACTATTGCAAGTACCTTCGATGTAGGTCTCGAACGTATAGTTAGGATTTAGTTGCGACTCGTGTATATGATTGTTGTCGAGGCTACGCAACTGAAAAGGACTGCGCCCTGTACCCGCATTGATAGAACTCTCATTATTTTTGGTTCTGGCCAACTCTGGTTTGTTGGTCGGGATATTGATAGCCAACGGCTTGTTTTGCTCGTTGCCTTTGTCAATAATCACAGAATAATCCAGCATTCCGCGAGGACCTAACTCCAAATAAATAGCACGCCACAGCAACTCTACATATTGCTCCTCCAACCATTCGTAAAAAAACTGGCTTGGAACTTGAATCGTCAGCACGTTGTCGGTTAGGCGCAATGGTACGATAGGCTCGAACCAAGTTTTAAAGTTGGCCTCGTCTATGTTCTCCTTGATTACGCGAAGACAATTATTCCAAACCGTGATATGGTCTTTGTGCATCGAAATGATAGAGTATAAAAGCTAAATGAATTAAGCGTTAGTATTTTAAGTTGTATTAAGGCAATAATGAGTAGTGTTGCTTCGGTTTGCACCGCAATAATACGGGCAATCTCAAAAATGCAAAATGATATTTCGCAGGTTCCGCAAACAGTCTTTTGCATTTTGAGGGCGACAAAAGTCCCAAAAAAAACGCTAACAAAAAAATATTGTTACTGTTTAATTTTTGGTTTTATGTCATCGAACGCAAGAATTTTACTTTTTATATACGTTTTGTGTTGTTTTACCTCGCAAATTAAGCATAAATGCGATTTTGACGTACTTTTTTTTATAAAAATGCTCAAAATTTTAGGTTAAATTTTTCCTAATAAAAAGCGTCTTCAAGGTGTAAAATCTCTTGTAGCTGTTGTTTGTGCACCAGAATCGAAACAATATCAAATCGGATAAGCCCTTGCCAATTCGTTTTGGAAATATATTGCTCGGCAGCCGCCACGATTCGGGCGGCTTTGGCCGTGCTTACGGCCTCTTCGGGATAGCCGTGCAAAGCCGAACTCCGCGCCTTTACCTCCACAAAAACCAATAGCTTTTCTTTTTGGGCAATAATGTCGATTTCCGTGCGGCCTTCGCGGTGATTGCGGGCTACTATCTCAAATCCTTTGTCGGTCAAGAATCGGGCGGCCATATTTTCGCCTTCTTGTCCCAGTTCTTTGCGCTGATTCATGGATTTTTTATTCGATAATGGCTTCGCTAATAATGCCCATGGCCGACGAACTAAACTTAATTCGTTTGCCCAACGCGGCTGCTTTGGGGTCGCATTGGTTGCCAGCCGAAATAAAATAAGTAATGTATTTGCGATTGCGTTCGTCCAGTTCGTTGCGGTCTGGTTTGCCCAGCAATTGCATCAAATGGCGGTCGCTAATGCCTTTGAGTTGGGGACGAATGCGTTCCAAATTCGTTTGCATCGTGTCGCGGATGCCTTGGCAGGCGTTGCGGTCTGCACGCCATGCCTCAAAGTCAAATCCTTTGATTTCGGGGGCAGAGGTGCAGGCCGCTAATACTACTAAAGTTACAGATAATAAGATGGTTATGCGTTTCATTGTTGAAAGAATTGGCTATTTACTTTTGTCTGTGGCAATCACCAGCGGAATGCGCAAGCGATTCACAATGTCCACTACTTTTACCAATTCTTCTACGGTTACGGACTTGTCCACGCGCAACACAACGGTTGGATTTTCGTAGTTTTTGGATTCGCGTTGCAGTTCGGGTTCTAACGTTTCCAAACTCACCATGCGTTTGTCGATATAATAGCTCAGATTCGCGCTAATCGAAACGTTAATGGCGTGGTGCGAAATGGTCTGTCCTGTGGAGGCTTTCGGCAACAACAACTTAATAGCGTTGGGGCTGGCCAGCGTCGAGATAATCAGGAAGAACAAAAGCAAAAAAAACAAAATATCCGAAAGCGACGAGGCCTCAACTGCGGCGTGTGGTCGGCGATGTTTTCTAAAATTCATATTGTCAGCGGTTGTTTTTTGTAAGAAAAAAATAAAAACCTACTGAACAGGCTTATGCAAAATATCTAAAAAGTCGATGGCAGTTACTTCCATTTTGTGCGTTACGCGGTCAATCATGCCCGTCAGGTAAGTGAAAAGCATGTGCGCCAACACCCCCACAATCAAGCCAGCCGCCGAGGTAACCATTTTCTCATAAATACCGCTGGCAATGATACCGATACTAATGTTATCGGCCAACGAAATGTTATAGAAGGCTTTAATCATACCCATAACCGTACCCAAAAAGCCAAACATTGGCGCGATGGCCGCAATAGCTCCCAAAATTGAAAGGTTTTTTTCCATTTTGTAAATTTCTACGCGTGCCGTGTTTTCGATGGCGCGTTCGATGTCGGCCACAGGCGAACCCAAACGCGTAAGTCCTTTTTCGAGCAGACGCGCAATCGGGTATTTGGATTGGCTGCAATAAGACATTGCGCCCTTCACGTCGCCCGAATAGAGTTTTTCGCGGATTTGAGCAAGAAAATTAGCGTCTAATTTGCCCGCGCTGCGGATATAAAGAAAACGTTCGATGAATAGAAAAATGGCCGTAAACGACAAAATGAAAATAGGAATCATTACCACGCCACCTTTCATCAATAAATCAAAAACCGAAAGGCCTTCGGCAGCAGCGGCAGGAACAGTAGTGGCCGCGCCTGTTTGTGAGCCGCCAGTTTGGGTGATTTGCAATAGAATCCAAGAAAGTTGCATATTCAATTTTTATGTTTTTAGAAAAAATCAATTCTGTTTAGAAAAATACTAAAAATTCGGAAATCACGGGCTTTATTTATTTCCAACGCCCAAATTTTGTGTAAAATTATAAACTCTGACACAAATACAAACCCACTGCATTTTAAATTTGCTTTAAAAACCACCAAAAAGTAAAAAGCCTCCCTGTAAAACAAGAAGGCTTTTTGTGTGTCAGAATTATTCTGCTTAGAATGGATATTTGTTTTCTTTAATAACGTGAGCCGCAATACGACGACGTGCCGCAGTAGTGTTGTAAGGAGCAACTTTTGTAAAGCGTTTCAAGCCCATCAACATTACGCGCAACTCATCACCTTCTGCGAAAGCGTTAATTGCTTCTTTACCAGCTACATTTGTTTTGTCAACTGCTTTGTATAGGTAAGAAAGAGCCAAGTCTGTGTAGATGCTGCAAGCTTCTTCGCCACGCATACCAATCAATTTTTCGGTACGCAAAAGAGCAGATTCAGCGGCATATACTTCGATGAGCATATCGGCTACATTCATCAAAATTTCTTGTTGTGCGTCGATTTTCACAGTGAATTTTTGTACTGCTGCACCCGCTACCATCAAAATAGCTTTTTTCAAGTTGCGCAATACTTTTTTCTCTGCTACGAACAAACCGTCTTCGTCGTCTCCAAATTCTGGGATAGACATGATTTCTTTCGCAACGGCCATTGCTGGAGTCATTACGTCCAACTCGCCTTTCATAGCACGTTTCAGGATAGTACCTACGGCCAAAATGCGGTTGATTTCGTTTGTACCTTCAAAGATACGGTTGATACGTGAGTCGCGGTAAGCTCTGTCCATTGGTGCATCAGCCGAGAAGCCCATACCACCATAGATTTGAACACCTTCGTCAGTAACGTAGTCAAGTACTTCCGAACCGTGAACTTTAGAAATAGCACATTCGATCGCGAATTGCTCAACACCTTTAAGTTTTGCTTCGTTTTCGGCCATGCCACCTGCGATAAGTGCGCTTGTAGCTTCGTCAATGTTTTGACCTGCTCTGTACGAAAGAGCTTCAGTAGCATAAATACGGATAGCTTGTTCAGCGATTTTGTATTGGATAGCACCGAAAGAAGCGATTGGCGTATTGAATTGTTTGCGTTCGTTAGCGTATTGTACAGACAAACTTGCCACGCGCTTAGAAGCACCAATAGCAGCACCGCCCAATTTGATACGGCCAATGTTCAAGATGTTTACAGCGATTTTGAAGCCGTTTTCGCGTGTAGAAAGCATATTTTCCACAGGAACTGGCGTATCGTTGAAGAAGATTTGACGCGTAGATGAGCCTTTGATACCCATTTTGTGCTCTTCTTCGTTCATGGTGATGCCACCGAATGATTTTTCAACGATGAAAGCTGTTAAGTTTTTGTCGTCACCGATTTTAGCAAAAACAGTCATTACGTCAGCGAAACCACCGTTCGTAATCCACATTTTTTGACCAGTGATAAGGTAGTGCTTACCGTCTGCCGACAAAACAGCTTTAGTTTTGCCAGAGTTTGCGTCCGAACCAGAATCTGGTTCTGTGAGGCAGTAAGCCGCTTTCCATTCGCCAGAAGCTAATTTTGGCAAATATTTATGTTTTTGTTCTTCGTTACCGTAGTAAAGAATTGGCAAAGTACCGATACCTGTGTGCGCCGAAAGAGCCACCGCGAACGAGTGACCGCCACCGATTACTTCACTTACAAGCAAAGACGTGTTAAAGTCCATGCCGAAACCGCCGTAGTTTTCGGGTACTGACGTGCCCAACAAACCCAACTCGCCAGCTTTTTCCAAAAGCGTAGGCATGAACGTAGGGTCTTTTTGTGTGTCGATTTTGTCCAAGTGTGGGAAAACTTCTTTCTCTAAGAAATCTTCGCAAGTCTTGGCAATCATGCGTTGCTCTTCAGCAAATTCTTCTGGAATGAAAATTTCGTGTGCCGCTGTTTCGCGGATTAGGAATTCGCCTCCTTTAATGGCTTTTTTGGTGGTAGTCTCCATAAAATATTGTTACTTTTTAGGTGAAACGTCTTAATTTGTGCTGTAAAGTTAGAGATTTTAAAATGAAAAGCGCAAATTGAATTTGTTTTTGTCAAAAATTATTAAAATATAATTTATTGAAATTTTCGAGAAAAAATAATTTATTACCAAAAAAACAAAAAATACAGAATTTAATATTTAAAAAATTGATTTAATTAAAATAAAATTTTTTTAAAAATATTTTTTAGTCCAAAGATAACACTTATAAATTGGATATAAATTTAGACCAAATCTTGAAAAAGTTAAAATAAGTTTACTTGTCCAGTCAAGCAAGCCCATTTGCTGTAACAAATTAGCGTATTTTTGTACTAAATCAGGATTGTGCATAAATGCCGACTGCCGCAAATGATACCTTACGAACACGGCCAAAGCCTGCTTTTCTTCTTGATTAATACACAGATTATCAGCTTTTTGACAAATAATAAGCGTAGAAGAAAGCATTTTATTTTGACGTTGTGTGTAGAATTGTTGGGATAAAGAGCCACGCACAACGCGGTACTTGGTTTGTACTGAATCCTGAAACAGCAAGTCCCAATTCCTCGCCAATCGCATCATCACATCAAAATCTTCGTAGGCCAGTGTCTCGTCGTAGCCGCCAAGCGCACGCAACGGCTGCGCACGGAACATCAGCGTAGGCGAACAAATGAAATGCCCCAGAAATAAACGCCGAAAAATATTGCCCGAAGCCACCGTTTCCAGTAGTTTTCCGTTGGCGTCGCGCCGAAAATGCGTGTGTAGCGGTTGGCCAGTTTCCGAAATCAGCAGCGCATCGGCAAAAGCCGCCGCCGCCTGCGGATTAGCCTCCAACAAACTGACTTGTTCGGCCAAGCGTTGCGGCAAAAGCACATCGTCCGCCGCAAAATCAATCACATATTGGCCTTTGGCCTGCGCCAAACCGCGATTAAAAGCTGCACAATTGCCGACATTTTGCTCCAAAGCCAAAAAAGAAATGGCTTGCGGCTGTGGCGTGTGCTGTGTTATCCAGTCTTGGATGACGGTTACACTGTTGTCGGGGCTTTGGTCGTCGATGATAATCAATTCCCAGTGTGGGTAGGTTTGCGCCAACACTGAATCCAAGGCCTCCGCCACAAAACGCGCATGTTTATAACACAAACAAATAACACTAACCAAAGGCAATGAGTTGGGCATAAAATATCAGAAAATGCAAATTATTAATTCATTATCAATCCTTTACAAGAAGAAATAATAATGATAAAAGGCATAAGTTAATAAAAAAGCCGCGTTTAATTGAGTTTAAACGCGGCTTTTTGTCAAAGAAAGAAATTACAAATTGTACAGCCAATGCGCCACGCCAAAATACACGGCCAGTCCCAACAAATCGTTGGCGGTGGTGATGAATGGCCCAGAGGCTAAAGCGGGATTTATTTCAAATCGGTTGAGAATAATCGGCGTAATCGTCCCCATCAGCGAGGCCAAAATTACCACCGAAAACAAGGCGATACTTACCACCAAAGCCAGTTGCAAGGCACTGCCCGTCAAGATATTAAACAAAAAAACCAAAGTAGAAATAACCGCGGCGTTTATCAGAGCCACCAACAATACTTTAACGATTCGGTTATAAAACGAGTTGCCCAAAAATGAAGCATTAGTAAGGCTTTGTACCACGACCGTCGAAGACTGAATACCCACGTTGCCGCCTGTGGCCGTAATGAGCGGAATAAAAAACGCCATCGCGGGAATGAGTTTAATATCTGCTTCAAAAAAGCCCGCAAAACGTGCGCCCAGCAGTCCGCCGCCCATACCTATCAGCAACCACGGCAAACGCGCTTTGGCAGAAGTGAGTACGCCGTCGTCTTCTTCTTCGGGTTGCGAGAGACCCGACATCATTTGTTGGTCTAACTCGGCTTGCTCCGTGATTACGTCCACCACGTCGTCAATCGTAATACGGCCTAATAGTTTGCCCTGAATATTCACCACAGGGATTGTTTCCAAATCGTATTTTTGCATCATTTCGGCCACTTCCTCGCTGTCGCGGTAAGATTCCACCGCAATAATATCGTCTTCGTAAATGTCGGCAATGCGCGTGTAGGCACGTGCCAAAATGATTTTTTTGAGCGAAACGCGCCCCAACAATTTGTCTTCGTCATCTACCACATACACCGAAAATATTTTTTCTACGTCTTCGGCCTGTCGGCGAATTTCCTCAATACACTGCACCACCGTCCAATTAATATTGGCTTTGATAAGCTCTTTGGCCATCAGGCCGCCCGCGCAATCTTCGTCGTAATGCAGCAGTTCGATGATGTGATTAGCCGTTTCGGCATCATTTATCAGCGCGATTACTTCTTCCCGAAACTTAACGGGTTGTTGGTTGAGCAAATCGGCGGCATCGTCCGAATCCACATACGGAATCAGCTCGGCCAGCTCGGCAGAAGTAAAGGCTTTCAAGAATTTGCGTTGGGTGTCGCCGTCCAGACTACTGATGATTTCGGCACTTACTTCGCGCGGGAGTAAGTCTATCACATATTTGGACTGAGCCGTGTCCAGTTCGTACAGCACCGACGAAATATCGGCGGGGTGTTCCCCGTCCATGCTTTCGCGAATAAACGCTTCATCACGTTTTTCGATGGCCGTCTCTAACCTTTCGAGATATTCTTTGGAAAGTTCGAGTTGCATTGTTTTGCAATGTTTATGAGGTTGAACGAACGGTAAACTTTTGGCCAAAAGAAACAGGCCTGCATCAACTCGGCGTTTTGGATGCGTTACAAAGGTATAAATTTTGGGGTGGCTATTGCGCAAAAAATGTGTTTTTATGCAAAAAAAAGCCCTTTGGTTAGGGCATAGCCCATGATTTAGAACAGGAACAAAAAAGGCTTCGGGGTGTCCGAAGCCTTGGGGAGCGACCTGAAGGGGAACGCCCAAATGAGTTTATTTAAGAGGTGTTTTGAATGTAGCACCTTGTAAAACACGTTTAGCGTCTTCCACCTTCTCAGGAAAAAGGTTGCGGCCTTGCGTTACCCTCAGCACCATACGGAGTAGTGCTTTTTCTGGAATGCTTACCATTGGTTGGGTTGGTTCTTTTCCTTTTTGCATGACACAAATTTAGTGTTTTATTTTTTTTAATAAGACGGTATCGTAAACATTGTGTGGTAGATATTGCTCAAATTCCGTTTGGGCATTTGGAGTAGAAATGCCGCCCCAAAACTCATATTCGAGGCATAATTGATTGTAATTTTTGTTGATATAATTACAGTAAATAGTAATTCTTCTGTGGCTTTTCTTACACAATTCATCACAATTTTTGGTGCAGGTAGCTCGGCATTTATCTATAAAAAGTGTCTTGCTATCGCTACCACGTACAATGAGCAGGTCATTAGGGTTGATTTGAAAGAATAAGGGGATGGTGTTTAGTACAGTATTAAACACTTTGTAAGCATCGCCATTATTGGTACTTTCGTCATCAATAACACTATCATTGTCAATGTTATAATCTCCAAATCCAAGATTAAAAACACGTTTCCCCTCAATATCATGCGTATAAAAATACTCCACTATTTTGATTATGTCTCTCAACCCCTTACTAATAAACACAAACTGTAACGGTTGTAGTTCATCGGATTCAATTAAAGGGTAGGTATTCTCTTTGCTCATGGTTGGTAGTAAACTAACACAAAAATACGGAAATACAGGAAGTAAGGCAACCAATAAAAAGGCTTCGGGGTGTCCGAAGCCTTGGGGGATAATTAACGGTTTGGGATTTTCATTCGGGTGGGGTTTCGGAGCACAAAACAGTCCATTATGATAAAATTTAACAGTTCCAATACTTTTAAATACGGCACTTACAGCTCGCCTTTTGCTAATAGGATCTTGTATATTCGTTTTTTTTAAATGCTTCAACAAACTCCTTTCCTGAAATTCCTGCGTGTCTGACAATTAGAATTTGATATACTTCACTAGATGTTTTTAGTCGTTTCGTTACTTCTCTTTTAAAGAAAAATGATAAACTTGCGGTCAATCCCTCTTTAGCAAATTCGGCATCAAGTTCTGCAGCTAATTGGTCAAGGCTATTTTGTTCAAATGTTATTTCAAAGTATACAATGCCTACTGCCAATAATATTCTCTGATTATTTTCTTCTATCCATTTTCTACACTCTTGGTATCCATCTCCTTTTTTTAATTTTTCTCGAGCTTCTTTTGAAAGTTGCCATTCTGAATATTTTCCAACAACAGTTAATTCTTTACCACTTACTTTTTGATAGGCAGCTTGAATTTTTGCTTTCATTCTTTCAATTTTAGCCATATCTGTTGTTTGTTTCATTAATTCCTTTACGTTTGCCTCAACGGCAGCAGTTATATTTATTTCAAGTTTTTCTGTCCGAGTATAGTCAATTGAACGACCATCGGGAAATCTAACATTTTCTATGTCCAAAGTTGTAAATGGATTATTACTTAATTCGGAGCAAGTACTAAAGTCTTTGGATGACAACATCTTTCTTGCTGGCAAAGTCTGCCCTAACACTTGTGTTGCAACATATTCTACGGTTGTGGCTTTTGTTACGGCAGGTGAGAATGGGCTTTTAGTGTAATGAAGAAGTTTACCAACACTTCCAGGATCACAAACATTCTTACCACAAATTTGATTAGCGTTAAGTTGTGCATCAGGCAACTTATATGTTAGTTGAGCAAACGCAGAGGTTGCGATTATTGTCGCAAAGGCAAGGGTTAAAATTTTTTTGTCCATATTTCTTTTGATGTGAGATTTGTCTGAAACTACATACAACACCTAATATAAACGAACCATATTTCGTTTATATTTTCTTCCGCAAAATCCTAAACCGAAATCACATTTCAAAATATTTTTATATTTAATTTTTAAATAATCATACAAAAGTGCAAAAATACCCCCACCCAAAATTTTTGGCTTTCGCGGGCAATTTTCGGTTTAGATAGCGCAATACAGATACAAGACGTTTCTCGAAGGGAAAAAGGGTGACAAGCCCAGCAAAAAAAGTTTTCCGTACCTTGTAATCATTTGACAATCAAATTACTTTTAGTTTAGTCCATTGCGTGCGCATGGTTGCCCGATTTAATCCTGATACAATGTTGGGCTGGGGGTTAGTAAAATACGATTCTGACTTTATCTTTGCCGCGTATTTTATTTTTTCTCCAAACTCAGCATAATGAACGTATTTCTTACGGGTGCAAGCGGACTTATCGGCAGCCACATCGCGCGGCAATTGCTCCAAAAAGGCCATCAGGTGAAGGCATTACGCCGCCATAACACTTCTTTTAAGTTGCTGGCCGACATTGCCGACCAAATACAATGGGTAGAAGGCGATGTGTTGGACGTGTTGCCGCTTACCGAGCATTTGCAAGGCGCAGACGTGGTGGTTCATTCGGCGGCTATGGTCTCGTTTGTCCCCGCCGACGTGGAGCAAATGAACAAAGTAAACATTGACGGTACGGCCAATTTGGTGAATATTTGTTTGGATACGCCTTCCGTGAAAAAGTTGGTGTATATCAGTTCGATAGCGGCGTTGGGGCGCAACAAAAACTCGCTCATTATCAACGAAGAAACCAAGTGGGAAAACTCCGACGACAATACCAATTACGCGCGTTCCAAATATTACGCCGAGTTGGAAGTTTGGCGCGGCAGCGAAGAAGGTTTGCCTGTGGCCATTGTGAATCCGTCGATTGTACTCGGTGCTGGCGACTGGAGCAGTGGTAGCACGGCTTTATTCAAATACGTGTACGACGAAAAACCATTTTATCCACGCGGCAACATCAATTACGTGGACGTGCGCGACGTGTCCGAATGCGTTTGCCGTTTGGTGGAAAACAACATTGTAAATGAGCGTTTTGTACTCAATGCGGGCAATGTGCCGTACAAAGATTTTTTGGGGCAAATCGCGGCGCAATGGCAAAAACGTGTGCCGCGCTACGAGGTTACGCCACTGTTGGCGGCTCTGGCATGGCGTGCTGAATGGGTAAAAGCATTGTTTACGGGCAAAAAACCTTTGATTACCAAAGAAACGGCGCGTACTTCAAGCAAAAATTATCAATACGATAGCCAAAAAGCCCAACAATTATTGGGCATACAGTTTAGGCCGTTGGCGCAAACGGTAACAGAAGTTTGTCAAGAATTGAAAAAGTTAAACAACTAATAATCAATTTTTTATCAATAAATTTTAAACAAACGGAAAACGTACCGATTGCTCCGCGATTTGTTTGGCTTGCTTGCCGCCTACACAAAAAATCAGGTCGAGCACCGACAAGTTGGGCGCAAAAGGTTGGGTTGGATTAAAAACTTGTCCGTAACTCACAGGCGTGTAATAGCGGCTCGCTTGGCGCGGGTGAATGTGGTTGCGCAAATCGGCTGGGCTGCTGCCAATCGGCTCAAAATCAGTGGTTTCTTGCAAATCAACTTTGGCACTGAGGCAGCGCAACGACCATTGTAACATGGCTTTGTTCAGTTCCCAAAGTGTGGCGTGCTGGGCATAAAAAATCGGCTGAAGCGAGTCGGCGTAAAACTCAAAAAAAGGCGATTTGCCATAAGCCGAAGCTACCGTGCGCCAATGCGTATTGGGCCAAGCCAAGCTGTAATCGATCCGAATATCTTTGCTGGTGGGTTTGCCAGTGTTGTGTACGGGAACGGTCAGCGACTCCAACTTGTTGGCTGTCAGGATTTGGCAACGGTTACGGTATGTTTGCTTGACATAGTGTTCGTGGGCTTCGAGCAAAACAGGTTGGTTTGCTTTGAGCAGTACGCCAATGTATTCGATGCTTGGCAAATAGTGCAGTTCGATGCGTAAGGCCATCAGGATTTTATATAAATGTATTTTATTCTTGCAAAACTAAAAACAAAAAGAGATGAATCGTTCTAAAAAAATATTTGTAGCAGTAGCGATATTGTTTATTTTGGCCAGTATTGCCATTACCGTAGATATTTTCTCACGTACTACGCGGCCAGGTGCAAAAAAACATTTGCCTACGTCTATCAAAAATTAATTATTGCGTTTGATTAAATGCAGTTTCGTATGATTGCGCCAAATTGACAATAATAAAAGGCAAAACCATATTGAAATAACTTATATCAAAATACGATTCTACGATACAAGGATAAATCCCATTTTTGAATACACTCATTACAAAAGAAATGAGAATGGGTAGTAGCAAGAAATAAGTACTTGCTATTTGTAATTGTGTAGTATTTTTAATGTAAAAAGAGTAGATAAATGGCAGTAATACAAATGCGATATTAAGCGCGGTTGGCATTTGTCTATTTTGTAGTTCAAAAGGATTATATTTTTGTAAATAGTCGAGGTTCGGAACGTGCATAAAGCACAAATACAACAATACGAATAACGTAATTATTCCCGAAAAAATAAAAATACTTTTTTGCTTGATAGATTGCCCAAAAAACCACGCACATAGCAACAAAGACAACGGAATAATGCTTGTCAGTCGTGTGAGAACCAATGCACTTGACGCAACAGCAATCGGAATTATTTTGGTTTCTTTATTGGCAAAAATATACTTCTGGGCAACAAAAATAAAGGCTAATAGGATAATGAAATTGGACATTAAATCGCTTTTAGCATAAATTTCCCACCAATAGGCAGGCGAACTTATCAATAGCAACAAAGCCAATAACCGTTGCGGATAATTATTGAAAAAATAAAAAATCAGGCAAGCCATTAGCCCAAAACCAAAGGTTTGCAAATAGCCGACATCGCCTAACAAATAAAACGGAATACCTATAAAAAGTAGTGTTGGTAAATTAGAAGTTCTGCCGCCCAAATGGTCTATGGCCGAGTACGGATATTGTCCATTTAATAAAGCTTCAACGCCAACGCTCATGGCCGAACATCTATCTACATTTAGCGAATTTGCATCTACTAATTTATTGATTAATACCGTACTTGTTAATACAAGTACGGTTAATCCAAAAAATAATATTCTACTATAATTTTCTTTGATTTTTTGTTTGGTAAAAAAGAAAATAGTCAACAAAACGCCAATCGAATAGGCCACACCAAGAATATATTCGCTTAAATAATGTTGTCGAGAGCCATATTTTACAATAAAAAAACTATTGATAATAGTGAAAATAAAAAGTAAAATATAGCGATTAAGTTGCATTGGTATATATTAGAATTGTAACCTAGTAAAATTTACTACCACAAATAAGCTAAACATAATAGTTGCCAGCACTATAAATTCCAGCAAAATAATTCGTTTTTGGCGGTCTTTTACCAAGCTTATTTCGGTATAACTAGCATAACTATTAATGATTGGCGTAAGCATCAGTCCTATAGACAAATAAATGCCAAAATTAGCACGGCCAGCAGCGATAAATTCTACCAAAAAAAACAGAACTGACCCTAGAAGCCAAGGAAGAATTACAGCAAAAAAAACAAATCTAAATTTATTATCTTTTTTGATGAGTTCTCGGGAATTGGCAGAAAGTAAGAAAGGGCGACCTGCTTTATAACCAATGATAAGCATTGAAATGATACAGACAATTGCAATAAATACTTGTACGATTGGCGCAATTCGTTGAGCTTGTAATCCCTCCCAAACACCAGTATTGGTGGCGATATCTGCAACTGTATTTCCTAATGCAAAATTGGCAGAATTCAGGTACATCCATAACCAAAAAGCTTTGATCATGCCAGCCTTACGTTTATTAAATCTATAAATTCTATAAAAAATAAAGCTAGATGCCGCCAATATCAATGGCGGAATTAGACGCACAGAAACGACCACCTGTTTTAACCATTCCAACTCAGACACTTTAAATTTTATCCCCTCACCAGACCAAGTGGTCGGAATATGAAATGTCAAAGCAATCAACACCGTACTTGCATGATAAATGAAGTAAGCAATAGCAAAACTGGTAATAAAAAAAGCTGTATAGTTGATAAAGACTGAAAATAACTTTTGATTGTAGGAAATGCTTGAGCGTTGTGGGGAAGAAAGTTTTTGTTCTGATGGAATCATCCTAATCAACAATTAAAATATAGGCTTATATTATTTGATTAATAAGTGAATTAAAAAAATAGCGGCTTAGCGTTTCTGTGATCATAATCAACATTCAATAACTGAGCATAGCAATATCTCTTCGCTCTTAATTTATTGACAATTGATAGAACATCGAAAACAAATAAATACCTACTTAATTCGATTTGCGCCAAAAAAGTAAACACTTTTTTTAAAAAAAATAGCCCGTTTATTCGGGCTATTTCAATATTCGCTTAATGTACAACTTCTTCTGTACGTTCTTCTATTTCGTGATGATGTTGCTCTGGTAACGGAGCATCAGGGTCATATTCGCCTTCCCAGCGTGCCACTACCACCGTAGCCAAACAATTACCAATGACATTTACGGAGGTTCTGGCCATATCCATAAGTGCGTCGATACCTAAAATAATGGCGATAGGCCACGCGGGCAAATTGAAAGAAGCCACCGTCCCCGACAAAATAACCAAAGACGCACGCGGCACGCCAGCTACACCTTTACTAGTAAGCATCAGCGTAAAAACCATGAGTAATTGTTGTTCCCAACTCATTTCAACGCCTGCCGCCTGCGCCACAAAGACAGAAGCCAATGCCAAATACAAGGTAGTTCCATCTAGATTAAAACTGTAACCCGTAGGCATGACGAAGGCTACAATTTTGCGCGGCACGCCCATGTTTTCGAGTGCTTTCATGGCCTTCGGCAAAGCAGCTTCCGAACTGGTAGTTGCAAATGCCAACGAAACAGGTTCGGCAATCGCCGCCACAAAACGTTTTACAGGAACTTTGAATGCCAATGCGATAGGCAGTAATACAAGCAATAAGAAAAAGAACAATGCGCCGTATAGCGTAGCCAACAGTTTTAGCAAATTGACCAAAACTCCCAAGCCCATTTTGCTCAGTGTGTAGGCAATAGCCGCACCAACCGCCAAAGGAGCCATGTACATTACCACATTTGTAAACTTAAACATTACCTCCGAAAGACTTTCTAAGGCCGAAAGCATCGTGCGTTTGTATTTGTTTTCGACCATCGAAAGGGCGATACCAAAAATTACGCTAAACACTACGATTTGCAATACTTCGCCGTCAGCAATAGATTTGGCAATGTTTTGAGGGAAAATATGTAGCACAATTTGTTGCCAACTTTGGTGAGATACCGCTCCCAAACTTTCTTCAGACTGAACCATAGAACTATCTATGCCCACACCTGCTTTGCTTAGGTTGATGGCTGCCAGCCCCACAAACAATGCCAACGTAGTTACCACCTCAAAATAAACCAAGGCTTTTACGCCCATACGACCAACTTGCTTAGTGTCCGAGTGCCCAGCGATGCCCACCACCAACGTTCCGATAAGCAGCGGGGCAATAATTGTCTTGATGAGTTTGATAAAAATATCACTCACAATTTTAAGGTTTGCGGCTTGGTCGGGGAAATCATGCCCGAATTGTGCGCCAACAAACATACTCACCACGATCCATGTTGTAAGTGATTTTTTTTGCGTTCCGTACCAAAATAATGTAGCAATTGCAACCCAACGCATTATGGCGGCTACCATTTCAGGTACAATGCTTGTTACTGTCATGGCAATAGCAAGCATCGAAGTAATGGCCAGCGAAATGATTGGTAGTGAAAAAGAAGATAATTTTTTTTGCATAAATAACTGTTATTCAGACCTAAAATCTCTGGTGTGTCTTGGTGTACTTTCCCAAAAAGAATCAGAAAATACGACAAAGTTACGAGTATAAATAAAATTTAGAAAACTTTAGCCAAACCCCCTAAAAAAATAAAGCTCCTGCTATGTAAGCAAGAGCCTTATTATTAGTGCAATTAACCTCTAAAATATGATGATTTTCTTAACTATCGGTCAATATTAAAATGTGATGTTTTCCACATAACTATCTGTGGCATTGCTTAGCTCAATGCTGTACTGACCAGCAGGAACTTGTGCAAAATTATATTTTTTGAATACGACGTGTTTATTACGATAAGTTTTGCTGCTCAACAATTGATGATGTTCGGCATCAAATACCTTCACGGTTACGGGACTATCGGAGTTGTTTTGGAAAGCAAGTCTTACCATTTTGGGTTCGGACTGCGGAACGATGCTCACTTGTAGTGAACTTACTTTGGCTTTTTGGGTGTCGTTGCCACCAGCCAACACAACAGACGAAGAAGCGGCCAAAGCCATAACCGTCACGGCAACGATGCGGAATTTTTGAACAAACGTTTTCATTTTTTTTGAGCGAATGATGATGATGATTTAATTGACAATCAGGGAAATATTTGTCCCGTTTTGTTGATACAAAGGTGGGGCACACGCCCCGACTTACGAACAACTCTTACACCAAACGCCCAAATACCACACCAACGGCGCAATTTAGTGTTGAATGAAATTTTGTATCTTTTTGTTTAAATTTTAAAATATTCCAACCTTAACTTCTTGTAAAACAAGCATTACGCCCACGTTAAAACTCCCGTTTTTTCCTACCTTTGCACCAATGAATACAGCAAACAATATTGTCCCAACGGATAAAATAATTATTGGCATAGACCCCGGCACGACGGTAATGGGCTACGGCGTAATTGCCATCGAAGGCAAGCAAATGCGCCTGCTCCAGTACGGTGTAATCCATTTGAGCAAATACAGCACACACGCCCTGAAGCTCAAAAAAATTTATGAACGTACAGTGCAACTGCTCGACGAGTTTATCCCTGACGAAATGGCCATCGAAGCCCAATTTTTTGGTAAAAACGTACAGTCCATGCTCAAACTCGGACGTGCGCAAGGCGTGGCCATTGCCGCCGCCATGTCGCGCGAAGTGCCTGTGGTGGAGTATGCTCCCAAGAAAATAAAACAGTCCGTAACTGGCAACGGCAACGCCTCCAAAGAGCAAGTAGCCGCCATGTTGCGTTCGATGCTCAATTTTGATAACGCCGACCAACTTCTCGATGCCACCGACGCGCTGGGTGTGGCCGTATGCCATCATTTCCAAAACCCCGCCGCCGCCAAAGCCAAACCCAAAGATTGGTCGGCTTTCGTCAGTGCCAACAAAGACCGCGTAAAAAAATAACCTATGCACAAAGCCCATTGGCGCAAAACAGCTCTTGCGCACCGCCGCGACCTTACGCCCCAACACGTGCAGGCGCAAAGCCAAGCCCTTGCCGAGCATCTTATCCAATATTTTACAGCAAATCCCGTTAGTTCTCTGCACATTTTTTTACCGATTCGCAAGCACAACGAAATAGACACGTTTTTGATTTGGGAACAATTGCGGCAGCGATTTCCTGCGATGCGCTTTGCCGCTTCCGTATCTGATTTTCAGACGTTTGCTATGCGTAATTATTGGCTGGAAAACAATACTAATTTGGTAGAAAATGCGTGGGGAATCCCCGAACCCGTTGGCGCGACACTCGCACACGATGCCGATTTTGAGGCAGTGCTTGTGCCGCTGTTGGCTTTCGATGAAAAAGGTTTTCGGGTGGGCTACGGCAAAGGATTTTATGATAGATTTTTGGCCAAATGCCGCCCCGACGTGCGCAAAATAGGGTTAAGCCTAACGCCTCCCGTGCCTGCCATTGCTGATGCTGCCGAGCATGACATAAAGCTGGATTTGTGCGTTTGCCCCGACCAAATTTATTATTTTCAGGACTAATTTATTTGGGTAAATAACTGAAAAACAATTGTTTAATTTAACATAAAACTACAAACGAACTTCTTGTTTGGCTTATTGGTGGCTAAAATGTAGTTTTGCCTTCTGTAAATATTTGAGAACATGGAATTAAGAGCAGAGCATCTCTTTAAAACATACAAAAAACGTAAAGTTGTAAACGACGTGTCCGTAGTGGTAAAACAAGGCGAAATCGTGGGGCTGTTGGGGCCAAACGGCGCAGGCAAAACCACGTCTTTCTATATGATGGTGGGGCTTGTAAAACCCAATAACGGCAAGATTTTCCTTGACGACCTCGAAATTACGTCGCGCCCCATGTACAAACGTGCGCAATTGGGCTTGGGCTATTTGGCGCAAGAAGCCTCCGTTTTTCGTTCGCTTTCGGTGGAAGAAAATATTATGGCCGTCTTGGAAATGACCAATAAAACGTCTGCCGAGCGTAAAGAGAAAATGGAAGCGTTGCTCGAAGAATTTAGCCTTACGCACGTGCGCAAAAACTTGGGTATGGTGCTTTCAGGTGGCGAACGCCGCCGCACCGAGATTGCTCGTGCGCTGGCCGTTGACCCCAAATTTGTGTTGCTTGATGAACCTTTCGCGGGCGTTGACCCCATCGCCGTAGAAGAAATTCAGAGCATTGTGGCCAAGCTCAAAAACAAAAACATTGGGATTTTGATTACCGACCACAACGTAAACGAAACACTTTCTATCACAGACCGCGCCTATTTGTTGTTTGAAGGTAAAATCCTCAAGCAAGGCACAGCCGAGGAGCTGGCCGCCGACGAACAAGTACGCCGCGTTTATTTGGGCAAACATTTTGAACTAAAAAGAAAAATCTAAACTTTTAGATTCGTCTGTTTGCAGTTTTTGAGTTGCATTTAAGAAGCTATTTTTCAACCCCCCAAAACGATTCGCGCATGGGCGTGTTTTGTTTCTTGTGATGCCTTACCTATGTCAATTGTCAGTTCCGTAATTACTTGGGTTTTAAAAAGACGCTATGACCAGATTCAGGCTTTTTGCGCAAACCCACACGATACGCAACAAACTATTTTTCAGTCGATTATCGAGCAAGCAAGCACCACAGAGTGGGGGCGAAAATACGGCTATGCCGACATCAAATCGGTTCGCGCTTTCAAAGAACGCGTACCCGTTTCGACTTACGAAGATATTTATCCCTACATCGAACGCATGATGTTGGGCGAACAAAATATCCTTTGGCCTACGCCGATTCATTGGTTTTCCAAATCTTCGGGCACGACCAACGCCCGCAGCAAATTCATTCCCGTTTCGCAAGAATCGTTGGAGCAATGCCACTACAAAGGCGGCAAAGACCTGATTTGTTTGTACTTGCAAAACCGCGAAGGAACGCGCGTGCTGCATGGCAAAAACTTGGCTATTGGTGGCACTTACCAGCATTTTGACCAAAATCCTGATGTCCGTTTCGGAGACGTATCGGCCATTATCATGAAAAATCTTCCTTCGTGGGCGCAATGGATGCGCACGCCACGCATCGAAGTGGCTTTGATGGACAAATGGGAAGAAAAAATTGAAAAAATAGCAGAAGAGACGCTCAGCGTGGACGTAACCAGTCTGTCGGGTGTGCCTACGTGGATGGTGGTGCTTTTGCAACGCGTCATGGAAATAAAAGGCGCGAAAACATTGCACGAGGTTTGGCCAAACTTAGAAGTATTTTTGCATGGGGCGGTGTCTTTCACGCCGTATCGGGAGCTTTTTAAGCAAATGATTCCTGACCCAAAAATGAGTTATTTGGAAACTTACAACGCTTCGGAAGGTTTCTTTGGGATTCAGGACGATTTGAGCCTGACCGACGAAATGTTGCTGATGCTCGACTATGGCATTTACTATGAGTTTGCGCCAATGGATGAAGTGGGCAAGTTATTCCCCAAAACCTTAGGACTGGACGAAGTAGAATTAAATAAAAATTATGCCCTCATTATCAGTACAAACGGTGGTTTGTGGCGATACATGATTGGCGATACCATCAAATTTACAAACCTCAAACCGTTTCGTGTAAAAGTTTCGGGTCGTACCAAACATTTTATCAATGCGTTTGGGGAAGAACTCATCGTGGAAAATGCCGAAATAGGTATTGCGCAGGCTTGCCAAGCAACACACGCGGTCATTAGCAATTTTACGGCTGCGCCTGTGTTCATGCAAACCAACGGCAAAGGCGGCCACGAATGGATTATTGAGTTTGAAAAGCAACCCGACGATTTGGCGGGGTTTACGCAGATTTTAGACCAAAAACTCCGCGAAATCAATTCGGATTATGATGCCAAACGCTACCAAGATATTGCGCTACAAGCTCCACTCATACACGTTGCGCCGAAAGGCACGTTTTACGAATGGCTCAAGCGCAGAGGCAAACTCGGCGGACAACACAAAGTGCCGCGCCTGTCCAACTCGCGCGAGTACGTGGAAGAAATCAAAACTATGTTCGAGGAAGTGTAGTTTGGGTAAAAGTATTCAAATTAAATTTCAGTTTAGAAAATAACATATTTGTAGTTCTACAAAAAACGCCTTTCGGTAAGTTGGTTTTACTGAAAGGCGTTTTTTCTTTTATAGGAAAATTATTGTTTGAATCGCGTCAATATTTCGTAGATACGATATACGTCCTCGAAGCGGTTGTATAATGGCACAGGCGAAAGACGAATTACGTTAGGTTCGCGCCAGTCGCCGATTACGCCATTACTCACCAAATAATCAAATACTTGACGGCCATTTTCTACTATCATCGAAAGTTGGCAACCGCGTTGTGCGGGGTCTTCTGGTGTAATAATTTCAATTTTGATATGCTCAATTTGCCCCAACAAAAAGGCTAAATATCCCGTCAGCAAACGACTTTTGGCGGTGAGTCGGCTCATGCCCGCTTCCTCAAAAATCGCCAAAGAGGCCTTATACGGAGCCATGTGCAATACTGGCGCGTTGCTGAGCTGCCAACCTGCTGCGCCGTACATGGGCTTAAAGCCTTTTTTCATCTGAAAACGTTCTTTTTCGCTGTGTCCCCACCAACCCGCAAAGCGTGGCAAATCGGTGTTTTCGGCGTGTCGCTCATGTACAAATACGCCACTCACGCCACCCGGCCCTGCGTTCATGTATTTGTACGAACACCAAACCGCAAAGTCCACGTCCCAATCGTGCAAGGCAAGTGTTACGTTGCCTGCCGCGTGCGCCAAATCAAAGCCAGCGACCGCACCAACTTCATGCGCTTTGGCCGTAATCTTTTGCATATTAAATACTTGTCCTGTGTAATAATTGATGCCGCCCATCATCACTAAGGCCAGCGAGTCGGCATTTTCGGCAATCGTTTGCAAAATATCTTCCGTGCGAAGTGTGTGTTCGCCTGCGCGTGGTTTGAGTTCCACAATGGCCGCGTCAGGGTCGAAGCCATGAAAACGAACTTGCGATTCTAAGGCGTACTGGTCGGACGGAAATGCGCCCGCTTCCGTAATGATTTTGTAGCGCGTGGCCGTCGGGCGATAAAACGACACCAACATCAAATGCAGGTTCACGGTTAGCACGTTCATCGCGACTACTTCGTCGGGTTTTGCGCCTACCACTTTCGCCAAAGGCTCAGCAAACGCTTTATGATACGTGAACCAAGGCGTTTCGCCTCTAAAATGTCCTTCAACACCCATTTGAGCCCATTGTTCCAGCTCGTGCGCTACGGCGGCGGCGGCTGATTTGGGTTGCAGCCCCAGCGAATTGCCGCACATATAAATAGCAGGCTCTCCGTTGTCGGCTTGCGGAATGTGGAAACGCTCGCGGAAATGTTTTAACTCGTCTTGCTCGTCAAGTGCTTGTGCGTAAGATAATTGTGTTTCGAATTGGTGTACCATTTTATTTGAAAATTGTTAAGAATTAATGCAGAGAAAAGGAATATTTATAAAATTACTCGTTCGTAAAACAAAATTATCCGTGTGAATAGCAAAATTATTCGTTCATAAAACAAAATTACCCGTGTGAACAGCAAAATTATTCGTTCATAAAGCAAAATTACCCGTGCGTACAACAAAATTATTCGTTTGTAAAACAAAATTACCCGTGCGTACAGCAAAACTATTCGTTCATAAAGCAAAATTGCCCGTGTGAACAGCAAAATTATTCGTTCATAAAGCAAAATTACCCGTGCGTACAGCAAAACTATTCGTTCGTAAAACAAAATTACCCGTGCGTACAGCAAAATAATCTGTTAGGTTGTAAATATTTTTCGGTTCATAAACTTATAAATTTCCATGTTCACGGCGGCGGCATATTCGTATTGCACGTAATGGCCTGCTTCGTCCCAGAGTTTTAGCTTACAATTCGGAATGGCGGCAGCGGTGTTTCGGGCGATTTCTTCGGTGGTCATCGTGCCGTGTATGAGTTTGTTGGGAATGAGTTTGTCTTCTTTTCCAAAAATCAACAAAACAGGGATTTTGATTTGGGGCAATTGCTCAATAACCGACTGGTTGAGCATTCCCGCGATACATTGCGAGAGCAAAACGGCCAGTTCCGCGATGCCGCGACTCTCGTGCAAACGTGCCAGACGTTCTAAGGCCTGATGTTCGTGTTCGTTTAATTTTCCGAAATGGCTTTTCAGGTTCAGCATGGTTTGACCAAACCACGAAGCCCCCACAATGCCCACCGAGGAGTAGCGTTGCAACAATATTTTTTCGGTTTCCGTGAACGGCTCACAACCCGCAGGCGCGACGAGCACGACTTCCGAAAAAAGTTCGGGCTTTTGGATGGCCGCCAGCAGTGCCACTTGTCCGCCCATCGAGTGGCCGACGAGTGTGCAGCGGTTTATTTTCAATTCTTCCAAAAACAAAAAAAGCGTATCGGCAAAAAACTGGGGGCTGTATGTCGCGCCAATGGCGGCGTTGGCCGACTCGCCGTGCCCTGGCAGGTCTAAGGCCACACAACGAAAATATTTACTGAACGTATGAATATTTCGTTCCCAAATTTCTTTGTAGCTGGTAAGGCCGTGCACCCAAACCATGACGTTTCCGTCTCCAGAATCCGTGTAGGCGATTTGCTGGCCATTCGATAATTTGACTTGTTTTTTCATAAAGTATTGCGTCGGGAGCAAATAGTCGCATTTGCTTGGCCATCTTCGCGGCACGAATATAAGGCATATTCCACCGACTATCACAAAAAGGCGCGGGGGCTTTTCTTTTTGTGCAATCTTGTAGAAGAACCGAAAAATTATACCAAATTTGCCCATCTAACGTTTTGGCGTTGTTTCTACCTTTTCTTTCGTACTATGAACCTCAAAAAAAGTCTATTTTTTACCTTCATCTCCTTTTGTTATGCGCTGGGAGCTGTTGCCCAAACTCAAGATAACAAGTATCAATTCTCTATTGACCTGACCACTTACCAAGAACAAGCCGACCGCCTCGCCGTTGAGTTGATTTGTCCCGTACTCAGCACGCCCGAAGCGGTGTATCGTGTTCCCAAAATCGTACCTGGCACGTACAAAAAATACGATTTTGGCCGATTCGTCAAAGATTTTCAGGCTTTTGATAAGCAAAATAAAGCCCTGACGGTTACGCGCCTTGATTCTAATTCTTGGAAAATAAGCCCCGCCAATAAGCTCTACAAAATCACGTACAAAGTAGATGACACGTTCGACGCGCCACTACAACAAAATTATGTGTTTCAGCCCGCAGGCTCAGACTTTGAGAAAGACGTTTTTTTGCTCAATACGCACGCCTTTTTGGGTTATTTTGATGGACTAAAAAAAGCCATTTACCGCCTGCATGTGCGCAAACCCAAAGCATTTTATGGGGCTACGGCTTTAGAACCCATCAGCCACAACGATTTTGCCGACCTTTACGAAAGCAATTCGTACATGAACATCACCGACGCGCCACTGCTTTACTGCCGCCCCGATACGGCTTCGTTGGCTTTGCACGGGTCTAAAATTTTGGTTTCGGTGTATTCGCAAAATACAGACCAACCTTATGCCCCTGTGATTCTCAAAGAATTAGAAACAGTTTTGCTTTCTATCGAAAAGTTTTTGGGCGGCGAATTGCCTGTGCGTAAATATGCGTTTTTGGTGTATTTGAGTGCCTCGCTGCCTGTAAACGGCATGCAAGGCGCGTTAGAACACTCGCAAAGTTCGCTGTATTATTTGGTAGATGGCGGCAATCCGAAGGCTTTGGCGCGTGAGATTCGGGATGTGGGCGCACATGAGTTTTTCCATATCGTTACACCGCTTACGCTGCATTCGGAAGAAATCGCGGATTTTGATTACAACACGCCCAAAATGTCGAAACATTTGTGGTTGTACGAAGGCGTAACCGAGTACAATTCGCTGTACGTGCAACTGGTCAGCCGCCTGATTAGCCAAAAAGATTTTTTCAATACCATGAAACTGAAAATGAGTATGTCCGAACAGCTTTTTGAAGACTCACTTTCTTTTACCCAACTAAGCAAAAATGTGTTGGACGAATACGCCGACCAATACAGCAACGTATATGAAAAAGGCGCGTTGATGGCGTGGTGTTTGGATTTGCAAATCCGCCATTACACACAAGGCCAAATGGGTTTGCAGCGTGTAATCAGCGAATTGGCCAAAAAATATGGTGCAAGCAAACCTTTCCGCGACGATGACCTTATTCCCGAAATCGTGGCACTGACGCACCCGTCTGTTGGCGATTTTTTCCGTAAATATGTGGAAGGTGGAAGCCCTTTGCCGTTTACCGAATCGTTGGCGTTTGCGGGTTATGATTTCCAGAAAGATGTAAAGAAAAAAGAGCCATCTTTGGGCAAAATTAGTCTTGAGTACAAAGGCAATCGGGAAGTTGTGGTGTCGTATATCGGCAACATGAACGATTTTGGTCGCAGCATGGGTTGGCAAGTGGGCGATGTGTTGGTAGAGCTGCAAGGCAAACCCGTAAACACCGACAACATTGAAACGCTTTTGACCGAGTACCGCAACAACACCAAAGACGGGCAGGCAGTCAAAGTAAAAGTGGCTCGCGTGGACAACAAAGGCCAAAAGAAAACCGTCGCGCTCAAGGCCAAAGCACAGTTGCAAGAAAGCACCGAACGTTATCGCATTACGCCTATGCTCAAACCCACACCCGCCCAACTCAAAGTGCGTGAGGCTTGGTTCAAAGGGCTTTAGCATCAAGCATTTAGCCCAATTTTATTTTTTGTAGAAATGATACTACTAATTCTTGTAGCGGCTTTTTTGCCGCTTCTGAACATACTGACGGCTTATGTTTTTCGTCCTTCGGACAAATGGCTTTCGCGCCTTTCGGCGGCAGTCGTGAGTCTTTCGGCGGTGCTGATGCTCTACGCTGGCGGTAGCGCGTGGCTTGGTGGGCAACATTGGTTTGTACAAACTACGTGGTTTAGTATGGGGCAAAGTTTGGTGTTTCGCGTTGGCCTCAACGCCGACACGATGGCCTTAATGATGCTTTCGATTATTTTGTTTGTCTCGGCACTGGTGCATTGGTTTTCGGGTCAATACATGAAAGGCGACGGAGCTTTGCCGCGTTATTTCTCGGCTTTGGCTTTGTTTACGTGCGCCATGAATGGCCTTGTACTTTCCGACAACCTCATTACGCTGTTTATGTGCTGGGAGTTGGTGGGCTTTGCTTCGTATTTGCTCATTGGCTTTTGGTACACCAAAGACAGCGCGTCTAATGCCGCCAAAAAGGCTTTTTTGGTCAATAGAATAGGCGATGCGGGCTTGCTGACGGGCATTTTTGCGTGTTGGGCAAACTTCGGAACAGTTTCTTTAACCGAAATCAATCAAATTTTACAAACCAATACGCAAGTGGTTTCGACGGCTTTGCTGTTGGTGGCGGGTTTGGGTTTTTTGTTGGCTTGCGCGGGCAAATCTGCACAATTTCCGCTACAAATCTGGCTGCCCGATGCGATGGAAGGCCCTACGCCAGTTTCGGCACTCATACACGCGGCCACGATGGTAACGGCAGGAATTTATTTGTTGGTGCGCACTTACGCGATATTGCCGCCCTTGGTGCTGCATTTGGCTGTACTGATGGGCTGTATCACGATGCTTATTGCGGCACTGACGGCCACGCGCCAAACGGATATTAAGCGCGTTTTGGCTTTCTCGACTATTTCGCAACTGGGTTATATGGTGGTGGCCATTGGCGTAGGCGCACCGCAAGCGGCTATGTTTCACTTGCTTACGCACGCGTTTTTTAAAGCGGGTTTGTTTTTGTGTGCTGGTTCGGTGATTCATGCGCTGCACGATTTGGCGCATCGCGCCGAGCAATGGGGACAAGAACACGCGCATTTTGATGCCCAAGATATGCGCCTGATGGGTGGTTTGCGCAAGGCTTTGCCGTTTACGTTTGTGGCCTACACGACGGCGGCGGCGGCTTTGGCTGGCTTGCCGTTTTTGTCGGGTTTTTTATCCAAAGAAACGATTTTGTTGGCTACGGTTTCGTGGGCGCAACATAGCGGTTTTTGGCTGGCTTGGCTTGTGCCTGCGGTGTTGTTGTTTACGGCTTCGCTGACTACTTTCTATATGATGCGCCAATGGTATTTGGTGTTTTGGGGCGAATTTCAGTTGGAAAAACACTGGCATTCGGCGGGGCTTTTGCAAAAAGTAAAAGAAGTGCCGTTGCCGATGCGCGTGCCGACTTTGATGCTGGCGGCTTTAAGTACGTTTATCGTATTTTCGGTCAATCCGCTGGACGGTTCGGGTAGTTGGTTTTGGCAAGGCCACAGCCCCGCGCACGTACACGGACATGGTTTTGTGCTGGCGGCTTCGCTGCTGGCGGCGGTGGTTGGTTTCTGTGTGGCTTGCACGCATTACGGCCTACATGTGGCCATGCCTTTAGCCGAAAAAGTAAACCAATTACTTGAAAACCAGTTTTATATCAATCAATTTTATCGAAAAATAATTATTGCGCCAGTGCATCGTCTGGCCAATTTTACGACCCAAAAAAGCCTGCAACGCTTCTTTGAACTGACGGTTATCAAACCGCTGTTGTATTGCACGGAGCAATTGGCGTACATAGACAAACACAAACGTTATTTTATCGGAACGCTTTTTATAAATCCTATACTCAAACTTTCGGCGGCGGTGGCGCATTTCGACGAGACGCGCGTAAGTGGTTCGGTAAATATTTTTTCTAAAATAGTGGTGGTTTTCGCGCACGTGATTGGGTTTATTGACCGCTTTTTGGTGGATGGCACAATTCATTTGCTCGTTTGGCTTGGCCGCACGCTGGGCGGTGTGGTTCGTTCGCCCCAAAACGGCAACGTACAACAATACGTTTGGTATGCTTTGGGGTTGTTTGTGCTGTGGTTGAGCTTTTGGATAATGTAGCAGATGCGCGAGTTTTTTAGAAGTTTGGGCGTGCTTACCGAGCAAGATATTACGGCTTTGGAACAAGTGAGTAGCCGCCAAACATTGCCCAAAGGCGCGTTTTTTGTTCGAGAAGGCCAAGTTTGTGAGCAAATTGCTTTTGTGGAAAAAGGAATTTTGCGGTCGTTTTATACCACCGCCGACGGCGAAGAAATGACTTATTGTCTGTTGTTTGATAACATTCTGATTACGGCACTTTCTTCGCTGATTAGTGGCCGTCCCACGCCCGAAAACATACAGGCTCTTGCCCAAACCGAACTGATTATTTTTGCTAAAAAAGATTTTGAAACACTTATTAACCAAAATGTTAATTGGTTGATGGCCAACAAAATATTGCTCGAACAGCAATACATGGAACTCGAACAGCGTGTTTTTTCTTTGCAAAAAGACAAAGCCGCCGAACGATACCAAAAGCTATTGACGCAGCAGCCGCATTACATTCAGCAAATCCCCGTACAATATTTGGCATCATTTCTGGGAATTACGCGCCGCCATTTGAGCCGCTTGCGCCGCGAACTGATGCCTTAGCTTTTTTGAGGACTTTTGTCCTTTGCGTGTGCAAAACTTTCTTCTACATTTGCGCCAGTTAAAAATCTATTTATCAGTCGCTTATCTATTGTTTGGGTATGAAGAAAATACTTGTTATCAACGGCCATCCTTACGCTGAAAGTTTCAATTTTGCATTGGCCGAAAGCTACCGCAAAGGCGCGGAAGCGGCAGGCGCACACGTGCAAATGCTCAATCTCAACGAACTGGATTTTAATCCGAATTTGGCAGGAGGCTATAGCCTTCGCACCGAATTAGAACCCGATTTGCTGAAGGCTTGGGAGCTAATCCAGTGGGCGGAACATTTGGTTTGGGTGCATCCTGTTTGGTGGGGTGGGCTGCCTGCTTTGCTCAAAGGTTTTATTGACCGTTTGTTTTTGCCCAATATGGCGTTTCGGTATCGCGAAAACTCGCCGCTGCCCGAAGGCTTGCTCAAAGGCAAAACGGCGCGTATCCTGGCCACACTCGACCAACCCAGTTGGTATTATTGGCTCGTGTATGGCAGGCCAAGTGTAAACCAGTTGCGGAAAGCAACCTTAGAGTTTTGTGGTGTAAAACCCGTGCGCGTGAGTTATTTTGGCATTGTCCGCAAATCCGCCGACACGCAACGCGCCAAATGGCTCAAAGAAGCCAACGCGTTGGGGCTGAAACTTAAATGACACCTTTTAAAAAGTACCAGTCAAAAGCAACAATCGCTCCGAGACGGAGGCCTACGCGTTGAGGATTTGCACCTCTTTCCGACCTGCAAAGGCCGAAACCCTACCTCCTAAGCTGCGATGAATCTCGTTACTACGGCATTTCGGTTGGTACTTTTTCCATCAAATAACAGAGTGGGCAACAAGTGTCGGGAGTATAAAGATTCGACCCAAACGAAGTAACTCCCAACGACGGCACCAACCCTCCGTATCAGCGCGGCGCAAACCGCTATTTTTTTATTGAAAAAAGAAAAATAGGCAAAAGGCGAAAAAAGAACGTTTAGGTATTTTAGCCAATTAAACTATACAAACCGAAGTTTGCGCAAGACTCGAACTTGCAACTCCCGCGTGGAAGGCGAAGTAACTCTTTTCTACGGCACTATTTTTCTTTGGGGTTAAGAGCAGGCTACAGCCAGAAAGAGCCATGATATTTCACAAACCGAAGTTTGCGGCAAGATTCGAACTTGCAGAGGCTCATGTACCAGCCATTCGAAGTATCTCTTTCTTACGACACTACTCCTAATGTCTTTAATATCAATTATTTATTTAAAATAAAAACAGGCAAAAGGCAAAAAGAGTATGGCGTTTTGGCTAATTAAACTACACAAACCGAAGTTTGCGGCAAGATTTGCACTTGCAACTCCCGATTAACAGTCGAAGTAACTCTCTTTTACGGCACTGTTTTCTTGGTGGTAAAAAGCAGGTAACAAGCGAAAAGAGTAATGTTCTACCAATTAAACTACACAGACTTGCGCCTGCGGCAAGGCTCGAACTTGCACCAAACGATTTTTCCAGTCGAAGTAACTCTTTTCTACGACACTGCTTTTATGTCGTTACGCGCCTTTCTTTAGTTTTCGTCTTCCAAAGAAATTTGCTTTATCTTGTCCAAAGCACTTTGGCCTTGTTCGATGGCGTTGAGTATCTCAAATATTTTGTCCGACCAACCCGCCAACAAATACACATCGTCGCGGAGGCTGTCCACTGGCGTGTTACCGTGTCCCGCCAAGTCGAACAAATACAATTTGGCTTTTGGTGCAATACGTTTGTATTGTTTCCATTCTTCTTGCAAAGTAGAACCGTCTTGCGTCGAGTTCCACAATTGGCAATCCGTGAAAATCATCACTTTATCCATGATGGCATTTCTTGCACGCAAATCTTTTATCACCAAATGTCCGTTGGTTGAGTAACCTACTTCGCCTTCGCGGCGGTAGAACTCTTGCACGTTGTGCAAAATGCGTTTGCTTTCCATTGGCACGATTTTCCACGTATCGCCGAAAATACCCGTTTCGATATTTTGACAACGGTTACGCAAAAGCATCGCCAACATCAGGCCAATGTCGTAGAGCATCACGCTACTTTTTTGGGAAATAGGCGTTTGCATCGACCCCGACACGTCGGCGGCCACCAACACACGCGTATTTGCATCAAAACCCTGAATATTGGCTGCCGTATGGCGCACGGCCATTTCTAAGGCTTCTATTAGTCTTTGGGTGGCCTCGCGGTTTGTTTTTTCGTTGGCCAAAAGTTCGCGATATGCCGACAAATAACGAAAAGGCAATTGTTTGGCTGCTGCCACCGCCGCAGGCTCGGCCAACGTGTTGGCTACTCGCCCGATAGCTTCTGCCGAAATATTGGCTTCCAGCATGTTGCGCAAGTTGCGAAGCATGGCCATATAACCCAATTTCCCACTGAAAATCAACTCTTCCCACTTGGCGCACACGGCGCGGCGGCGTTCTTGGTCGTTAGCGAAAGTTTGTTGCCCTAAGGCCGAAAGTTCTGTTTCCCATGTGTATGGCGTGGCCAGCGTTTGGGCGGCTATTTTGTTGAAAATCTCTTGTTGCGCTTCGTTTTTTGCCTTTGGGTGAACCAAAAACAAGGCATCACGCAACTTGATTTCCGCCCCTTGACGGTCATATTTGGCAAATTGGTATTCGTCGAAGCGGTTGAAAGCCTTGGCCAAACCTTTTTGTATTTGTTTGGAAAGTTTGTTGAGTTTTTTCACGCCTTTGCGTTGGTTGGCAAACTGGTAGTAAGCCAACAGTTCCGTAATTTCGTCGGCACGCAAAATCACTTGGCCAATGGCACGGCTCAAATAAAAGTCGCCACTCAACAAAGGGGCAGCCTCCACCAGCAACACCAAAGGCACGCTGCGCAAGTGCATTTTTTGGCGTGTATAAATGGCCAATTGCAGCACAAATTCAGGCTTATTTTGGCCAATGAGTTGGCGGATACGCTCCAAACGTTCGCTTCCTTTTTCGTAGAAGTTGTCGCTCAAAGATGCCGTAACGACCGCCGTGTAAAGTTCCAACGCTGGCGAGAGTGCGTAAGCGGTTGCGCCTTCGTGGTTTGTTACTTTTTTTGCCCCTTTTTTTAACCAATTGAATAGCATGACTAATTTTATTTAAGTTGTAATGGTTGTTGTTCCGTGTTGGTGATACAAAGGTGAAAACGCACTACGCAACCTAATTGCGTAGTAAAATTATTTTCAAAAATATTTTTTAGCCAAAAACACAATCAATTGATTTTTAGTTATTTGTAAAATAAAAACTCCGCTAAAATCTTAAAGAATCTTAGCGGAATAAGGGAATAACAGAGTCAAAATCGGTAAAGGAAGTGGCGCAGAATTGTAAAAACTTCGCCCAATTTGAGTTAGTAGGAGATTAAAGCCCCTTGAAGATGTCACGCCTACGGCGTTTTTCTCATACCTAAAACTCATTACTACCAAGATACCAAGCCTAAAGGCTTTAATCTATTTTGAAATAAATCCGTTAGGATTGAAATCTTTGTAGCTCAAAGCAACATAACACACCACAAACGCCGTAGGCATGGCATCTTGATTTTATTTAGCATTCATTACTACCAAGATACCAAGCCTAAAGGCTTTAATCTATTTTGAAATAAATCCGTTAGGATTGAAACCTTTGTAGCTCAAAGCAACATAACACACCACAAACGCCATAGGCGTGGTATCTTTTCCTTAGCATTCATTACTACCAAGATACCAAACCTAAAGGTTTTAATCTATTTTGAAATAAATCCGTTAGGATTGAAACCTTTGTAGCTCAAAGCGATATAACACACCACAAACGCCATAGGCGTGGTATCTTTTCCTTAGCATTCATTACTACCAAGATACCAAACCTAAAGGTTTTAATCTATTTTGAAATAAATCCGTTAGGATTGAAACCTTTGTAGCTCAAAGCGATATAACACACCACAAACGCCGTAGGCGTGGCATCTTGATTTTATTTTGTGATTGCTAAATAGATTTGATTCTGTTATAAATCAGGTTTGGCCAAGCCCATCACGAAATTAAGCCCAAAACGTAGGTTAAAATTATGGGCATTGGTACCGCGTGCAATCCCGATGAGGTTGTCGCCCACAAAATACAACTGAACATTTCCTAATTTGAGCATCGTACCCAATCCAATATTATCAAAAGTGCGGTTGTGGACAGAATAGCTACCAATCAGATTGAATACACGCCCAAAACGACGTTGATAATTAAGCGTCCAAGACGTGCGCACACCCTGAAAATATTCGGCATACACGCCACCGCCCACTTCGCTGTTTTTATCAATTTTATATTCAGCCAAAAAATACGTTTGGCCAACCAGCGGCGTAACATAGCTATCGTGCGTTTCTTCTGGCTCAAAACGCTTGCTCAGTGAGTCTTTTGTAATATCAAAATCTACGTTGGATTTATTGTATTGTTCGGATTGATTCAGAATGATAGACTGCAATTTTACGCCCGAATACGCCACATTGGCACGCATACGGCGGTTTGTAACATGGTCTTTCCAGCGAATAAACCCAACATTATTGAACGTGAACGTAAATTTCCATTTGGTATTGGGTTCGAAAGAAACGCCGCCATCAAGCGCAAAACCAATGTTACGGTTGTTGAACATATACTTTTTGGCCGTCGTTGTGCCGCCAGTGTCCCAAGGCGAAGACGTGTTCAGTATCACGTCATTATCCAAATGAATAAGCGTATCCGCCGAAAATACATTTACGTCGGTTTTGCTGGTGTAGGCGTTGGATTTGCCAAAAAGCATTTTAGCACGTCCGCCAAAAATGAGTTTGTTGTCCCATTCGTCCACCGTAAGGCCTACGGCAAACTCGCGGTAGTGCATGGCATTGAGGCCAAGCCCTTTGAAATAAGCCGTTTTTTGGTAAAATTCTTCCGTATGGTTACCGTTTATGGCAAAACGCGCGAAGTTGTCGGGGTACGAAATACGCGCATTGATTTGCTCGGTAATGTTGAAAGACCAGTGCAAATTATCGGCTTTGATGCGCACGGCCAGCCATTCCAGCGAAGTGCCCGTGTACAAATAATTATGCGATTTGAGCTTAGGCAACATTTTGGGTAAATAAATCGTGTCGTTGCGCAAAAGGTCTTTCAGCGAAAAACCCGTATTGCGAATCCCCGCCGAAACCGACGGAAAAAACGGCGCGACAGCCACCGAAACTTTATATTCGGACACAAGGGTCGGGTTGGTGTAAGCACTTTGCATGAGGTTGTGCATGAAAGGCATCGTCAGTTCGTGTTGCGCCTGCGCCGTTTGTACGCGCAACAGTAGCAAAGCCAGCAGTATGTATGAGTAAGTAAATATTTTTTTCATGGTCAAAATCTTTGATCAAAAATTTAATTTTAAATAACTGAAAACAAGGATTTTAACCACCCATTTCCATATTCATAATTACGCCAACTTTCATTTTAAGTCTGTAATACGAGTAAATCTTAATGGATTTATTGTTTTCTGCACCATCGGAACGGAAACGTCCGAAAATGCGGATTTTCTTGGCATTGTCGCGCAAGAATTTATAACGCACGCTATCCATTACAAACTGACGTTCAGTCTTTTTAGATTCGTAAGCATCTACTTTGCCGTTGCCGTCGGTGTCCACTGCTTTATCCAACAAAAACAATTTGCCGTTGTGGCCGCGTTCCGTGAAAATGGAGTCGATGGGATTTTCGTTGGCATCAAGGAAATACACTTGCGCATCAACTTCCACAGGAAAGCCGTTGTTGGCATAAATGTTCATCTGTACATTTTCAATGTTGTTGTTTTGCGGCAATGTTACGTCGCTGGAATCGTGAATCGTATAAAATTCCATTGTGCGGCCTTCAAACGGAATTTCAACTTCCGATTTTACGCGAATACGACTCGTATCCACTACAAAATTAGTAAGGGATTGGCTCGTCGTTTGGCCATTGATAATGCCTGACGCGTCGTAAATAATTTCACGCGGTGCGGGATTGAGTACGCCCTGAATATTTGAGTTTGTTTTGTTGGCTTCTACCGTGCTGCTTACCACTTGGCCACGTGTTACGGCGGCGGCAATGTCAAAAGGACTTAACAAATCCGTACCGTAAAAACGCAAAACCGAGTCAGCGGAATAGTTGGCTTTGCCGATGCGGTTGGTAATGCTGGTTCTGGCCCCGACTCCAAAAGAATTGTCGATGGTCATGCGCAATTTGGGATCTTCCAAAAATACTTGACCTGCCAATTTGCTATCAAAAATGCTCAAAAACACCGAATCGCGTTGGCTGAAAGCCGTAAATTTCCCCAAATAACCTTCCAAATACGAAAACTTAGGACTGGAAACATTCGCGTTCACGGTGATGCGGTCGGTGCTGGAAATGCTGTTGCTCACTGTCGTGATGCTGGCTTTGAGCGTGTAGGTAAACTGATTTGCCCCCGAAGTCGTGCCGCCAGTCAGGTCGAGGCGATAGCCGCTCAAATCTATGGCATCGTTCACGGCGGCGGGTGTGCTTGTGCCGTTGGAGGTGAACGTATATGTTTTGGTAAAAGCTGTTCCGTTTTTGGTTAGTGACGGCAAGGACACGATAAGCGAAACGTTATGTTTGAAAGAACTTGTCGCACTGAAATTCAAAGTGCCTGCTTTCAGGTCTATGTAACGTAGTTTTTGGTCGGCGGCGGCTACGCTAAAGCTTACGGTTTGGCTTTGGTCGGCGAGGTTGATGGTTTGGCCTGCGGGCACTGTGCCAGTAGTCGGCGAACTAAAATTGACGCTCGGAAGCGTTTGGTTGGGAATAGAAAAATAACTTTCGGCGGTTTCGCTCACAAACTCATCTTTGTAGAGCAGCGTATAAAAACCGTTGGCATCTTCCGTAATGGTAAGGTTGCCCTTTTTCTTGCTGATCATGTCGGCAAGGGAAATGTCAGCGTCCAGCACAGGGATAGCCCATTCGCTATTCCATTTGCCTACTTTCACGTCGGCCAAGTCTTTCCAGTCTTGGCACGCGCCCAAACCCACTGCCGCACAGAGCAGCGAGCCAGCCCAAAGCCATTTGTTTTTGTGTTGTTTCATTGTTTTAACGAGGAGTATTTATATAGAATATATGACGAAAGAATCAGTGTTACGAAAACTCTTTTCCCGTAAATGTAAGACTTTTTCTTTTGAAAGTTATGTAAATAAGCTATTCTACTCTTGGTCAGCGTGTCAGAAATTGACACTTTGTGGCAGTATAGCGTTTGTATTGTTATCTTCTTTTTCACAAAAAACATATCTTTGGCTCTACTACGCCAAATCTTTTACAGATACCAAAACCCTATGAAACTAACCCAAAAACTTGGATTATTACTTGCTACCATGAGCATTGGCCATCGTTCGGCAGCCGAGCCGCCGACTCTCATTAATCCCCAAAAATTGCCGACTCAATCGGGTTTTATTTCGGGCAAAACTACTCCCGACAAAGAAGTAAAAATCTTTATGGGGATTCCGTATGCCACGCCGCCCGTCGGGGCTTTGCGCTGGAAAGCTCCCCTACCCGCCGCCGCTTGGAAAGGCGTAAAACAGTGCCAAATGCCGCCGCCTTCGGCCATGCAAGGCACGCCGCGCCCTTTTTATTGCTGGACGCGCGAGTTTTTGGCACCAGAGCAGCCCATTAGCGAAGATTGTCTGTACCTCAACGTCTGGACGGCGGCCAAACAAACCACCGAAAAACGCCCCGTTATTGTCTGGATACATGGCGGCGGATTTGTGAGCGGGTCGGGCACAGTGTCGCTTTACGATGGTGAGCAAATGGCACGCAAAGGCGTTGTTTTCGTGACGATTAACTATCGCTTAGGCGTATTTGGTTTTTTGGCGCACCCGCAACTTTCTGCCGAAAATCCCAAGCATACTTCTGGAAATTATGGCTTACTTGACCAGATGCAGGCGTTGCGCTGGGTGAAACAAAACATTGCGGCTTTTGGCGGCGACTCCTCCAATGTTACGGTGGCGGGACAGTCGGCGGGAGCGCATAGCATTTGCGCCCTGATGGTTTCGCCGTTGGCTAAAGGTTTGTTTTCCAAAGTAATAGCGCAAAGCGGTGGTGTTTTTTCTTTCAATAAAGAAGGGAAATTTAGGTCGCTGGAAAACAACGAAGCCGCAGGTTTGCGCCTCACCCAACAGTTAGGCCTCGCGTCTGTGGAGCAGTTGCGCCAATTGCCTGCCGATTCGCTGCAAAAAATGACAGGCCGTTGGAGTGTAACTTGTGATAAAGTGGTAGTGCCCGACGTGCGCACTGTGTTTGAGGCCGCCGCCCAAAATGATGCGCCTTTGCTTACGGGTTGGAATCTGGACGATGGAGTTTCGTTTGACCGCTTCACTGCCGCGCAGTTTCAGGCCAAAATCAGGCGACAGTACCCCGACCAAGCCGATAGTATTTTGCAAATATTCCCAGCCGCCACCGACGCGCAAGCCACCGAATCCGAGAAGTTACTAAATCAGTTTTCGTTTGGTTGGCATAGCTATTCGTGGGCACGCGAACAGGCCAAGACGGGCAAAAACAAGGTATTTTTGTATTGGTTTACGCACAAACCCGCAGGCGAACCCGATTTTGGGGCGTTTCATTCTGCCGAATTTAGCTACGCGCTGCATACGCTCCACTACTGGAACAGGCCTTTTACGGCGTGGGATTTTCAGCTTTCGGAAATGATGTCGTCGTATTGGGTCAATTTTGCCCGCAACGGAAACCCTAACGGCCAAACCTTACCGCCATGGCCAGCGTTTCAGCTCCAAAGCCCACAAATCATGCGTTTTGGCGAGGAGGTAAAACCTAATGCTGTGCCGTATCAGGCCGAGTTTAAATTTTTAGATAAAATATTTTAAATCAGCTTTTTATACCTAAAAAGAAATTGCCCCTCACGGTACAAGTTTGTATTGTAAGGGGCAAAATTCTGTTGAGAAGAGTACTTTGAAGCAAAAGTATCTTAGCTAATTCTCAAAATTTGCTCATGCACAAGCAATGTAAAGGTTTGGTTATAGTTTAAGAGAATAGTTTTGGGGAGCTAGCCAACAAGCGTAGCTCCATATCTTTAAGGCCTCCGAGACATAGAGCGTCTCTCTTCTGAAGACGTATCTTCTGATTGCCCATATTTCCAATAAGAATAGGTTTGCCATTCATGGCGTTCTAAGGCCGTATTGTTTCTTAAAAGCTGCTGTATGACAGCGATAGCACTTTGTTCGGCTGCCGCAAATACAAATTTACTTCCTGCATAGTCTGCCCAATTTTCTTGACTAAGAAATGCGGGCAGCGTTGTTTTTGCGCCTGCTTCAGCATTAAATGTCCAGATAATTTCTACATTTTCAGGCTTTTGCAAAGGCAAAACATCGTCGGGGCTATGCACTTCGATAATGGCTTTCCCGCGTGCTGAGGCTGGCAATTGTTCCAAAATAACACTTACTACGGGCAGTGCGGTATGGTCCGCCACCAAGCAATACCAATCGGCTACGGCAAACAATTGTTTGTCTTTTACTTTCATCAAAACGCCTAATTGGTCGCCTGCTTTGGCCTGCATTGCCCAGCGCGAAGCGGGGCCATTGTCTCCATGTGCCACAAAATCAATGGTCATGAGTTTGTTGGCCAAATCCAGTGCCCGCAACGTATAAGTGCGCACAATGGGGCGATTGCCGCCGCCACTTGCTCCACCACGACCTCCGCGCGAAAAATCGGGCAGCACAATCGGCGATGTAGGCGTTTCGGGTACAATGATTTTGTTGTTGTCGCCTACGCGAGCGTGCTCAAAGTTGGCAACGCCTTCGCCTTCCAACACGATACGGATATAATGAGGTGTTAGGAATATTTTTTCTTTTACGGTCAAGATAGCCTGCATTCCGACAGGTCGTTCTTCGTGGGTCATTTGTTCAGACATAAAATATATCCTTGTATTTACTTATGCAAAGTAGCATACAAACACTAATGATATACCTGTACATTTACACCAATTTTTGGTAATTTTACACATAATATATTTTGTATATGGCAAAAAAAGACCAGCAATATGTCCCCGTGTTCGTACAGCGGCAACAGGTAGAGCGTCAGTTTGTTGCAGACCAAGTGCATGACTATTTTGAGATGATATATATTGTATCAGGAGCAGGCAATCACTTTAAAGAGAAAGTAAAAATCCCATTTGTGGCTGGCGATTTATTTGTTGTCAGAACAGGCGAAGAACATTCTTTTGACATCATCGAACCTTCGGAGGTGATTTTGATAAGAGTTACAGAAAAAGCCCGCCTCAAACTCAAAGAACTCATAGACAACTCCAACGGAAAAGCAGTTGCTTTGTTCAAAGCGCAATTACCCATCAATCCTAAAGTTGCATTTTCGGGCAAAGACCGCACCCTTGCCGAGCAGATTTTAACGATTTTGTGCCAGTTGAGCGAAGATATTGTCTGCAACGAAAACCTATGTTATTTCCAGTTGATTTGTTTGGTCGGCATTATCGAACGCAATTTGGATTACCCGCATCGGGAAACACTTCCGCCACAAAAAAATATTTCTTTGATTCTCAAACACATACACAAACATTTACTTTCGCCTCAAATGCTTGGTTTAGAATACATTGCCGAAAAATTTAATACCACACCCAACCAATTGGGGATTTATTTTCGGAAGCAAACGGGCAAGGCCGTCAAGCAATACATCACGGAACATCGCTTGGAGTTGATAGGCGAAAAAGTTGCCAAAACGGAACTATCTTTTTCGGAAATAGCGCACCTATTTGGCTATACGGACGAGAGCCATTTTTACAAAAGTTTTAAAAAATGCTATGGCCAAAGCCCTTCGCAATACAGGCAGCAACACAAAACACTGTCTTAAAATTTGCTTAGGCGTTGGCCATTATCGGCGGCAAACGCCTAACTTTAGTTTTAGTTAAAAAATTATTGCCTCACATATTATTCTTTCCATGAAAATCAACATTGACAGATTCGTTCTTTTCATCATCCTTACCATTATTATTGCTTATTTTTTCCCGCAATGGGGAAGTAAAAGCAGTCCCATTCCGCTGGACACTATCGGCGAAGTAGGTGTTTCGTTGATTTTCTTTTTTTATGGATTAAAGCTAAGTCCAGACAAACTAAAGTCGGGACTCAAAAACTATAAACTACACGTAGTCATACAGTTATCTACGTTTTTGTTGTTTCCTGTGTTGGTGCTTTCGGCTTATGGTTTGGCCAAAACAGCGGCTTTGCCTATCGCCCAACAACAAACTTTGTGGCTGGCTTTGCTGTTTTTGGCGGCTTTGCCTTCTACGGTTTCCTCGTCGGTGGTAATGGTTTCAATTGCCAAAGGCAATATGCCTGCGGCCATTTTTAACGCCAGTATTTCGGGACTCATTGGCATTGTGATTACGCCGTTGTGGATGGGCGTTTTGCTCCAAAATACCAGTACGGCGGGTTATGACCTTTCCGACGTTTATCTAAAACTGTTGATAGGCATTTTGTTGCCTGTGGTGCTGGGTTTGCTGCTGCAACGCTGGGGCGGCCAATACGCCAAAGAATACAACGAGTACCTGACGCTTTTCGACAAGTCAGTTATTTTGCTGATTATCTACAAAAGTTTTTCCGAATCCTTTGAGCAACATATTTTCCAGACGGTGCATTGGTCGGATATGGCCGTGATTTCGGTGGCAGTGTTGGGGCTGTTTTATGGCGTGTATTTTTTGATAGGAAAAATCGCTAATGCCCTGAATTTTAGCATAGAAGACCGCATTACGGCGCAGTTTTGTGGTACAAAAAAATCCTTAGTTCACGGCACGGTTTTCTCCAAAATCTTGTTTGCGGGTTCGGCTTCGGTGGGAATTATTTTGTTGCCGCTCATGCTTTTTCATGCCTTCCAGTTGCTGATTATCAGTGCGATTGCGGCCAAGTTGGGCAAACGTGAAGCATGAAAATAGAGTAGTTGAAATTTTAAAACGCGTATTTTTATAAAATGAAAAAAACACTATTTTTATTCGCTTTCGTCCTTTCGACCCAAACAATTTCTTTAGCTCAGCGCACGCGCCATTTTGCTGATTCCATTCGTCAGGCACACCAAATCCCTGAGCTAAGTTATGTGGTGGTTACAGGCGACAAAGTTCTTGAAATACAAGCACTTGGCAAACATTCCGTAAACTTACCCGATACGGCCACACTTTCCGACCGTTTTCATTTGGGTTCTAATACCAAAGCCCTGACTGCTTTTTTGGCAGCTAAATGTGTGGAACAAGGTAAGTTGCAATGGTCGAGCCGTTTTTTTGATTTATTCCCAGAATGGAAAAAAGATTCAAAAGCTGATTATCAGAATATTACGCTACAAGAATTGCTTTCGCATCGGGCGCATATTTGGCCGTTTCAGGGCTTTGAAGACCCCGAAATTCCGAAATTTACAGGTAACAAGCAGCAGCAACGCGAAGCCTTTGGCAAATTTGTACTGACGCTAAATCCTGCCGCCAATGGCGAAAACCAAGAATTTCGGTATTCCAATGCGGGCTATACATTGGCCGCGCTGATGCTCGAAAAAGCAACAGGCAAAACATGGGAGCAATTAGTCGAAAAAATATTGAACAAAGACCTCAAACTAAACGTGGGTTTTTCGTGGCCTGAAAACATCAAAAACAAAGATACGTGGGGGCATTCGATGGAAAATAATCAATTGATGGCAGAACCCTGCACGACGAGTTACCACATAGACCTAACCGAACCATCTGGGGATTTGAACGCAAAAATTACGGACTATTTGAAATTTGTTCAAAAAAACATACAAGGTTTGCAAGGAAAAGACAAGTACCTCACAGCCAAAACGTATCAATTGTTGCACGATGGCGCACCACAATACGCGATGGGTTGGTACAATAGCTACGAAAACGGCCAATCATTTTCTACGCATTCGGGTACGGCTGGCACGTATTTTACGCTTGTTTCCATTGACCGACAAAAACACATTGGCTACATTATTTTTACCAATGCCTTCCATGAGCAAGTTCCCAAAGGCGCAACATTGCTAATGCGCAAGCTCAAAGCCACTTATGGCAAATGATAAATTACCAATTTGCGGGCAAATAATTTCTGATAATATTGGGCTTAAAGTCCCGAACGATTGTTTATTTTTGCTTTTATGAAAAATGAAACAAAAACAATTCCTATCGTTCTGATACACAAAGGCAACAGTGATTATTTGCCCGTAAGTTTATGGCAATTGCGTCAGACACAGCCGCCACAAACGCCTATTTATTTGGTAGGCAACGCCGACAATGCACATTTTTCGGACGTAGTTACACATCTCAGTTATGCCGATTATATTGCTGATGCCCAAACGTTTACAGACGCTTACAAGCATTATAGTACCAATGCTTACGACTACGAATTGTTTTGTATTCAACGCTGGTTTGTGTTGCGTGCACTGATGCGTGCCAACAAATGGCAATCCTGCATTTATTTGGATTCTGATATTCTTACTTATACCAATTTGGCCGACGCGCCGCAAGCGGTTTTGGAGGCTGGCATGACGGTTTCGGGGATTTCGGCGCACACCAATTTCGTGAACAGCTACGAAACGCTTTCGCTTTTCTGTGACTTCATCACGGAGCTTTACAAAAATACCATCAATGATACCAAGTTAAAACACATGTACGAAACGCACATCGCGCAACATGGTGCGGGCGGCATTTCGGATATGACCATGTTTACGCTTTTCCGCGAAAGCTATCCCAATCAAGTGCTGGATATTTCGCAAACCATCGAAGGCCAAACCTACGACGTAACCATTGATTATCACAACGGCTTCGAGATGCAAGGACAGTTTAAACGAATTATTTGGCAAAATGGCTTGCCTTTCGCCAAAGTGTCTGGTAAAGAAACACTTGTGTTGCACAACACGCTTCATTTTCAGGGCAAATCCAAAGCCCGAATCAAAGAATTTATGACCACCGCCAACAGCGCATACAAGCGTTTTTATGCGTATGCGATGGGCGTTTTTTATTGGCAAAAAGTAAAACGTAAAATTTTTGGATAAAAAAATCCGAAAACCACACGAAAGGCGTTTTTCAGGTTTTTGCGCCACATTTTTCAGGAGTTTGTCAGTGTCAGAAGCGTATGCAATTAAGTAAGTTAGAAGTAAAGGGATTTAAAAGTTTTGGGGATAAAATAACCGTCAATTTTGACGCGGGCATTACGGGAATCGTCGGGCCAAATGGTTGCGGCAAATCCAATATTGTCGATGCGATTCGGTGGGTGTTGGGCGAGCAAAAAACCAAGGCTTTGCGTTCGGAAAAGATGGAAAACATTATTTTTAATGGCACCAAAAACCGCAAGCCTTTGCAGATGGCCGAAGTTTCCCTGACTTTTAATAATACAAAAAATATACTCCCGACCGAATACGCGCAAGTTTCGCTTACGCGCCGCTATTACCGCACGGGCGAAAGCGAATATTTGCTCAATGGCGTTACGTGTCGGCTTAAAGATATTACTAACTTGTTCTTAGACACGGGTATAGGTTCGGACAGTTACGCCATTATCGAACTGAAAATGGTGGACGACATTCTCAACGACCGCGACAACTCGCGCCGCAATTTGTTTGAGGAAGCCTCAGGAATATCCAAATTTAAGGTACGCAAAAAAGAAACTTTTCGCAAGCTCGAAGACACCGACAAGGATTTGGAACGTGTCGAAGATTTGCTTTTCGAAATCGTCAAAAACCTGAAAGTGCTGGAGCGACAGGCCAAGCAAACGCAGCGTTATTTTGAGCTAAAAGAAGAATACAAGCGTTGGAGCGTGGAACTGGCCAAACTTACGGTAAGTCAGTTTTCGCAGTCGCAGCAGCGCATCGAAAAGCAAGTAGCGGCAGCACGCGCCGAGCGCGAAACACTGAACAAGCAACTGGCCGAACGTGATAATTTGTTGCAAACCGAAAAAGCGCAAATGCTTCAGGCCGAAAAGTTGGTTGCCTCGCGGCAAAAGCAGTTGCATGAGTTTGTAAGCCAAATTCAGCAATACGAAAACGACCGCAAAATCAAAAATGAGCGTTTGCAATTGTTTACCGAGCGCATCAAAAATCTGGACAAGCAAATTGCCCAAGACAAAGATTTGCAAAAAAATGTAGCAACGGCCATCGCGCAACTCACTGCCGAACAGCATATTACCCAAAAACAATTGGCCGAAGTAGAAGCGCAACTGCAAACGGCCCAAACCGAATACGAAACCCAAAAACAACTTACTGGCCAACTGCAAACGCAAGCCGCCGAAGCGACACAGCTTTTCCGCCAAAGTCAAGACGAGGTGTATCAGTTGCGTAAGTCGTTGGAAATAAACCAAATACAAATTTCGAGCCTCAAACAAGAGTTGGAGAAAAATCGCGCAGATTCCGACCGCCACACCGAGAGTTTGGGCGAGTTTGAAGACCGCATGGCCGATTTGCGCGAGCAAGTTTTGGACAAAGAACAAGAGCTAAACCGCCGCATTGCGGAGGAAACGCGCACGCAACAACTCATAGAACAAAACACCTTCGAAGCCGAGCAAGCACGCGAACAACTCATCGCCTGCAACCGCCAAGCCGATGCCGCTCAAAACGAATATAATCTTACTAAGTCGTTGGTGGACAGCTTAGAAGGTTTCCCTGAGGCGATTAAATTCCTGAAAAAACAAACCGATTGGAACAAAAATGCGCCCTTGGTTTCGGATATTCTCACTTGCGAGGAACAGTATCGCGTGGCGATTGAAGGCTACCTCGAACCGCTCATGAACTACTACGTCGTGGACGATGAGGCGCAAGCATTGCAGGCGATTCGGTTGCTTTCGGAGTCGGCACGTGGCAAAGCTAACTTTTTCATTTTGAGTAAATTAGAAGAATTTAGGCCAACGCTTCCGCCTTCGCTCAATGCGCAACTGAAAGCCGCTATCGAGATTGTAGAATTTGAGCCGCGTTATCGTCGGTTGGTGGAATATCTGTTGGATAATGTGTATTTGGTGCAGTCGGGCGCGGAGCAGTTCCCCGACGTGGTGGGCTGTACGTTGCTTGCGCCAAACGGCAACTTGACCAAACGCGCCTTTAGTTGGGCGGGCGGTTCGGTGGGTTTGTTTGAAGGAAAACGCATTGGCAGAGCCAAAAATTTGGAAAAACTCCAAGCCCAACTCAAAGAATTGGCCAGCCAAACCGAAAAGCTCAAGGCCGTTTTGGAACAAAAACAAAACACGGTAGCAGAGCTAAAACGCAATACACAAAAGTCTGTAATTGAATCCATTAGCAAAGAAATAAATTACCTGAATCAGGAACTTGTGGCTTTGCGAAGCAAACAAGAACAACTCGCCGTAATGCTACGCAACAGCGACACGCGCCAAGAGGATATTTTGGAAAAAATAGCCCAATTGGACGCAGACATTACGGAGCAACGCCCCAAATTACAGTTGCAAGCATTTGAATTACAGGAACTTGAAACGCGTATCGGTAGCCTGAACCAAGATTTGTTGGTGAACAACGAGCTTTTGACCCAAAAGTCAGGCAATTATAACCAGCTCAATATTTTGTTTCATCAGCAAGAAAACCGCCAAAGCAGCCAACAAAAAGAAATTAGCTATAAAGAATCGGAGGCGCAAGTGCTCGCGAATCGCGTTGAGCAGGCGGCCACCGAACAGCAGCGACTCACGGCAGACATTGAGGCTTTGCGCGAAATTGCGGAAGGTTCGGACGAACAACTTATTTCGATGTATGCCGAAAAAGAAGCCATCGAAAAAGGCGTAAACGAAGCCGAACGCGAGTACTACGCATTGCGCGGGCGCATCGACGGCGCGGACAAAGAAATACGCGAGTTGCAGCGCAGACGCGAACTGAATGATCAGTTAATGAGTGAGTTACAAAACAAGTCCAACGAATCGGCTTTGCACCTGACGGCAGTACGCGAGCGGCTTTCGGTGGAATTTGAGATTCAGATTACGCCCGAAATGATGCAGGACTATGACGGCGGCCTGTATTCGGAAGCCGAACTCAAAGAGCGCGTGCAAGGCGTAAAAAGTCAGTTGGATAAAATCGGGGCGATTAACCCGATGGCGATGGAAGCCTACAACGAAATTAAAGAACGACACGATTTTATTTCGGCACAAAAACAAGATTTGACAGAAGCCAAAAATTCACTTTTGGCCACGATTAGCGAAATAGACACGGTGGCGCGTGATAATTTTATGGCCACGTTCGGGCAAATTCGCGAACATTTTATTCGGGTGTTTCGGTCGCTGTTCACCGACGAAGATACTTGCGATTTGATACTGACCGACCCGAACAATCCGTTGGATTCGAGTATTGACATCGTCGCACGTCCGAAAGGCAAAAGACCACTGACTATCAATCAGTTGTCGGGTGGAGAAAAAACGCTGACGGCCATTTCGTTGCTGTTTGCCATTTACCTGATTAAGCCTGCGCCATTCTGTATTTTTGATGAAGTGGACGCACCGCTGGACGATGCCAATATTGATAAATTCAATAACATTATTCGGAAGTTTTCGGCGGAGTCGCAGTTTATTATCGTAACGCACAACAAACGTACGATGGCCAGCACCGACGTAATTTATGGCGTTACGATGTTGGAACAAGGCGTTTCGCGTGTTATTCCCGTGGATTTGCGGGAGTTGGCCTAAGGCTTGAAATTATTGCAGAATAATGACATTTAACAAACAATAATCATTGTTATTAATGTCTTATTGTACGAATTTCGCGCAATAATTATTTAATCCTTAAATGTATTTATGAAAAAAACACTAACGCTTTTGGCTGCTGTGGTGGCCTTTGCTTTCAATGCTTTGGGGCAGATGCAACCTCCCGCTGCTCTAAATCAAACTGTGACGGCAGAGATGATGTCTGCGGCTCTTAAAAATGGGAATCTTGATTCTCTAATGCAGCGTATGCAACTGCCTTATAATCAAGAAACGCGACAATCAGACAATATGCTATTAGAAACCAATGCTATCAAACAGCGTTTGGATAGTATAGTTATAGCGCAATCATCAAAAAGGATATTTACTTATGATGCAACGGGGCATAACGTTACATCCATTTATTTTTTTTGGAATACCTCTTCACAGGCTTGGCAAAAAAGCACTAAAACAGAGTATAGTTACAATTCGGATAATCTCTTAGCTTCGTATATTACCTTTTCTTGGAGTAATAACACTTGGGTCAATAGCACAAAATATATTTATACCTATACAGAATCGACAAAGTCCTATATTTCTTATTCATGGGATACCGTTACTAATTTATGGAAAGAAATGTATATTAGTGAGGTAGGTTATAATAGCAGTGGAATTGTAATATTGCAAATTTCAAAGTTTTATGTTGCTTTAACTAACACTTGGTTTGGAACTAAATTAGAAGAGGTTTATAATATAAATGGACAGAGAACCAACTCTTATATTTATAATTGGGTTGATAGTAATAGTACTTGGGAAAGTAGCAATAAATACGGTTATAGCTATAATTCTGACGGAAAAATAATATCTTCGAACTATTATCAATGGCATAATAACACATGGCTTAATAATTCGAAAATGAATTATACGTACAATGGCAGCAACTATATTGTAATGAGATATAACTGGAACTCAGTAACTTTAAGCTGGGATTATTCAGGTAAGGCAGAATATTTTTTTGATAATAGCGGTAGTTTTATATCAATGAATCAAATTAATTTTAATAGTTCTACAAATACATGGGAAGGCTATAAAACGGAATGTACTTACAATTCAAACAATTATCTTACAAATAAAGTAGATTATATTTACAATGATTCAAGCTGGGTTTTATTGAATAAAATTGATTATGAATATGATATCAATTGGAATATAACTCAAGTAATTATCTACAAATGGAATACAACCAGTAGCTCTTGGGATTACCTTAGTAAAAGTTTGTATAATTTTAACCTAAATTATACAGGGGTTGAATTGCTATTGCCTGATTATTATACTATGGCTAATATGAAAACCACGGAACAACATTATTCATGGAATACCAGTGCAAATACATGGAATAATACCCAAAGCTACACTTACTACTACTCTTCTCAAGAAGTAACGGCGGTGCGCGGCAAGGCAGAAACGGTGGCGAGTGTGTATCCAGTACCCGCCAAAGAGGTTTTGAATATTGTGCTGGCGAATGATGCTCAAAAAGCAACACTGGAAGTGTTCGACGCGCAAGGCCGCAGCGCACTGACCCAAAACCTTGAAAATACATCTAAAGTAGCTGTAAACAACTTAAAATCAGGCTTGTATTTGTATCGTATTACAGCCAATGGCCAAACACAAAACGGCAAATTTGTGAAAGAGTAAAATCATTGTTTTACTGAAAATAAAAAGCACTTTGTACGGACAATGCAGCCGTACAAAGTGCTTTTTATTTTTATCTAAAAAAAGAAGAATAAACTATTTTACAATCTTTTCGGCCAGTTCGTTAGCAGAAATGCCATCGAAGTTGCCCGAACTCATCAAGGCCAAATTGGTGCCTGACCAGTCGTAGTTTTCGAGCATTTCGGCCAGTGATTTACTGTCGTTATAGACTTGCAAATCTGCTTTTTTGAAGGCTGTTTTTACTTCTTCCGCCGTAATTGGCTCAAGTTGTTTGTGCGCGATTACTTCAGGATTGAAATAAACGATAGCCGTATCGGCCATGTTCAATGCGCCTTCATATTCTTTCAAAAACTTTTTGTTGAGGCTGCTAAACGTGTGCAACTCCAAGCAAACAAACAATTTGCGTTGCGGATATTGCTCTTTTAGGGCTTTGGTGGTGGCACGAACTTTCGACGGAGCGTGTGCAAAGTCTTTGTAAAGTGCTGTTATCGAATTTTGTTTTACCAATTCTAAACGGTTGGCCGCGCCTTTGAACGACTGAATAGCCTCGTAGAACATTTCTTCTGAAATCCCAATTTTAGCACAAAGATGCTGCGCACCACTCACATTCAGTAAGTTATGTTGTCCGAAAAACGGCACAGGTACTTTCCCCGCAGACGTAACCAAGTGCGTAACGCCGTCAATGATTTGCGCTGGGTGCGTTTGGAAAGGTACTTGCAACACGTCTGGGCGTTCTTTTTTGCAAATAACAGAACCAAGCGGATCTTTGTCGTTATAAATCAAAATGCCGCCTTTGGGTGTCGCGTCGGCAAAATGGTCGAACTGACGCACATAAATTTCTTCGGTCGGGAATACGTTGATGTGGTCCCAAGCGATGCCACTCACCAAACCGATATGGTGCTGATAGCGTAAAAATTTTGGTGTGCGGTCTATAGGCGAAGAAAAATATTCGTCGCCCTCAATCACGATAATTGGCGCGTCTTCCGTGAGTTTGCACATCGTGTCGAAGCCTTCGAGTTGTGCGCCTACCAAATAATCAAACTTGCGTTTGTGGTACGCCAACACGTGCATAATCATTGAAGTGGTGGTGGTTTTGCCATGGCTACCCGCCACAACGATGCGTTGTTTATTTTTTGATTGGCTATAAATAAATTCAGGATATGAATAAATCGTCAGGCCAAGTTCTTGGGCTTTAAGCAATTCGGGATTGTCGGGGCGTGCATGCATTCCCACGATTACCGAGTCCAGACCCGCGTGAATGCGTTCAGGATTCCAACCCATTTCGGCTGGGAGTAGGCCGTGTTTGGCGAGTCGGCTACGCGATGGTTCAAAAACCTCGTCGTCCGACCCCGTTACTTTATAACCTTTTGTATGTAAAGCAATGGCGATGTTGTGCATGGCACTTCCGCCAACCGCAATAAAATGAACTTGCTTCATTGTCATTATCTAATATATATCGTATTTTTCTTTGGCGCACAAAGTTATAAAAATATAGAAAGGAATAAGTTTTTGTGTGCGCTTTTACGGCCTAAAAATTCGTAAGGCAAAAACTCATGATGTTCGCACCCATGCGCAGGGCTTGTTGGCGCACGCTTTCGGGGTCATTATAAATGATTTGGTCTTCCCAGCCGTTGCCCAAATCGCATTCGTAAGTATAAAAACAAACCAAACGGCCTTCGTAGAGCAGCCCAAAGCCTTGCGGCGGTTTGTTGTCGTGCTCGTGTACTTTGGGTAGCCCTTTCGGGAATTTGTATTTTTGTTGATAAATCGGGTGCGAAAACGGCAATTCCACAAAGCTAAGTTCAGGAAATACCTTTTTCATTTCTGTTCGCACAAACTTATCCAAACCATAGTTGTCGTCTATGTGCAAAAAGCCTCCGCCGATAAGGTACTGACGCAAATTTTGGGCTTCGGCTTCCGAAAAAACCACATTGCCGTGTCCCGTCATATACACATACGGATAGCCAAAAAGTTCAAGACTTCCCACTTCTACCACCTCCTCGCGCGGGGCGATGTTGGTGCGCAAATTGTCGTTACAGAAACCAATCAGGTTGGGCAAAGCCGTTTTGTTGGCGTACCAGTCGCCGCCGCCATTGTATTTGAGTTTGGCCACCCGAAACGCATAATTTTGCTGCCCGTTGGCCGACAAAACCACAAGCATTAACCCAACAAAAATTCCTAAAAAGCCTTTACGCATGGTATAAAAATGGGGTTTTAAAAAGTTAAAAAAAAGAAACCAAGCCTTTGTTATGAAAGACAAAGACTTGGCCATGAGGCGATTAAACCAAATTGTTTTTCAATAAATATTCCGCAATTTGTACGGCATTGGTGGCAGCACCTTTGCGCAAGTTGTCGGCAACAATCCACATATTCAGCGTGTTGGGCTGCGTGTCGTCGCGGCGCAAACGGCCTACAAACACTTCGTTGCGGCCTTTGCTGAAAAGTGGCATAGGGTAAACGTTATTTTTTACGTCGTCTTGCAACACCACGCCTTCGGTAGTGCTTAGCAGTTGGCGCACTTCGTCCAAATCATAATCGCGCTCAAATTCCACGTTTACCGCCTCCGAGTGGCCGCCAATAACTGGCACGCGCACGGTGGTGGCCGTTACTTTGATGTTGTCGTCGCCCATGATTTTTTTGGTTTCGTTTACCATTTTCATTTCTTCTTTGGTATAACCATTGTCCAAAAATGAATCAATGTGTGGGATAAGATTCAGGTCGATTGGGTGCGGATAAGCCTTTTCGCCTTCCGTGCCTGCGCGTTCGTTGTTGAGTTGGTCAACGGCTTTTTTGCCTGTTCCCGTTACGGATTGGTAAGTAGAAACTACGATGCGTTTGATGCCGTATTTTTTATATAAAGGATTGAGAGCCACTACCATTTGGATAGTAGAACAATTCGGATTGGCAATGATTTTGTCGGCTGCCGTGAGCGTGTGCGCGTTGATTTCGGGCACAATTAATTGGTGGTCTGGACTCATGCGCCAAGCCGACGAGTTGTCGATTACCGTAATGCCCGCTTTGGCAAATTCGGGAGCTAAAGCCAATGAAGTGCTACCGCCTGCCGAAAAAATCGCAATGGCTGGACGTGCAGCAATGGCATCTTCCACACTTACTACGGTGAGTTCTTGGTCTTTGTAGCGCACCTTTTGCCCAACAGATTTGGCCGAAGCCACCGCGATAATTTCTGTTACAGGAAGTTGGCTTTCTGCCAACACTTTGAGCATTTCGCCACCAACTAAGCCAGTAGCTCCTACAATTGCAATTTTCATAAAAGAGAAAAGGTTGTTTACAAATATTTGTTACAGTGCCGCAAAAGTACGAAGTTGTTTAATATTTGGGAAATATAAAATCATTTCATAAGTGTATGATCTACTAGCTAGTCAAAAAACACAAAGGCACGTTGCTCAAAGAAACAGGATCTTGGGTGAAAGAGAAAATCGCCTTAGAACAAAAGCACTAAACAAACCCTAAATTTACTACAATATTCCAATGATCGTAAACCAAAACACCGTGCTGGAACTCATTGCGCAGGTGCATGCACCCGCCATTTTTGACATCGTACAGCACAACCGCGAGCATTTGCGGCAATGGCTCGGCTGGGTGGACAGGGCGCAAGACGTACAGTTTATCGAAAATTTTGTGGCTGGCGCACAACATCGGCACGCACAAGGCACGGAATATTCCTTTGTGATGATAACCGACGGGCGCGTAGTGGGCAGAATCGGGCTGTATAAACTTGATGCGGCCAATCAGTCCGCCGAAATTGGCTACTGGATTGCCGCCGACCAACAAGGGCGCGGCCTTGTGTTGCAATCGTGCCAAAGACTGCTACAATTTTGTTTTGAGGAATTGGGCTTGCATCGGCTCGAAATTCGTTGCGGCACTGGCAACCTGCGAAGCCAACGCATTCCGCAACTACTTGGTTTTGAAAAAGAAGGAACGCTTCGCCAAGCCGAATATTTGCATGGGGCGTTTATTGATTTAGATGTTTTTGGTTTGTTGCGTCAAGATTATTTGAAAGCATAATACAACAACAAAAATCCCCGTAACGCATCGGTTCGCTTTACGGGGATTTTATTTTTTATTGATCAAAAATTATTTGTCGCCTTTCAGGTCGCTGTATTGGGCAATGATTTTGTGTAAGGCTTTTTGCGCCTCCAAATTGTCTATGATTTCAAACAAAACGGCGTGGCCTTCATAGTCCATCATCAAAGCGCGTTCGAGTATGCTCAAGGCCTCTTTGAATTTGCCCAAGCCCAACATATAGGCCACCGCATGATAATACAAAACCGTTTCTTCGGGGTTCTGCTCAATGCCGTCGCCGATTACTTCAACCGCCTTCGAGAAGTCACCTTGTTGGTAGTAAATCAGCGACCAATCTATCCAACATTTTACGTTGTCGGGCTCGAGCGTACAAGCTTCCTCGTAGGCTTTAATACTGGAAACCACATTGTCTATTTTGTATTCGGCTTCGGCAAGTTTTTGCCAATAAATCGCATATTCAGGGATAAGCTCAACCGCTTTGCTAAAAAAATGAATCGCTTCATAGTTTTTGTCTTGGCGCAACATACATTCTCCCATTCCAAACCAAGCCTCCGCATAGTCGTTGTCTATTTTGAGGGCTTCGCGGAAATAGTGCATCGCGTCGGTGTAGTTCTCCAAATGCTCGCAAGCCAAGCCCATAAACACGAGTGTTTCAGGATTTTCTTGTCCGCGTTTTTTCTCGATTTGTTGCGCGTATTCGTAAGAGCTAAATGCCTTTTGGAAACGTAACATACTCATATACACATTACCCATATTGAAATAGGCTTCTACAAATTCGTCTTGGATAGCTATGGCAAACTCATAAGCGTCCAGTGCCTCTTCGTAGCGTTCGAGCTTGCTATAAATGATTCCCAAATTGTACCAAGCCTGAAACGCATAAGGTTCGTGATCCAAATAGGCTTTGTACACGTCGATACATTGCTCATTTTGATCCGTCAGGTCAAGGCAAAAACCAAGCTCCAACAGCGCATCTTCGTGCTTCGGGTTGAGCTTGATGGTTTGCTGATAGGCTTCTATGGCTTTATCAAACCTGTTCCATTGCTGGTAGGTTACACCCAAAATGAAATACAATTCATCTTTTTCTTCGATGGTTTCCAGTGCGGTCTGGATATAATCTACGGCCTCTTTGTAATGATTGTTTTGCGCCATCAGCGAACTTTTAACCATCACCACGTCCACGTCGTTGGGCAAAAGTAATTCTGCCGACTCAATGGTCGCCATTGCGCGTTCTATTTCGCCCGTATTGGCCAAAATATGCGCATAATCTATCATTAAATCCGTAGAATAAGGATAGGACTCAATGGCCAATTCGCAGGCTTGGCGAGCCGTCCCAAAATTTCCGTTTCTAAGATAATATTGTATGATATACTCGTAACTGTCCAAATCAAAGAAAGCAGTATTGCCATTTTGAAGCATTGCTTCGAAGCGGCTCACCCATTCTGCGCCTTCTTCTCTGTCTTTGAAGTTTTTAGCCATCTGATTTTTTGTTAATGTGGGCTATGAGGTATGTAAAAGGAGCTTTTCGCTGTCAAAAACGATACCTATTTCGCACAATATAGCAACAAGAATGCAGAATAACAAATTCCATTGACCAATAAAACAGCCATCGCGCAAGTACGAAAATCCGCGAATTTGGCCAAAACACTGCCTTTCAACTATCAAAAAATATAGCAATAACTTCTTTGGATACAATACATTCCCAAAAAGCTATTGCTATAAGATAAATACTAAAAGTTAGAAACAATGCAATTCTACTTACTTTCCTGTTTCGCAAAAGTGACTTATTTTTTCTTTCGCTGTATCCCGATAATATTGGGCAACTCCCAAAATCTTTTATTCTTATCGTCTTCATTAAAACCCGTTTCGTAACTGCCCATCAACGCACGTTGGGCAAGCCCATGATTAAGCCAAAAAGAAGCCTCTGGGCCGCCTTCCAAATACATGATTTTGTCTATATCCAAATCCGTTTGGAGCAAAATATTAGCAAAATCGTGCACCGAATACGGAAAACGTGTAAATATCCACAGCGCATTGCCCGCTTTGTCTGTTCCCCACAAAACCATACTCCATTTTTTAGCTTGCTGTTTCCAAACATTTTTGCCGCCAGTTACCACGCGCAGCCCCTGCGAAAAGCTATGATATTTGGTTTTGAGCAAGTCCCAATTTTGGGCAGAAAGGTCTATGAGTTGCATCGGCGGAACAGAATTATCTTTCGGATTAAAGGCCAACATCAGTTTGTAATCTTTGCGCAAACGCGCATTATTGATATGATTGTAATTGGCTGTATAGCCTGTTGCTGTCAGAAATACGCCATCAAGTTCGAACATTCCCGCGTTCACGGCAGCCAATAATCCTGCTTTTTTCGCAAAAACATCCATCGGCAAGCGTTCGGGGACTTTCTTCGCCGACGCATTTTTCATCACAAAATCAAAATCATTGGGGTTAATGCGCAAAACCGTAATCTCTGGATTAGTCGCAACAGGGCTTTTAATCGTAATGAGTTCTAATCCTGTTTCCAATTCCTGAACTTGGCTTTGGGCTTGCGCACCCAACCACACCAACAATCCCAAAAGCGTATATACTATCTTCATCTTCCACTATATTTAATTCAATAATTTACAAAAACAAGAACAGTTACACCATAAACAAATCCATAGTGTAACTGTTCTTATTGTCTTTATTAAAAAATATGTTGTGGTCAATTAAAGTTTAACCACCTTACCCGTCTGGAGCTTCTGGCCGTCGGTTTGCAGACGATAGAAATACATTCCTTGCGGCAAAGCCTGCAAATCGAGTGTGCTTTGTTGCGCCGAAACGCTTTGATTCAGTACCCTGCGGCCTTGCGCGTCGTACAAACTGATTTGTCCTTCAGTGGCATTACCCGAAAGCTGAACATTCAGGACGTTAGTCGCGGGATTCGGGAACAAACTCGCCTGCAAAGTGCTGGCCGTTTTGGTGGATGTAACAATGCTAGGCGGTGTATAGAAATAATTCACGGGCAACGAAATGCTCCATGTAGATGTAGTCTCATTAAATTGATGATACAAACGAGCCGTTACAATATTGAGAGATTCAAAGCCATAAAGAAAATAAGGAGGTAGCGACGTGCTTGCAGTTAAAGTATTCGTATCGTACACATATTGGCGTTTGCTCATGCAGACCCAAGGAGAAGTAGTTGTTGGTGCATACGAATACGCATCTAACAACACATTCCCATTTATATCTACGTCGTAATTCCTTTTATCGTAATTATACCATGAATTTATATTTTTGTTATATTTCTGCATTATTTCGACAGTTTTATAACCTAAATTATTGTACTCATAAGTCCATTTTAATTCAGGAACCCAATTAGACACTGAACCTGGTACTCCAACATATCTAATACATTCTGTTTGTAGCCCTGCCACATTATAACTGTATGTATTTTTATAATGGCCAGTATAGCTAGACAAAGTCGGACTACTACTCCACAAATCAACCACTTCTATAAGCTGGTTTTGAGCATTGTATTGATAAGTTGTCTTAACAGAATTAGTATAACTGCTATAATAGACATACAAAAGCGAATTAGTTAATTTATTATTATTGTATGTATAACTATAGATAAATTGTGTATCCCAATTATTACCATAATAGTTCCAACGTATTTCTTTAAACGTTGCAAGATTGCCAAGGCTATCATAAGTGTACAGATAACCATATTGTTCTTTCCACGCATTATCACTGTAATAGTAGGTAATAGCAGAGGTTACTTTTCCTATTTGATTGTAAGTACGTGCAAAATTGGTAGTATTAACAAGTGAATTAGTGGCCGTATCCCACACTTGAGTAATCCAACCTGTATTATTTCCAACACTATCATAACTATAAATATTTTTTTCCTGCACATGATATTGCGGTATTCCTCCAGCAACGGCAGTTTGCGTCATTCTATCCTCCTCAATGGCCTGATTATTCGCATTGTATTTGTACAGATACTTTTCCGAAATAACGCTTGGCACTATACTATCCAAACGAAGGGCATTGGTGGTTAGAGCTATTTTTGCTCCTGCATGGTTAGTTGCATTGATATTATTTACAAAATCAAACACTTCAAGACTTGTGGCCGAATCTGGTAAGATTTCTTTGAACTTGAGCCTAGCCGAATTAGCTTGCCCTAAAGCATAAGTTGCAGCCAGCAAACAAAGCATGGCTGTGGAGTAGATGTATTTTGTCATTTTGTCAAGGTTAAAAATTAATAATGAGTAAATATAAAAAAGAAAACACTTGTAGTCAATAGATTACAAGTGTTTTCTTTTTTATATAAATAATATTTTTTAAAGTTTAGTCACCTTACCTGTTTGGAGCTTCTGGCCGTCGGTTTGCAGACGATAGAAATACATTCCTTGCGGCAAAGCCTGCAAATCGAGTGTGCTTTGTTGCGCCGAAACGCTTTGATTCAGTACCCTGCGGCCTTGCGCATCGTACAAGCTGATTTGCCCTTCGGTGGCGTTGCCTGACAATTGTACGTTTAGGACATTAGTCGCGGGATTCGGGTACAAACTCGCCTGTGAAGTGCTGGCCGTTTTGGTGGATGTAATTTCTATGGGCGAATAATAGTAGTCGTATAAATTATTAAATTTCCATGTATTAGAAGCAGCCACAAACCTATAAACGTCCAGATGAACAAAGGCATTGGTGAAGAACTGCGCAAAGCCAATCGGCCATGGATCAGATTCTTGTAACACATTACTCATCAAATAATTAGGATTGAGCTGATAGTACTGTGTTATTGTTGGAGTCCATGTGTTGGAAATCGTGTCATAATCAAACATTTTGCGTACACTCATATTACCATTCCCATCATACGAATAAGTTTCTTTTGATGCCCACGCAACGCTACTATCCTCATAGAGCACCGTGCTTGACATCGAGTCAATTTTATTGCCAGCATTAAAGTAGATTGAGTATTTAGCGGCCAAATAAAGCTGAGCGGAAGCATTAGGAGCATAGTATCCGTAATAATTAGGTTTGCCAGAAGCATCATAATTAAATACTACCTTACTATTTATAGCCCAGTTGCTTGTATCTGAATTTTTATATTTCGAAATAAGCTCTATCATTTGATTGTTGGCATTATAAGTATAATTTTCCTTGCTCATACTGCCATTTACGAATACCCCATTTTCCTCCAAAAGCAAATTATTGGCATCATAAGAATAATCTGTAGTCGCGTTTAGTGACAGCACATCATAGTTAGGCGTATTCTTATATTTTCTTTTTTTTACCAATCGTCCGTTTGCATCGTATTCATATTCGTTTTTAGACTCCAACATACGCGGGTTTGCATTGAACCTATAAAACATACTATCCTTCACAATACGCCCTTCATTGTTGTATTCAAACATTTCATAGCGGTGCGTTATATCCGAATAAATAGAATCCATCCTCACAACACTATCTACCCGAATCATGGTCGTATTCGGCTGCATGGTGCGCATGGCATTGGGCAAAGAAGATTTAAAAAGAGAAGATAAATCTTTGGGCATCAAATATTTTTGGGTAAAAGAAGCACTTGATGCAGGGAAATGAGGCGGCAACATTTGCGCCTGCGCAGCGACCGTAAGCCAAGAGAATAGAACAAAAAATAATTTTTTCATGGTTGTTTAAATAATTTGTTTTTTGATAAATAATTGAATTTGAAGAGAATAGTATATTTAGTTGGGTTTAATTTCGAATTGGTCTGCGTCTAAGTGCGCGGGGAATTTTTCCCTAAAAGCCGTTAGCTTTTGCGCCTCCAACGTAAAAATTTCGGAGTGAACCTTGCCTTCTGGCAACCTATGCACCGTGCCTTTGGGTTCTATCATGGCCGAATGTCCCGAATACCAAAGTTTGTTGGCATCTGTTCCCACGCGGTTCACGCCCAGCACATACGCGAGATTTTCGATGGCGCGTGCCTGCAAAAGTGCATCCCAAGCCACCACGCGCACATCTGGCCAATTGGCCACATAAATCAAACAATCGTACTCATTGTCCACATTTCTGCTCCAAACAGGAAAGCGCAAGTCGTAGCAGATAAGCGGCAAAAATCGCCAGCCTTTCCACGTCGGAATTATTTTTTGGCTGCCTGCCGTATAAACGCCGTCTTCGCCCGCCATGCGGAACAAATGGCGTTTGTCGTATTGCCAAAACTGGCCGTCGGGTTGCACCCACAAAAGGCGGTTATAAAACTGATTATTTTCTTTCACTACATAACTTCCCGTAATGACTGCGCCCGTGCGTTCGGCTTGCAACTTGAGCCACCGAAACGTATGCAAATTGGCAGGTTCAGCGCATTCGGCGGCCTGCATCGTAAAGCCTGTCGTAAACATTTCGGGCAATACGATCAGGTCTAAGGCTTGGCCTTGTAGTTGCGCGATTTCTTCTTCCAACGTTGCCAAATTGGCCGTTACGTCTTGCCAATGAATATCAGTTTGTATCAGAGCTACTTTAAATTCGGGTTTCATTTCTGTACGCATAAAAATTGATTTAGTTAGTTCGTTCATCGTTTACTTGGGCACAAAACAAAGAAAAAACGGCCAATGATTTGTAATAATCAATGGCCGTTTAACATTTTTTGACTTTTTTTAAGGAATTTTAACTTATTCCGCCGAAGGGTTTTCCGAAGGTTTTGGCCCATTTCCGCCGCGTCCTCTGTTACGATTTCTGTTGCGATTATTGCGGTTTCTGTTGCGTCTTTCTTCGTCTGAGCCGCCTGCATTTTCGCCTTCTGGACGTTCTGCTCTTGGCTGATTTACAGGCCTTTCTCTTGGCACTGCTGGCGCATTTTCGTTAGTTTGTGCCTCCCCTTCTGGGCGTGGAGGTCGTTGTCCGCCGCCACGATTGCGGTTGCGATTGCGTCGGTTGTTATTGTTACGTCCTTCGCGTTCGGTACGTTGTTCCGTTCCTTCTCCCACTTCCTGCGCAGCATTTTCAGGTTTTTCTACATTTCCCTGAACTTTAGCTTCCGCTTGTGGTGATTGCTGCCCCTGATTATTACGTCTTTCGCGGTCTGGGCGGTCTCGGTCTGGCCTACGTTCTCTTTCGGGTCTGTCCTGCCTTTCTGGTCTGTTTTCGCGCTCAGCACGTGGCGGCCTTTCGGGTCTTTCAGGTCTGGAAGGAGCTACAATAGCAGTCGCTTCTGCACCGTTTTCTGCCGAAGCATTGGCAGGTTTTGCGCCTGATTTGCTGGCCGTGCGTTTTTTCTTGCGCTTGTTTTTGCGGTCTTTTTCGGCAAAACGTTTGTCCATTTGGTGCAAATCGTCGTTGAGCGAGCCGCCGTCTTCGTTGTCGAGCAGCACTTCTTCTTCCTCCGTCAGTACCGCTACTTTTTGGCCTTTTTTATTCAATTCCAAAATCATTTTCACTCTATCAATGGAAAGCGGATGCCAAGTAGTTTCTTGGGCATAGCCAAACCACATGATGCGGCGGAAAATGTCTGTTTTTTGCAAATGCGCGTCGCCTTTTTCGGTGAAAAGTGGCTTTTCGATGTTCGGAATATCGCGCAGCGCGTCCATGTAGGTATCCAACTCGTAGTTAAGACAACATTTGAGGCGGCCACACTGACCCGACAGTTTGCTGGGGTTCAAAGACAAGTTCTGATAACGTGCCGCCGAAGTGGAAACGCTCTTAAAATCAGCAATCCACGTAGCGCAACACAACTCACGGCCACACGAACCAATCCCGCCCAAACGGCTGGCTTCTTGGCGCAAACTGATTTGGCGCATTTCTACACGCACTTTAAATTCACTGGCCAACAGCTTGATGAGTTCGCGAAAATCTACGCGTTCGTCTGCCGAGTAATAGAAAGTTGCTTTGGTGTTATCTGACTGATACTCAACATCAGAGAGTTTCATACTCAGCTTCAAATCGTCGATGATTTGTCTGGCCCTGAAAAGCGTTGGCAGTTCACGCGCGCGCATTTCTTCAAACTTCTCTATGTCTTTTTCGGAAGCGATGCGATAAATACCACGTACTTCTTCGCTGTCTTCTTTGATGTTTTTGCGGGTCATTTGTAGGCGTACAAGTTCACCTTGCAGCGACACAAATCCCAAATGATGCCCGTTGGGAACTTCCACCACTACGGCATCGCCTGTGGTGAGATCTAAACCCAAATGATTACGGAAAAATTCTTTTCTTCCGCCTTTAAATCTTATTTCTACGATGGGGTAAAGCTCGCCCACCCCGTCCATTTCGCTAAGCCAATCAAAAACGTTGAGTTTGTTACAACCGCCAGTAGAACAACCTGTGGCACAAGCCGTTTTGCTACTACTGTCAGTTTTTTTTGTTCCACAACCGCCTGAACCACAAGATGTGCAAGCCATATTTATATTGTTACGTTCCGAAGTTTATTTAACTGAAACAAGAGCAATAAATCACTTATTACAAGCACTTTACGCCATTGTTATTTATACAGATCATTGTTGAGCAGAAGTTCTAACAAAGCTACTCATTTTTCAATAATGGGAACAAATATAGTTAAATTCGGAACTTTTGAGCCTGTTTACTGATATTTTGGGGAAATCGACGGAAAGAAGTGTGTGTTTTGTTTGGAACTCTCTGGTCAATAATCAGAATATCATCTATTTACACTAAAGTATCATTTCTATTTTTTTATAGATTTTGTACGCTTATACAATTCTCGCGACTAAACACCAACAAATAGTACTCCTTATTGTGTAATTCGCTGATAAACATTAGTATCTGCTGGTGTTTGTTGGTACTGTTTGGCCAAAACAGGCATACGCGCAAAAAGCAAATCAAGTGTTGGATCTTGTGGAGCTTTTACGATGATGTCAGGCAATTCTTTACGGAAGTTGTTGTACACTCTGAGTACGGAACTGTAATGTTCCAAATCATGCAAATCGCGACGCGAAAGTTCATAGTTTAGGTACGGCGTTGCCAAACTATTGCCCACATAGTACTCGGGAGCGTAGCCCAACACCAAAATATTTTTGTTCTGGTTGGCTTGCGCAGGGAGTGTTTCTCCCACCTCAAAACTGCGTAACGGCAGCCATGTCTCCGCTTCAAAAAGCTTGTAGGTAGGAATATATAGCATGAAAACCGTTGCCGCCGACCACACAAGAAAAGCTAATTCAGCTTGCCATTTTTTCTTGAAAAGCAAAAAGAAATGCGTCAGCAAAAACGCCAAAGCAGGCAAAAATATAAGATATAAAAACGGGGAACGACCCGTATCCAACCACAAGGCAATTACTGAAAAAACAACCCAAAATATCATCGCCACTTGGCTTACTATCTGGTAATTGATGAATTTATTGGAGCTAACAACTTTGAATAATGCAATCGTTCCAAATATCAAAGGCACGGCTGCAATAGGCAAAATTTCACGCCAACCCACCAAAAGCGACCGATACGAAGCAAACAGCGTAGCTAAATAATTGTAGTAAAAATCCGAACCAGCCCCAAAACCCAAAAAGATAAGAAATGTAGCCGCAAACGTGATAAAAAAGCCTAATAACAACAATGCGTACAAACGTGGTGAAGTACCCGAATACAACAAAAATACCACCATCGGAAATAGCACAAACACCGTTAATGACAATTTGAAAAGTGCCGCAATACCAATATAAAAGCCAATAAGGAAAATTTCGTCTTCGCGTATGCCATAACGAATATGGCGAAATATTTTACTTAAAGCAAGAAGTAAAAATGTGATACCCAATAACATAGGTGAAAGCGATAAGCAATCATAAAAAAAACTAGCCCCGATTCCGTACACTAAGGCTGGCACAAAAGTCCGTTCGGTATAAAGTTCTTGGCGCACGCCCATTTCATTAAATAACAACGCTTGCACAAACAGCACCACAAACGCCAAAATCTGCAAAGCCAGTACCGATTTGCCCGCTATGTAGTTGAGCAACATATACAGAAATGCCGAAAATGGAGCAGTGTTATCCCACACATCTTTGTACATCAAAAAGCCTTTACTTAGTTTTTCGCCAATCAGTAGCCATTGCAATTCGGGGGCGAAATGTGGCGTTCCTGTAATGAAAAGTGGCAAACGAATAGCCAGTAAAAGCAGAAATAGTACAATTATGCGGTCTGGAACGTTTATTCTAAAAAATCGTAACATAGTTGTCTGAGCAAAAGCGACCTTGCGTATGGCCAAAATCTAATAAGCCTGCAAAGAACATGATTTTTTGCCGAAATTAGACCATATTTGAATAAATCATCTTTCAAAAAACTTTCCTAAAATGAAATTGCGCGGATTTGAATGGGCTTTAGTGGCTTGGATAGGAAGCTTTAGCAATGTTTTTGCTCAAAACACAGACAAACAATGGACTTTATTGCGAACTGTTTCGCTTCCGAGTTCGTTTGTATGCGGCTCAGCCACGCGCGACGGGCTTTGGCTCGTGGCCACGCGCGATGGCGTTTTGCAAATGTTCGATAGCACAGGCAACGCACGCCAGCGACTTTCGCCCGATATTGCCGCCAGTCCCAGCCACATCGAGGCTTGGAATCCACTCAAAATCATGGTGTTTTACAGGGATTTACAGCAAATTATTTATACGGATAGGTTTTTGCTTCCCAGTCCTGCCATTGGCCTGCCCGAACAACTGGCCAGTTCTGTGCGCACGGCCTGCCCTTCTGCCGACAACCAACTTTGGGCGATAGATGACAATGATTTTAGCCTCAAAAAAATAGACCTGCTCAACCAACAAATTTTGCTGACCACGCCGCTGGCCTTGTTGCTACCCAACCAGCAATATGATTGGGGGCAAATACATGAATATCAGAATCTTGTGTATGTGGCCAACAAACCCGCAGGCGGCCTGATTGTGTTTGATAATATGGGAAATTTGAAGAAAAAGCTCCCGATGGTTAATGCGCTGGCTTGGAATTTTTGGGGTGATGAAATCTATTGGCCAGAGGCAACGGGCAAACCTGAATTACATTTTTTTAATTTGTATAATTTTAAGGAAAGAACTATTTCTATTCCCATCCAAACGCGTATTGACAACGTATTTATTAACCAAAATTATTGGCTTGTTATAAGCGAAAATCAACTTTATTTTTACAAATTAACCAACTAAAAATCAGTTATTTATTTCAAATAAAAGCCAATAAATCATTTGTCTATTTTTTGAACTTAATCTTAAAAATCACAACAAAACCAACATTGTATCAATAAAACACAATACAAGATTTATAAAAACAAACTTATAGACTTTTTAAATATTTTTGTACTAAAAAATATACCAAATACGCGAACAATCTATTACTTTTGGCGGTATTCTGCTTACTAATACCCAAATTGTAATTATTTTAACATTCACCTCAAATAAAAGTCTTGTTGTATGGCTTCTGGTGCAGAAAAATTCAAAAATATTATTACCAATTCTTTCAAATACAGAGTTTTCACGTTGCAACGCCTGCCGATGGCGTGGCTGGCAGGTCTGAAAGTCGCTTCATTGGACGAAAAATCGGCCAGCGTAACAATTCGCTACGGCTATTTGACCCAAAACCCTTTTCGTTCGTTATATTTTGCGTGTTTGGCGATGGCCGCCGAGCTTTCTACGGGCGTTTTGGCAATGATGCACGTGTTTGAAGCCAAGCCTTCTATTTCGATGTTGGTGGTGGGCATGAAGGCCGAATTTACCAAAAAAGCCGTTGGCAAAATTACGTTTGTGTGCACGGATGGCGACGCTATTGCGCAGGCTATCGCCGAAAGTAAAGCCACAGGCGAAGGCCGCACCGTTACGATTTTGAGCAAAGGCACGGACGAAGCAGGCGACACGGTGGCCGAATTTTGGTTTACGTGGTCGTTCAAAGCCAAAAAAGCCTAAAATACGAAGTCGTAAATAGTTTGGCCATAATCAGCTATTTACGACTTTCATTTTTAAAATATATGAAAGTTTGCATTGGGTATTTCCTATAAAATTGCGCATAAAACACTACCTTTATGCCACTAAAACTATGGTTTACTGGATGCGATTTTCTTTTTTTTTCACAACTCTTATTGCCGCTCTTAGTTGCGTAGCCTATTGGTGTGCCTACTTGCAGCCTGCCCGTTTTGGTGCTGGATTTATGGCTATGTCTATTCCTATTTGGCTCATTATCAACGCTATACTTTTTATTTTTATTTGGCCGAAAAAAGGAATCAAACCCGCGTTACCGCCGCTTTTTGCGTTGGTAGCTGGAGCACGTTTTGTATTTTCGACGGTGGCATTTCACCCCACAGCCCACGCCAACCCTAATGATTTGAATGTTGTGAGCTACAACGTGCACATGTTCGGCAGGCACGAACAAAACAAAGAACTTACCGCTTCTTTACGCAAAACAGTTACGACCGAACTCATTAGCCTGCAACCTGATGTTATTTGTTTTCAGGAATATTTGGAGGGCTTGGATAACACCAAAATTACCAAACTTTTTAGAGAAGCAGGCCTAAAACATTCGTTTTTTAGCCCAGCCTTAGAGGGTTGGGTACGCGAACGCGGCGGTATGGTTATTTTTAGTCGCTACCCCATCATCAAAACGAAAGCCTTTCGCCGACAAAAACTTGACATGAATCAGATTTTGTACGCAGACATCGTAACGCCTACGGAGACGATACGGGTGTTTAATGTGCATTTGCAATCCAATAGAGTACGCGCCGAATATTTTGAACAAGACCAAGACGAGCAAGAAGCAAAAAGAAGTATTTATTTGGTTTACAAGAAGTTAAACAAAGGTTTTGAACTAAGAGCCAAGCAAGTAAAGCAACTTGAAGCTGAAATCGCCAAGTCGCCACATCCTGTTATTGTGTGCGGAGATTTCAATGATTTGCCGTATAGCTACACCTACACACGCACGCAACGCACCTTGCAAAATGCCTTTGAAAAAGCAGGCAATGGCTTAGGTTTTAGTTTCAATGGATTTTTACCTTTTCTAAGAATTGACCAACAATTTGCTTCCAAAAACTTGAAGGTAACTTCATTCCAGACGCACCGTTGGCCATATTCCGACCATTTCCCGATACAAGCCACTTACCGCCACGAAAAACCCTAAATATTTGTACCTCAAAAAGTTGATGCAGCCTTGCAAAAGTTTTATCTTTACCCCAAAAGAATCAAACTTTTGCCACTATGTCCACCAAATCGACTACTGCCCCAACAAGTGTTTCTTTGGTAGAAACGCCCGTTTCGCATCTGCCCATCGTGCAGCAAGACAACTTGCTTGAGCCTTTCGAGCCATTTTTGAAAGCCCGTTATCATCGCTACAAAGCCGCGCTACACCAAATAGAACAGCATTCAGGCAGTTTGTACGCGTTTGCTGGCGCGTATAAGTATCTGGGAATGAACCGCGACGAAGAGCGCAAAGGCTGGATTTATAGAGAATGGGCACCCGAAGCCTATCAGTTGTACCTGACTGGCGACTTTAACGGCTGGCAACGAACGGCGCACCCGCTGCATCGCAACGAACGCGGAATTTGGGAGATTTTCTTGGACGATGCCACTTACGGCGCAAATTTCGGGCACGGCAGCCAATACAAAGTAGTGGTTCATGCCCGCAACGGCCTGAACGACCGCATTCCTGCTTACGCTAACTACGTGGTTCAGAACCCCGAAACGCACGATTTTTGTCCGCAAATTTGGTATCCGTCGCAACCTTACCGCTTCAAACATTCATTCAAAAAACATAAAAATCTCGCAAATCCGCTCATTTACGAAGCACATATCGGCATGAGTTCCGAGCAAGAAGGCGTTTCGAGTTATACGGCTTTTCGGGAAAATATACTGCCGCGCGTGGTGGCCGACGGCTACACCGTGTTGCAACTTATGGCCATTCAGGAACACCCTTATTACGGTTCGTATGGCTATCACGTATCCAGTTTGTTTGCGCCATCTTCGCGATTCGGTACGCCCGACGAACTAAAACAACTCATAGACGAAGCGCACCGTTGCGGCTTGGCCGTGATAATGGACATCGTGCATTCGCACGCCGTTAAGAACCTGAACGAAGGGCTGGGGGAATTTGATGGAACTGATTATCAATATTTTCATGCAGGAGTACGCGGTTATCACGCGCTTTGGGATTCGAGACTTTGGAATTATGGAAAATGGGAAGTGTTGGAAATTTTGCTTTCCAATGTGCGCTATTGGCTCGAAGAATTTAATTTTGATGGCTTCCGTTTCGATGGCGTAACTTCCATGTTATATTCTCATCATGGCCTCGACAAATCGTTTTTGGGTTATGCCGACTATTTCGGCGACGACGTGGAAGCCGATGCCATCATGTATTTGCAACTGGCCAACACGATCGCGCTTCAAACCAAGCCGCAAGTGCTGACCATCGCCGAAGACGTAAGCGGAATGCCTGGGCTTGGCCTGCCCGTCGAAGATGGCGGCATTGGTTTTAGTTTCCGTTTAGGCATGGGAATTCCTGATTTTTGGATAAAATTGCTCAAAGAAAAAACCGATGATCAGTGGAATATTTGGGAAATGTGGGGCGCACTCACCAACCGCCGTTTCACGGAAAAAACGGTGGCTTATGTGGAATCGCACGACCAAGCCTTAGTAGGCGACAAGACTCTGTCGTTTCGGCTCATGGACAAAGAAATGTACACATCTATGGCCAAGAGCATGGATAATTTACTCATAGACAGGGGAATAGCTTTACATAAAATGATACGCTTGCTCACGATTTCGTTGGGCGGAGAAGGCTACCTGAATTTTATGGGAAATGAATTTGGCCACCCCGAATGGATAGATTTTCCGCGCCAAGAAAACGGCTGGAGCTATCAATACGCACGCCGTCAGTGGTCTTTGGCCGACAATGGATTTTTGAAATATCACTACTTAGGCGATTTTGACAAAGCCATGACGCACCTGACGCATTCGCACAAGATTTTGGCAGCCAAACCCGCCAAGTCCTTGCACATGGACGAGGCAAGCCAAATCATGATTTTTGAGCGCGGCGGCCTGATTTTTATTTTCAATTTTCATCATTCCAATTCCATTTTTGGGTATATGTTCAAGCCGAGCCGCAAAGGAAAATACAAAATTTTGCTCAATACCGACGATGCGGCCTTTGGCGGATTTGAGCGAATAGACACCCAAACGCGCTACGCCACCAACGAAAACGGCCTTTTGCAACTGTATTTGACAAGCCGCACGGCCTTGGTGTTGGGCATAGAAAAGTAAGTTTTGTTAGGAGAAAAAGGTATGTAGCCGAACATCGCTTCATTTTTTTTGAAAAATAAAAAATTAACAATCAGGATTTTACAAAAAAGTGTGAAATTTTTTGGTAGATTTTTTTGCATAATTAAAAACTCTGCCTACTTTTGCACCGCTTTAAGCAAGAAGCCTCCATAGCTCAGCTGGTAGAGCAACTGACTTGTAATCAGTAGGTCGTTGGTTCGATTCCGACTGGGGGCTCACTTCCTCCTTAAAGCAAAAACATCAAATTGAAGCCTCCATAGCTCAGCTGGTAGAGCAACTGACTTGTAATCAGTAGGTCGTTGGTTCGATTCCGACTGGGGGCTCATCCAAAAAAGGGCTACGATAACACAAAATATCGTAGTCCTTTTTGCTTTATCCCAACAAGCATTTTGGACTGAAAAAACGCCACGCTACTCAGGTTTGCGCCGCGCGTTTGTAACAGAGAATCAGGCACTACCCCATTGCCCGAAAAAAAAGTTTTAAAAAAACTTGTTTTTTAAAAAAATAACGACAGGCTTGCAATTGTAATATACTCTTTGCATCTTTGCAGCCCGAATCCTACAAGAGACCAGTAGAATTTCCGAAACAGCCAAGAAATGCCAGTAGATTGCTGCAAATCAATTCATTGCATTTATTCGTTACCAAAGAAAGAAACTGGTGCGTGCCCAAGTCGGGAGATTTAGCACGTTTCGGGAATATTTAACAATCAAATTTATAAAGTCTTCAAAACTTTTATTTCCAATCCAAATCATTAATAAATGCCTACTATACAGCAATTAGTGAGAAAAGGTAGAGAAAAGCTTACTACCAAATCAAAATCTCCGGCATTGGACTCATGTCCTCAACGCAGAGGCGTATGTACTCGTGTGTACACAACAACCCCTAAAAAACCAAACTCTGCGATGCGCAAAGTGGCAAGGGTACGTTTGTCGAACAGCAAAGAAGTAAACGCATACATCCCAGGTGAAGGCCACAACCTACAAGAACACTCAATCGTTCTTATCCGCGGTGGTCGTGTGAAAGATTTGCCAGGTGTTCGTTACCACATCATCCGTGGTGCATTGGATACAGCAGGCGTAAAAGGCCGTTTGCAAGCTCGTTCTAAATACGGTGCGAAACGTCCTAAACCAGGAGCAGCTGCACCAGCAGGAAAAGGTGCGCCAGCAAAAGGCAAAAAATAATTGTTAGAAGCCCAAAGGCTTGGCTAATGGCCGCCTAACTTCAACAAAAAGTCTTACACAAACATAGTTTATATCTTATACAATGAGAAAAGCAAAACCAAAGAAGAGATACGTCCTTCCTGACCCTAAATATAAAGATACGCTTGTAACCAAATTCGTAAACAGCTTGATGTACGATGGTAAAAAAAGCATCGCGTACTCAATTTTCTATGATGCTTGCGATTTAGTAGAAAAACGTACAAGCGAAAACGGCCTTGAAGTTTGGAAAAAAGCCCTAAACAACATCATGCCTTCGGTAGAAGTACGTAGCCGCCGTGTAGGTGGTGCTACTTTCCAAGTACCAAACGAAGTTCGTCCTGCTCGTAAAGTAGCTTTGGGCATCAAATGGATGATTCTTTATTCTCGCAAACGTGGCGAAAAAACCATGACTGAGCGTTTGGCTGGCGAAATCGTTGCGGCAGCTAAAGGCGAAGGTGCGGCAGTGAAGAAAAAAGACGATACGCACAGAATGGCTGAAGCAAACAAGGCGTTCTCACATTTCAAATTCTAATTTCCAATGGCAAAACAAGATTTAGCATACCTACGCAATATAGGTATCATGGCTCACATTGACGCTGGTAAAACAACTACCAGTGAGCGTATTCTGTACTACACAGGTAAAACGCACAAAATTGGTGAGGTTCACGATGGTGCTGCCACGATGGACTGGATGGAGCAAGAACAAGAACGTGGTATCACTATCACTTCGGCTGCTACCACTACTCAGTGGAACTATCCAACAGTTCAAGGCGAACTTACTGGTGACTCAAAAACGTACCGTATCAACCTCATTGATACTCCAGGCCACGTGGATTTCACGGTGGAAGTGGAGCGTTCTTTGCGTGTATTGGACGGTGCTGTAGCTCTTTTCTGTGCTGTGTCAGGTGTTGAGCCTCAATCAGAAACAGTTTGGAGACAAGCCAACAAATACAATGTAGCTCGTATCGGTTTTGTTAATAAAATGGACCGTGCAGGTGCTGATTTCTTTAACGTAATTAAAGAAATTAAAGAAAAACTTAACGGTTTCCCTGTGCCTTTGCAAGTTCCAATCGGTGCTGAAGACACGTTCAAAGGCGTAGTAGATTTGCTTACGGGCAAAGCTATGGTTTGGAACGATCGCGACGAAGGAAGAACTTGGAACGAAGTGCCAGTTCCTGAAGACTTAGTTGAGACAGTAGCCGAATGGCGTACATTCTTGGTAGAAAGCATCGCTGAGTTCGACGATAAATTGATGGAGAAATACTTTGAAGATCCAGATAGCATCACTCGCGAAGAAATGATGACTGCGATCCGCAAAGCTACTATTGCCATGAAAATTACGCCTGTTCTTTGTGGTTCTGCCTTCAAAAACAAAGGTGTACAAACAATGCTTGACGCGGTTATCGCTTACTTGCCTTCTCCAATGGACGTACCTGCTATCGTTGGTACAAACCCAGACACAGAACAAGAAGAAACACGTCAGCCAGATGCAAGCGAACCATTCGCAGCTCTTGCTTTCAAAATCGCAACTGACCCATTCGTAGGTCGTTTGTGCTTCTTCCGTGTTTACTCTGGTAAATTGGATGCTGGTTCGTACGTATTGAACATGCGTACAGGCAAAAAAGAGCGTATTTCTCGCCTTATGCAGATGCACGCTAACAAGCAAAACCCAATTGATGTAGTAGAAGCTGGTGACATCGCTGCTGGTGTTGGTTTCAAAGACATCAAAACTGGTGATACGCTTGTAACTGAAGACAGACCAATCGTATTGGAATCTATGAGCTTCCCTGAGCCAGTTATCGGCTACGCTATCGAGCCTAAGAAAACGGCTGATATGGACAAAATGGCGAATGCTATCGCTAAATTGTTGGAAGAAGATCCTACGTTGCGCGTACACACTGACCAAGAAACTGGCCAAACTGTAATGCGTGGTATGGGTGAGCTTCACCTTGAAATCATCATCGACCGTATGCGTCGCGAATTTAAGGTAGAAATCAACCAAGGTGCTCCACAAGTAGCTTATAAAGAAGCTCTTACCAAAAACTCTGAACACCGTGAAGTTTACAAAAAACAAACTGGTGGTCGTGGTAAATTCGCCGACATCGTATTTGAATTGATGCCACGCGAAGACGGTAAAGAAGGTCTTGAATTCGTGAACGAAATCGTAGGTGGTGCAATTCCAAGAGAATTTATCCCAGCTATCCAAAAAGGCTTTGAAGAATCAATGAAAAACGGCCCTATCGGCGGTTACCCAGTTGACTCTATGAAAGTTCGTTTGTTCCACGGTTCATTCCACGATGTGGATTCGGATTCTCTATCATTCGAATTGGCTGCTCGTATGGGCTTCAAAGAAGCTGCTAAAAAATGCGGTCCACGTTTGATGGAACCAATTATGAGTGTTGAAGTAGTTACGCCAGACGAATTTACAGGTCCTGTAACAGGTGACTTGAACCGTCGTCGTGGTTTGATGAAAGGTATGGACAGCAAAGCTGGTGCGCAAATCATCAAAGCTGATGTGCCTTTGTCTGAACTATTCGGTTATGTAACAGACCTTCGTACAATCACTTCTGGACGTGCTGCTGCAAGTCTTACTTTCTCTCATTACGAATTTATGCCAAACAACTTGGCAGACCAAGTGGCTGCTAAAGGCAAAAGCGTAGGCGTGTAAAACTTTATAATTGATTATGAACCAAAAAATTAGAATAAAACTAAAATCCTTTGACCACAGCCTTGTGGACAAATCTTCTGAGAAGATTGTAAAGGCTGTTAAGGCTACAGGTGCAGTGGTAAGCGGTCCAATTCCGTTGCCAACTGAAAAAGAAATCTTCACGGTATTGCGTTCTCCGCACGTTAACAAAAAGTCAAGAGAGCAATTCCAACTTTGTACCTACAAACGCCTAGTTGATATTTACTCAACTAGCCCTAAAACGGTAGATGCTCTTATGAAATTGGAGCTTCCTAGCGGTGTAGATGTAGAAATCAAAGTCTGATTATCTTCTTTACAAACAAAAAAGCCGACTTCAACAGTCGGCTTTTTTGTTTTATATCAATCCCTATTATTACCGCAACTTGCTAAACAAACTGCTTTTTCATTTCTCTAAAAAATGCGGCATTAACTTCTGTGTAGCTACTGATTTCCAGTAATTTAGCTTGCTCACTTGCTGCAAAAAAGGTTTCTAAAACTGCCTTCAATTCTGCATCATTTTCAGCTTTATGATACAAAATTTGCGCGTCGGCGCAAGTGCGTTCGGCGGTCAGCTGCTGGCGTGTCTGGAAATATTCGTCGGCTTCGGGTTGGCGTGCTGGGCCATCTATCATTTTAAAAATAGCTCCTCCCCTATTGTTTATCAAAACGATGCGCAAATTATTGGGTAAATAATTGTGCCACAAACCGTTACGGTCATAGAAAAAAGCTACATCGCCCGTAATCAACGTTACGATTTTCTCGGTTTGGAGAGCGGCACCCACCGCCGTAGCCGTACAGCCATCTATGCCGCTTGTGCCTCTGTTGCTCCAAACGCCAATCTTTTTGTTTTTCTCTAAGCTCAAAAAATTAGCATAGCGCACCGACATACTATTGGCCAAATGCAAATGACTATCGTCGGGCAAAGCCTGCATTACGTGTCTAAGTGCCCCAAATTCAGTAAAATGGGCAGTGTTTTTGAAAAAATCAACAAAACGTTCGCGGGCATTTTGTTGCTGCGCTAGCCACGCCTCCGCAAATGCGTTGGGTTGCTGATTCATAAATTCAAAATAACCTTGCTCCCCCAATTTGGTAAAAAACTCGGCGGGTTCGGTGCGGATAATGCGCGTAAGCGTTCCGAATGGGTCGGCCACTTTGCCCGCTTTCTGCACGTGCCAATGTTGTTTGGGTTTATATTTTCGCAAAAAAGTTTTTAAATTTTTAGACAAAACCGAGTTGCCGACTGTTACCAACAAATCTGGCTGCAAGTCTTTTTTTGTTTGTTCATCGGTTGTCATCAAAAACAAATCGTGTGCATCTATGGCGTTTTCGGCTTGGTGCATATTGCTAATCAGGTCGGCCACCAATGGCATTTGATTATACAAACAACAGGCATACAGCGCATTGCGTAACTCCAAATCTGGCGTAACTTGCCCAACTACCAACATTTTCCGCGAAAAAGTAAGCCACTCATTTGCCAAATTCATGTACGCTGGGCGCGGCAAACTGGCCGAATGCGAAATTTCTTCGATTACACGCGGCTGCGCATCAAATTGCATTATTTCGTTTTCTTCGGGATAAAAAGGTTCACGAATCGGAACGTTTACGTGCACAGGGCCACACGGATACACCTGCGCCAAATTGATGGCCTCATTCAACACACGATTGATAAATTGCACCGCGTCGGGGTGCGTGTAGTCGGCTGGCAACTGATACGAGGCTTTCACGTGTTTGCCGTAAACTTCTTGTTGCTGAATGGTTTGGCCGTCTTGTTGCTCTATCCATTCGGGCGGGCGGTCTGCCGTAATCACCAAAAGCGGAATTTGTTGGTAAAAGGCTTCGGAAATAGCAGGCGCGTAATTGAGCACCGCCGAACCCGACGTACAAACCAAACCTACCACATTACCAGACATTTGCGCCATGCCCAACGCCACAAAAGCGGCAGCGCGTTCGTCGCTAATCGTGCGCGTGCGAATGGCTGTGTGGCGCACCAACGCCAACGTAAGCGGCGCACAACGCGAACCCGACGAAACCACAAATTCAGTTACATTTTTGGCGGCACAAATGGCCGCTATATCTACGAGAGGTTGTAAAATCATGTTATGAAGCAATAAAACAAACACAAAACACTGCTTACAGCGTTTAGGTTTTCGACCCAAATAAAAAAATTAGGCTGGAATATTCGGGGCTATTTTCCAAAAATCCAACCTAATTCTATATAAAATTTTTCTAAAAAATTATTCCGTAGGCGAAACCACCGTCGGCGCAGTGCCATTGGCAGGCATTTCGGTTTTCTTTGGCGGCAACACGTTGGCCAAAATCTTTACCGTCGCTTGGTCATTGGCAGCATTAGAATAAATCGTAATTACTTTTTGCTGAATCCCACTTTTGTTCGCCGAATTGAAAGTAGCCGAAATCAAACCCGTATTGCCTGGCGGAATCGGTTCTTTTGGCCATTCGGGAACGGTGCAACCGCAAGTAGTTTGTACGTTGCTAATGATAAGCGGCTGTGTACCAGCATTTTGAAATTTGAAAGTATGCGAAACTTTTTCGCCTTGCACAATATCGCCGAAATCGCGCGTAGGCTGTTCAAACGTGATATACGGTTTGTTGGGCGGAATCACGGGCGCAACAGGTGCGGCAGGCTTGGCCTCAGCTACTTTTATTTCTTTTTTGTCAGAAACCTTTTTGAGCTTTTTCTTTGATTTGACCGTTGTCGTTGTCTTCGTTTTAGTTCTTGACTTTCTTTTTTTCTTGGTGGTTGTCTGTGCAAATCCACTGAAAATCAACAAACTGGCTAACGCGAAAATGATTATTTTTTTCATAGAAACAGATAATTAGTGAATGAGTCTATTAGTTATTTTTTCGCAATTGGTTGAGCAAGGCGGCCATGTCTTTCGGATACGGAGCTTCTATTGTTACACGGCTTTCCTCGTCGTTGGGGCGCAGCATAAAGCTCAACGCACGCGCGTGCAAGGCTACGCGGCTGATAAGCGGCAACTCTTCCGTGTCGTTTTTGAGGTTGAATTTGGATTTGATTTGAGAAAGAAAAATCGGTTTGCCGCCATAGGTTTCGTCCATCACAATCGGCGAGTTGAGGCAAGCCAAGTGAATACGAATTTGGTGCATGCGCCCCGTAATCGGCAAACATTCCACCAACGTATGTGCTTTAAAAACCTCAATCGTATTAAAAATAGTTTCCGCTTCTTTGCCCGTGAGCTTGTCGATTTTCACCGTGCCATTTTTTTGGGGCAAAATCGGCAAATACACATTTATTCCCACAAAATCTTGCAAACCACCCACTACGGCATGATACACTTTGGTTACTTGGCGGTGCTCAAACTGCATGGCCAAATTGCGATAAGCATCAGGATTTTTGGCAAAAGCAATCGCGCCAGAAGTTCCTTTGTCCAAGCGGTGCGCTACTTGCGCATCGGGCAAAACCTGACGAACCACACGCAACAAACCTAACGGTGCGCCTTCTGTGCGTTCGTCGAGCGTAGAAATATGCGGCGGTTTGTTCAAAACCAAATAATCATCGTTTTCAAAAAGGGTGAGTTCGGCAATATTTATTTTATTCTTCAATTCAATAAATTTTTGATAGTCAATAAATTACGGTTTGGCGCACGGCCAAACGCTTTGAGGCTGCAAAGGTACGTTTTTTTGTTTAGATAAATAACAAGGCTCTGCCATGGCTTATCATTCACCCATCAAAAAAAAGCCCTCCACAAACCGCAAAGCTCGCAGAGGGCAACAGATATATTTAGTTTTGAGTAAATTGAAATGCTATTAGGATTTGAAACGCTGTATAATTTGCTTGAGTTGGGCGGCTTGCACCACGCCAGCTTGTCGCCATTTCACTTGGCCGTTTTGGAACAAAATCAGCGTCGGGATACTTTGCACTTGGTAAGCAGCCGCCACCTTCGGATTTTTGTCCACATCTATTTTAATAATATTGGCATTGTCGCCCACCGAGTCTTTTACTTGCTCCAAAATCGGCTTCATGGCTCGGCACGGGCCGCACCAGTCGGCGTAAAAGTCCACTAATGTTGGCGTTGGGCTTTTGATAAGTTCAGAAAATGAAGTTGCCATAATGTGTTGGGGTTTTGTTTGTTCTAAGCCTTCAACAAAACTTTTTAAGCAAAAGTTACAGTTGCGTCCATTACTACTTCCGATTTCACGGAATTGGAAATTAAACAGGCTTTTTCGCTCATTGTCAGCACTTTTTGGGCGCGTTCGGGGCTTTCGCCTTCAGGCAACACTACGTGCGGTTTGAGCAAAACTTTAGTCATCATGAATTTGCCTTCTACTTTCTCCAGCGTGCCCGTGGCTTGGCTTTTGAACGATACAAAATTTAGTTTTGAGTTTTCGGCTACCGCCAAAAAAGTCGTCATCAGGCAGCTATTCACCGCCGCAACAAAAAAATGTTCGGGCGACCAAACGCCAGCAATGCCTTTCGGAAATTCGGGAGGCGTAACCACTTCCACAGTATTATCCAATTCAGGCGACGAAGCTACGCCTTTGCGGTCTTGTAGCCATTCAATATCAACATTATAAACGTGTGCAGATTCCATTGTTTTAAGAAAATTTTGGGGAAAAATAAAGGATTAGAGGCGCGATTGCAGGCCATACCAGCCGCCACCGTTATATACTTGCGTGTAGCCTTTGGATTTGAGTAAACTTTTGGCCGACGCGCTACGCATACCCGACGCGCAACAAGTGATAATTACTTGATTTTTGTCTTTGAGCTTGTCCAATTGGCTACCCAACGTATTGAGAGGCAAGTTGATAGAACCTTTGATGTGGCCGCCCGAATACTCGCCTTTGGTGCGAACATCTACGATAATTGCGCCTTCTTTGAGAAGTTGCGCGTAATCTGGCGCGGGAGCAATGCCAAAGAAACTTTTTATTTTATCTAACATAACGAAACAGTGCTTTTGTGATGGTAAATAACTCGGCTGAGTCAAACTTTACGATACAAAGGTACTGTGCGCAACAATGATGGTCTGTAACATTTGTTACAGTAACGCTTTTTTCTTGCTTTTAACTAAAAAATCAGTGCGACGATTGCAGCAAAATTTGTTTTAACTCACTCAAAATCATGGCAGTAGCTCCCCAAACTATTTGGCCATGCAAATCAAAATAAGGAGCTTCTAACTCTATATTTTCCCCAACGGTTAGCAGGGTTTTCTTTACCCGAAACGGCTCGGTAAGTTGCTGCAAATCCGTCTCGAAAAGTTGGGCAACCTCGTGCGCGTCGGGCTGAAAAGTTGGTCTTTCGGCCACATAACCCACAAAAGGCTGAATCATAAAATTACTGGCGGGTACAAAAAGTTCGGTTAGTTGCCCTATAACTTGCACGTTTTCAGGCACAACTCCAATTTCTTCGTGCGTTTCTCGCAAAGCCGTCGCCACCAAATCGCGGTCTTGTTCTTCTCGGCGGCCACCGGGCAGGCTCACTTGGCCGCTGTGTGCGCCTTTGTACACGTGCCGAAGCGTAAGCGGAAAAAACAAGCTGTCTTGGTGCGGATACAACAAAATAAGCACGGCACTTTGGCGCGTTTTGTCGTTGGGTTTCCAAGAAAGCCCTTGCCTGAAACGTGCCTGCGACTCCATGAGTTTGTGCGCGGCTTGGGCTGGCAAATCCTGTTGCAGTCGTTGGGCGAGTGTGTCGAGCAAGGGCATCATTTATTCAGAAAAAAAATTAGTCGTTACCAGCAAAAGCGTTCAGTATCCAAGTGGCTACCGACAGTATCACACTGAAAATCAGGGCTGGAACAAAGCCCGTCACCTTAAAACCATCGACAAAATAAGAGGCTAAATAAATGATAATCACATTGATAACAAACAAAAACAGCCCCAGCGTAAGTATCGTGAACGGAAAAGCAAAAAATTGTAACACTGGTTTTACGAAAGTGTTGAGCAAAGCCAACGCAATGGCTACTTTGAAAGCTGCCCAAAAGCCACCTTCTACTTTTACCCCAGGTGTAAAATACGCAGCCGCAAGCACCGCCACCGCCGAAAGAATGAGTCTTATTAGAAAATTCATACCTTAAAGAATATTAGAATTATACAAAATTAGTTCACGACTTAGACCACAAGTTTAGTGATTTTTGAGCGAAAACAAATAAAACGTATTCGTGATGCGGGCTTAAATTTTGCTAAAGCCTATTGACGCTATAAACAAAAAAGCCCGCCAGTGTTATGGCAGGCTTTCTATTAAAATTTTGATTATGCAATTCTTAGGCTTGTTGCAATTTGCGTTTGCGTTGCGCCAAATACACCAAATAGGCAATACCCACAAAAACAGCCAACAGCAACAACCGCGAGCCGTTCACGTACCAAAGTTTGGTGTGCAAAGCGTCTTTGGTGGCCGAGTCGGTGGCTACTTCTATTTGTCGGTAAATATCTTGGTTGAAGAGTTTGGCAAAAATAGCACCATCAGACAAAGCCCAACCTTTTCCACTGAATAGCAAGCCGATAGCTTCCGACCAATTGCCGCTGGCAGGTGCAAACATTGCCCCCAAAAATACCAACAAAAGCAAAGCAGGCGTAATGTATTTGATAATGAAACGATAAACCGTCGGAACTTCGATGTCCGCGCCTTGCGTGATTTCGTGCCAGCCTTTTTTCATGCCAAACACCCACGCAAACAAAATAGATTCGGCCAGCGCAAACACCACCAACGAAACCGTGCCTGCCCAATAGTCGTATTCGTCAAAAACGCCTTCTTGGAAAAAAATCACTGTTGGAAGGCCTAACACCAACACAATCAGGCCAAACGACCACGCCGCACGCTCACGTTTCCAACCAAACTCATCTTGCAAAAAGCCCATCCAAGGCGTACCCATCGCCAACGACGAAGTAATTCCCGCAAAAAACAACAAGCCAAAAAACGCCACGCCAGCCATTGCGCCCACTATTGCGCCCCATTGCTGAAACAAATACGGCATCGTGCGGAAGCCCAAGCCCAAACCACCTGATTTGGTCATTTCGATTACTTTATCAATCCCCAAATAACCCACCGCAATCGGGATAAGAATGGCACTGCCCAGCACTACTTCCACAAACTCGTTCATCCAGCCCGCACTCATGGCATTGAGCGCAATGTCATCTTTGGGGCGTACATACGAGGCATAACATTGTATTGTTCCCATGCCCACCGACAGCGTAAAGAAAATCTGGCCAGCCGCCGCCAACCATACTTGCGGATTGGCCAGCGAATCAAATTGCGGAGTCCAAAGGAAATTCAAACCCACCAAACCCGAAAACTGTGCGCCATGCTCGCCAGCTTGTAACGTAACGCCTTTGTAGGCCAAGAAAACACCAAAAATCAACAGCAAAGGCATTCCGATTTTGGAGGCTTTCTCTACGCCACCGCTCAAGCCTTTACTCAAAATCCAAGTATTGAGCAAAATACACAACACAAAAAAGATAATAGGCTCGTAAGGCAAACCCGTTGTAGAGGTTTTTACGTCCACGTAAGAATCAAAAAAAGCGGCCACTTGCTCGGAACTCATCGGCGCGAAAGTGCCCGCCACCGAATGATACACATACGACATCGTCCAGCTTTCCAGATAACAATAGTACGCGGCTACGGCCACGTTCGTAAAAATCCCGAATACGCCCATGTATTTCCAGAAACGGCGTTTGTCCATCGCGTCCAAAATAAATGGCGTGGAATGATGTCCGTGTTTGCCGCCAAAACGCCCCATTGCCCATTCTGCCCACAAAAGCGGAATCCCCATGAGTAAAAAACAAACCAAATACGGAATAATAAACGCACCACCACCATTTTGGAGAGCCTGCACAGGAAAGCGCAAAAAATTGCCCAACCCTACGGCATTGCCTGCCATTGCCAAAATAAGCCCAATGCGGCTGCCCCACGATTCTTTATTTTCTGAACTCATATATTTCTGATTAGTAGCGTTTATATAGTAAATACTTCGTCGGCAATGGACTCAAATTCTTTTTGCATAATGGACGAAAACACAAAACCACAAATTACTTTCGGATAAAAATACGTGGCTTTCGGCGGCATAGTGTGGCCTAAAGCGCACACGCGTTTCACGTCGTCCATAGATACTTCGGAAGTGATAATGGCCACCTGCGCCAACCCTTTGTTTACCTGCGAAACACATTCGGTAAAGTTGCGCTCAAAAAGCAAATGCGGCGAACGCGTCTGTTCTTTGCGATAAATATTCAAGACTTTTTCCAAAATAAAATAATGCAACACAGTCAAATCCAATTCTTTGATGGCCTGCGGGAAGTTCCAGTCTATTTCGCTAAGCTTGTCGGGTTTGAGCGTGATTTTGTAGGCTCTATCGTTGAAAACCAAGCCAAAAGCCCATTTTTTCCCTGCGATAATGTCGGGCATCATGCAGGCATCTTCTATGGTTTTGAAATTGAAATATTCGCTTAATTTTTCCAAAAATGTCTCTGTATCAAAGCCTTCGAGGTCGCGCACGAGGCGATGCGTCGGCAAAATACGCAAGTCCTCCGACTCGGTGTTGGTCAGGTACATCAGATGATAATTGTAGGCTTCTTGGCCTGTGTGGTCAGGGTTGGAGGCGGTTTGCGCCTTGCGGTAAGCAATGGAGCTTTCGTAACGGTGATGCCCGTCGGCCAAAATCACTTGCTTTTCGGATAGCACCTGCACAAATTTTTTGATGGCGTTCGCATCCTGAATCACGGCCAATACATCTCTAACACCCTGATAATCTTCTGTTTCATAAAGCGGGGCTTTCATGGCCTCGTCCATGAGGGCTTCCAGTTCGTGGTTGGGGTCGGTATAAAGTCCGTGCGTTGGGCTAACATTTAGTTCTGTTTTTTCCAGCAGCGCGAGGCGGTCGCCAACGGCGTTGGGAAGCGTACTTTCATGGCGCAACACTACATTTTCTTTCCAGTCGTAGGCCTTGATGTTGCAAATGAACCCTTTACGGCAATATTGGCGCGACTGCCCCGCCAACGAAAAATGTTGATAATACACATAAATCGCGGGCATTACGTCGTGTACCAGCACACCCGTATTTTTCCAACGATGCAGCAGCTCGGCGGCTTTATCGTGGGCGTGTTCGCCAGTAGGCACAGATAAGTGTATGCTATTAAAGGGGTTACGATACAGTGCCTCACGCTGTTTTGCCGAAACCACATCGAAAAGCGGCGAGGTAAGCACCTCTATTTGTTGAGCTAAAGCATGATTGTAACGCCACGCGCGAAGGGGACGAATTTCGGCCATAAAATATAATAAGGTTAAGCAAAAACAGGTTTATAATATAATAACAAGAGTGCAATTTTACGTTTTATTTTCGGAAACTTAACAAAGCTTTTGACTTATAAGGCACTGGAACAACCAAATCAAAATATTATAAACAATTAAACAAGTTATATAAAATAATATTTTGCGCAATCGTTTTAGTAAAAATATTTTTCAGAATAAAACATGGGCTTGTAAGTTGCTTTTTTCAGAAAATCCAATATATTTGCACACTGAATACAAAATTAAGAAAATAACAAAATACAAGCCTCTATATTTGATTTTGTTTTAAATTTAATAATAAAGCAGGCTTTGAATTATGTTTCATTTAACAAATGAAATATAAACGGCATTTATCTTTTTTTTATTGAAAAAAAATTCTGACATTTTAGGTATGTAAACTTACACCCAACTGACCAACACATTCTGTTACACTTTATACCAATCATTTACATCTCCCTACAAGCATTTGAACCATGATTGAAACAGGAATAAAATCAATGTATTCAGGATTAGAGGCTGTCGGTATCAGACAGGCCAGCAAGGTATATTGGAACCTAACTCCCAGCGAGTTGGTGCACCACGCCATTGCCAACCAAGAAGGCGTACTGACCAGTACGGGTGCTTTGATGTGCGATACAGGTCAGTTTACAGGGCGTTCGCCTCAGGATAAATTTTTCGTAAAAGATGAGCTTACCGCCGACAAAATCTGGTGGGGCGATGCCAACCGCGCCATAGACAAGCGCGTGTTTGACAGGCTATTACACAAAATGGTGAAGTTTGTAGCCGATAAAGATTTGTACGTGCGCGACGTGTACGCCTGCGCCGATGCAAGCTATCAAACCAATATCCGTGTAATCAATACGAAAGCCTACCACAACTTGTTCGTGAACAATATGTTTTTGCGCCCTGATGTGGAAGATTTACAGCTTTTCAAACCAGAATATACAATTTTGTGTGTGCCCGAATTTGAGGCAGATCCCGCCAAAGACGGCACGCCACACGCCAATTTTGCCATTATTGACCTAACCGAAAAAATGATAATCATTGGCGGAACTGGATACACGGGCGAAATAAAAAAGGGCGTTTTCTCGATTCTGAATTTTGTTTTGCCACTACAAAGAAACACCATGCCCATGCACTGTTCGGCCAACACTGGCACGGACGGCGACACGGCCATTTTCTTTGGGCTTTCGGGGACTGGCAAAACTACGCTTTCGGCCGACCCGAACCGTAAACTCATCGGCGACGACGAACACGGCTGGACTCCTACGGGAATTTTCAATTTTGAAGGCGGCTGCTATGCCAAAGTAATCAATATTACACGCGAGCAAGAACCCAAAATCTGGGACGCTATCAAAGCGGGAGCAGTGTTAGAAAATACACGTTTTTTGAAGGGAACAGATACGGTCGATTATGCAGACAAAACCGTAACAGAGAACACACGCGTTTCTTATCCCATAGACTTTATACCCAATGCACAAATCCCATCGGTGGGCGATGTGCCCAAAAATATATTTTTCCTGACAGCGGACGCTTACGGCGTATTGCCGCCAATTTCCAAACTCAACACGGCGCAAGCCATGTTCCATTTTATTTCGGGATACACGGCCAAAGTAGCGGGTACGGAAGTGGGCATTACAGAGCCTAAAACCGTATTTTCGACTTGTTTCGGTGCGCCGTTTATGCCTTTGCACCCAACGGTTTATGCCGAATTTTTGGGAAATAAACTCAGCGAATCGGGCGTAAATGTTTGGCTGGTAAATACGGGCTGGACTGGCGGCGGCTATGGCACAGGCAAACGCATGAAACTGGCCTACACGCGTGCCATGATTACGGCAGCACTCAACGGCGATTTGGAGAAAGTGGACTACGAAACACATCCTGTTTTTGGGGTGCAAATGCCGCTTTCGTGTCCTGAAGTGCCTGCCGAATTGCTCAACCCGCGCAATACATGGACAGACAAAGCCGAGTACGACCACAAAGCCAATTATTTGGCCAAAGCATTTTTAAAGAATTTTGAAAAATTTTCGAGTCTGGCCACAGAGCAATTACTTTCGGGTGCGCCCTGCATGATGGAGTCGAGCAGTTAACCTTCATATTTTCACCCAAACACCTGACCATAAGGCTATTTATTGTTTTATTTTTGACCTATACACACAAATTATTTTACACACTCAAAACCCCTTTTGTAGCCATGAGTCATGATTTAGAACAACTAATATTACCAACAGGCACCACCTTAGACCGCTTTATTATGCGGCATCAGGCACATTTTCCGTTTGCAACTGGCGAGCTTTCGCAATTGTTGCGCGACATCGCCTTAGCCAGCAAAATCGTGAATCGGGAGATTAATCGGGCAGGTTTGGCCAATTTGTCGGGGGCAATGGGCGGCCAAAACGTACAGGGCGAAGACCAACAAAAACTAGATGCCATTGCCAATGTGCGCTTTATTCGTGCGCTGATAAATGGTGGTGAAGTTTGTGCTATTGTTTCGGAAGAAGAAGAAAAGGTAATAGATACGGGCAACTGGCACGGCAAATACATCGTGGCCATAGACCCACTGGACGGCTCGTCCAATATAGATGTAAATGTCGCGGTCGGGACGATTTTCTCGGTCTATCGGCGTAAAACACTGATCGGGACAAAGCCAGAAATGCAGGATATTATGCAAAAAGGAACTGACCAAGTAGCGGCAGGCTATATTTTGTATGGCTCTTCTACGATGTTGGTTTATACGACGGGGCACGGCGTAAACGGCTTTACTTACGAGCCTTCGTTGGGCGAATATTATTTGTCGCACCCCAATATCTTAACTCCGACCATGGGCAAGATTTATTCTTGTAATGAAGGAAGTTATAATGAATTTTCGCCAGCCGTACGCAAGTACGTCGATTATTGCCGCGAAAGTGGCTATTCGGGGCGTTATATTGGTTCGTTTGTAGCCGATTTTCACCGCAATTTATTCAAAGGCGGCATTTATATTTACCCAAGCACCAGCAAAGCCCCCAACGGCAAATTGCGATTGCTATACGAATGCAACCCACTGGCGATGCTCGTGGAACAGGCAGGCGGAGATGCCACCAATGGCCGACAACGCATCCTGACCATCGAACCAACCGATTTGCACCAACGCACGCCGCTATTTATTGGCTCGGAGCAAATGGTAAGCAAAGCCATCCGCTACATTGAGAGCGAAACCGCAGCAGTACAATGATTGAATGTTTATAATTTAGTGCCAAAACAAACCTTTAAAACTGCTTTTCTAAATCAAAAGTACCCATTTACACACCTTTATTAACTAAACTACCTTCACGAAAAACCCCTCTTGAGCCAAACTCAGAGGGGTTTATTCTTTTCTGTAACATTCAGACTTTACTACGTAAAGAAGCTAACTCTCTTTGTAGCGATACGATTTGTTCTTGATAAAACGTACGTTCATGGTCGGACAAATGTTTAGGTGGCTGCGTACAGGCCAATAACTCATACAAGCTGATCTGAAATAAGGAGGATATTTGCTCCAAGCGACGTAAAGAAATTTCTGTCTTTCCTCGCTCCATGTTACTATAACTTGTTTGACTCATTTGTAACTGTTCTGCTACAAATTGTTGCGTATAGTTACGCGCTTCGCGTAGCTTTTTAATGGCTCTGCCAACGGTGATGTGGGTATGCATTTGCTTTGAAAAGATTAGGTATAAAAAATAAATACTCTGCCAAATTATACCATATCCCAATAACTTGCAAGTAATATTTATTCACATTCTGAATATTTTTTTATTTTATAAAAAATCATAACAGAAGACACCTTAGCCACAACTATTTACTTCGAACAGATGCGTACTGAAAACATATTTATAATGAAAACCACATAATAAGCTATATTTTTATAGTTATTACAACATAAAATGCGCTATTTACTGCAAAACTCAACAGCAAATAGCGCATTTTTATACTAAACTAATGAGACTATATTAAACAGCTGCTAAAGCCTGCTCCAAGTCCCAAATAATATCTTGGTAGTTCTCCACTCCCACCGACAAACGAACCATTTTGCCTGTAATATTCAGGTGTTTTTTGTGTTCGCAAGCCACACCCGCGTGCGTCATGGTGTCGGGGTGTTCGGCCAACGACTCGGTACTGCCCAAGCTCACCGCCAATTTGATAAGTTTCATGGCATTCAGCACTTTGAAGGCTTCTTTTTCGCCACCCACCACATCAAAAGCCAACATCGCACCAGGTGAAGAATATTGTTTTTTGTAAATGCGGTACTGCTCGGCATCTGCCACAGCGTCAAGCAAGCCCAAATAATACACTTTTTCTACTTTCGGATGATTTTTGAGGAAATCCGCCACGTGTACGGCGTTGGCGGCTTGCTGTTCCATACGCACTTTGAGCGTTTCTAAGCTGCGCAACAACAACCAACCCGTCCAAGGACCAGCCATATTTCCCAAGAAAGTACGCAATGTTTTTACACGCGTAATCACTTCTTTGCTACCGCAACAAGCTCCCGCGATTACGTCGCTATGGCCGCCGATGTATTTGGTAGCCGAGTACAACGAGAAGTCCGCGCCCAACTGCAAAGGGTGTTGCCACAACGGCCCCATATAAGTATTATCCACCGCCACGTACACACGTTTGTCGGGCGTGGAAAGTTGCTTGGCCAATTGGCTGCAACCTTCGATGTCTATTAGGGCGTTGGTTGGGTTGGCGGGCGTTTCGATATAAATCATAGCAAGTTTGTCTTTCATGCCCGATTTTTCGAGCAATTCCATGATTTGCGCCGTAGATTGCCCTGCCTGAAACTCCAAATAATGAATCCCTAATTTAGGCAAAAAATGCTTAATAAAATGGTCGCTTCCGCCATACAAAGGGCTGCTACACAGCAACAAATCACCAGGTTTCAAAAACTCCAGCAACACAGTTGTAATCGCAGACATACCGCTTTCAAATACGGCGCAGTCGTCTGCTCCGTCCCAAAGCGAAAGGCGATTTTCCAAAATTTCGAGGTCTGGGTTATTGATTCGGCTATAAATCAAACCCATTTCTTCGCCTACGTTTTTGTCTCTGAGGCCGTAAGCCACTTCAAAAAACGCCTTGCCTTCTTCGGCACTGCGAAACACGAAAGTTGAAGTTTGGAAAATAGGGCATTTGATAGCTCCTTCCGAAAGCTCAGGCTTATAGCCGTAAGACATCATTAGGCTTTCGGGCCGGAAAGTATGGTTTTGTGAATTGTTCATGGTGCTTTTACAGAAAATTATGGTGTATTAATAAGCGCGTTTGGCTTATGCACAAATGTACAATTCTTGTTGTTTTATTCTTTATTTTTACGTAAACTTAGAATTTAAAACTAAAATATTCTATTTTAATAGAATATTAGTCTAAAGATATATTTTTAGAGATCGTTTTACAGAAAATTTTACTACAAAACCGTTTGCACGCATGAACAACTTAGACGCAACCGACCTGCGCATTCTGGAATTGCTCCAAGAAAACGCCCAACTAACCACCAAAGAAATCGGGGCAAAACTCCAACTTTCCAACACGCCCGTACACGAACGCATCAAGCGACTGGAGCGCGAAGGTTTTATCCGAAAATATGTAGCGTTGCTCAATCCGCAGAAACTAAATCGCTCGCTTACAGCCTATTGTAACGTACAACTCAAAGAGCATTCGCGTCCGTATTTGGACAAATTCGAGCAAGAAGTAACCTGCCTGAAAGAGGTCGTGGCTTGTTATTACATTGCGGGGACGTTTGATTATTTGTTAAAAGTGATGGTGGCCAATATGGATGAATATCACGAGTTTATCGCCTACAAACTCGCCTCGCTGGACAACATTGGCCACGCGCAAAGTGCTTTTGTGATGAAGGAAATCATGGAATCGACGGCACTGCCTTTGAAGTAAGCATTTGATTTAAAGAAATTTATATCAAAAAATGGCCTGTGTCTTCACAGGCCATGGAAAAGATGGCCAATGTTTTTTCTACAAAGATTGCAATCCTAACGGATTTGTTCCTAATGCACGACGCACCAAAGCCTTTTGGCTTGGCATCTTTGTAGTAATGATATTTGAATAAACGCCATGCCCGTGGCTTGTGTCTCCACAAGCCACCAACAAAAATTGCCTGTGTCCCACAGGCAATGGATTTACACGAACATATTTTCGTATATTAAACAACTTCAAATCAATCATTTAAAAATATTTCATGAAAATTTTAGGTTCAAAATTTTGTTTTCAAACAAACTCTATCGTAATATTGCAATATAAAATCAGACAACAAAATGGGCGCAACCAAAACAGAGCATTTTTCGGCACAACAAAACGAAATTGCCGTACTCATGAAGGCACTCGGCCACCCAGCACGCGTAGCCATTATTGAGTATTTGCTAAAAGTAGATAAATGTATTTGCGGAGACATCGTGGAAGAATTGCCGCTGGCACAACCTACTGTTTCACAGCATCTTAGAGAATTGCGCAGCGTGGATTTGATACAAGGCAACGTGGAAGGAAACGCGATTTGCTATTGCATAAACAAAGAAACGGTAGCCAAATTACTGGACTATTGCCAGCACATTATCCAACAGACGCAAGCCAAAGAAGGCGGCTGTTGCAGCTAAATTTCGCATTTTAAATTGTTTTATATTTTACTTTAAATCCCCTGAAAAATTATGAAATTATCGGAAGTTAAAAACCTATTGGCCACTGTGCCTGCTGTTGATTTTAAGCTCTCGGACGGCACGTTTGTACCCGAACATTTCCACGTAACGGAAGTGGGGCTTATCACCAAACATTTTATTGACTGCGGCGGCGTGGTGCGCACCGAACAACGCGTAAATTTCCAACTCTGGAACGCTAATGATTTTGAGCATCGCTTAAAGCCTGCCAAACTCCTGAATATCATTGCATTGTCCGAAAAAACACTGGGCATTACGGATGCCGAAATCGAAGTAGAATATCAAGGACAAGACACCATCGGCAAGTACGGTTTGGAATTTGACGGGCAACATTTTGTATTGGTCGGCAGGGCTACCACGTGTTTGGCGCAAGACAAATGCGGCATTCCTGCTGAAGCCCTACCCACTGCCACTGGCAAACCCAAACTTAAATTAGCTGACCTGCAAAACGCTTCGGGCTGCTGCACACCCAATAGTGGTTGTTGTTAATTGGTTAAAAATATATCCAGCCCCGATTTAGTCGGGGCTGGATACTTTTAATTTGTGATAAATTCTGGTATAGGAACTTTTAAAGGCAAATAACCAACATCCTTTCGCCCTTTTATTATTATATTACTCCCATCAAAATCTAATGCTTTATACATTTCTAAAAAATACTCAACTCCTTTATGAGTTTTGTCTATTTGCTTTTCAAAAATTATTCCTGCATCATTTTCTATAACCAATTTTGAATAAACCCCATCTTCTCGAAAATTTATCCATAAAGAGACATCAAGCTGTTTATCAGAAACACCTACAGTTAGATCCAATAGACGATAATCAGGGTTCAATTTGATTTCAATGCCTTTTAAATAAGCATATTCTACAGCATCAAATAATTTTTTATTCTTAGTGAATGCCGCTGATTTTTTGATATAATTACAAGCCTTCTCCCAAACATAATTCTTCTTTTCATTCCAACTTAAAGTATTAAACTGGGTCACATCAAACAATCCATAGTATTGCAAATGACCGCTATAGTAATATGGAGTATCTTTAGGCAGAACAGGATGAAGTTTGTACGTTTTTTCTGTGTAAAAATACAGATTTAAAAAATTAATTTTTTTTCCATCATATTTTTCATTTAATAAACGATTTAATAATGTTCCTAATTCAAAGAAATCATCATTAAGTGCATTAATCTTTTCATCAGCATCTTGAAACCAGAACATTAATCTTTCTATATTCATAAACTTAAGGCTTGATTGGTAATCCTGTATTAAAATTAACGGGGTAAGGGATTTTCATACCTGGCAATGTATACTGTCCTGTCGAATTATAATGCAAACTCCTTAGATATTTTTCCATTTTATGGGCTTGATTCTTAGGCATTACAGAAGAAATCTTACCATAAGCACCAGGCCCAGCCTGCTTAAGAGACTGAGCATATCTAAAAAGGTTTGCATCTGTTACACCGAATTTATAAAGCTGACCACTACCATCAAAAATTGTGTAAGTTCCAGATGGAGCTAAGGATTTGGAAGATGTTATTAACTTACTAGCAATCCCTAACCTCTTTCCTACCGCTCGTGCCACCACGCCTATTTTCTTGGTCGGCATCACTTGCAAGGCCAGCTCGGAGCCTAAGTCTGTTGGCGGTTGTTGTTAATTGGTTATAAAAGTATCCAGCCCCGATTTAGTCGGGGCTGGATACTTTGTTATTTCTTTTGAATAATTAACGCTAAAGAATTTTCTTCTAACGAATTATATTCATCAAAGTGTAGGTGGTAGCCTGATGGAACTTCTTTTTGTGCTAAGTTCAACAAATGATTTGCCAATGAGACCAACCCTTCTTTATTGGCGACAATACTGATAACCCCATTTTCATACTTGGTTTCTATTTCAAAACCATTTTCCCATTTGTATTTAATTCCCTTTTCTACTGTAAAAGCTGGTACTTCTATTCTTATGTCCATATTTTTTGTAAATTAATCTGTTAAATAAATGTGTAAGTTGTTATCTACCATCATTTTACTTGGCTTAGCAGGATTTGGTATCAAAGTTTCAAAATTAACATGAGGGCCACCACCATGAGCTCCAGTAATATCACTTACTCCCATTCTAAATACTCTTGTAACATCTGCTGAAACGTACCGACTGCTTCCATGTACAAGTTCCTTGTATCCTTTTCCTAAAAATTGTTCCCCTAATTCTAGGGCTTTGCTTGACGAAACTTTCATTCCATCTTTTAAACCTAATTGAGATAATGTTTTGAATCCCACCTTAGTAACAACCATCCCTAACCTTTGTCCTACCGCTCCTGCCACCACGCCTATTTTCTTGGTCGGCATCACTTGCAAGGCCAGCTCGGAGCCTAAGTCTGTTGGCGGTTGTTGTTAATTGGTTATAAAAGTATCCAGCCCCGATTTAGTCGGGGCTGGATACTTTGTTATTTCTTTTGAATAATTAACGCTAAAGAATTTTCTTCTAACGAATTATATTCATCAAAGTTAATGGTCTGTGAGGACACAGACCATGGAAGTAGACCCTCCATTATCTGTTGCTTCGGGATGCGCTACGCTAACATCCCGAAGAGCAGGACCAAAGCACAAAACCATTTCTCTCTAATGTCAGAGAATCTACAACTTTACGAAAAGCAATATGAACATCTCCTTCTATCACTTCATCTATACAGTCATAATCAGGTTCAAAAACTACAACCCATTTTTTTTCGACTCCAGTTAAAGAATACAACAGGTTTAATAATATGTCATTTTTTTTGGGGACATTCGTATCTACTGAAAGTTCATTTATCAAATTTTCAATTCCATCAAGTATTGAAATACATTGCCATTGTTCTCCTTGAAAATCATTTGGCAATAATGGTATGATGTGATCAGGAACATTTGACTTGGTTAGTTTAAAATAATGAAACCAAGCTTCCTCTTGACCTTGTGGAAATTTTTCTCCCTGCCACTCATAAACAGGTTGTTCAAATTTAATAGTTGTTATTTTTGACTCTATTGGTAATAAAAATTCGAAACCTACGTCCATTATTATAATATTTTTTTAAGGAAATGGCACAGCGTTACCATATTGCCAATTCTTTCCGTTATTGAAATTAAAAATGTGCTGATGCGGATTTGGATGTACTAAAGGACGTCCATGTGTGGTCCAATCCACTCTACTCCAAGGAACTATTTTTCCATTAGCCAAAGGCTAAGAGCCGCCAGTAAATGTTGCAGACTCCCATTCTAAATACTCTTGTACCATCTGCTGAAACGTACCGACTGCTTCCATGTACAAGTTCCTTGTATCCTTTTCCTAAAAATTGTTCCCCTAATTCTAGGGCTTTGCTTGACGAAACTTTCATTCCATCTTTTAAACCTAATTGAGATAATGTTTTGAATCCCACCTTAGTAACAACCATCCCTAACCTCTTTCCTACCGCTCGTGCCACCACGCCTATTTTCTTGGTCGGCATCATTTCCAAGGCTGCATCTTTAGCTAATTGATTGGCATTTGTTGCTTCGTAATTAAAGGGATCATAGTTGATCTCTCGTGAATGATTATATATTCTAAAGGCAGTACGTGTACCAGACAAGTCAATTACAAACAGTCCATAATATTTCCCTTCAGTTCTATTCCAATCATCACCAGCCTCAGCTATTGCTATAGCTTTTTGACCCACTTTAGAGCCAAAGGTTTTTATTGCTTTTACCGATTCATTATAACCAAATTTCCATTCTGTACGGTGCTCCACTGGGGCAGAAGAAGGTGAACCACTACCATAACCAGCACCGCCAGAAACAAACCATATCCTAAAAAGCTGGACAAAAAAGACCTTGTTTCTAAAGGGCATAGCAAGCTTACCAAGGCAGATGCGGGCAGAACTGCCGCTCCCAAAAAGAAGTAAAACCCAAACGCCAAGCTGTTAAGCCTGGCGTTTCTACTACTTGATAAGTTCTTTATATTCCTGTGGTAACCACTCTCGTATTTCTTCCTGCTCTTCCTTCGGTTGACTAAAATATTTTTGAAAAATATGGGCTAATTCAGGTTTAAAGCCGATTATGTCAACTGGATTTTCAAAATCATTTGCAGAATACTTACCCCAATTACCTTTTGAACCAAAAACTAAGTAGTTATTGTAGCTCATTTCTAAAAGAACAGCCGATATATAGTTTCCGCTTGTGAGTTCTTCCCAAGTTATATTTACTGGAAACTTCATTCTAAACATTGGCTCTCCTTCTGTAAAATCTTGTGAATGCTGGATAATTACGAAATACTCTTCTTCGACTTCCTGCATAGTTCTTTGCAATTGCTTAAAATCTTCTTCTAAGAATAAACACCCCCCCTTTAAAGCCATCATATCAAATATAGAATGATAAATTAAATCTGGTAAATTTTTGCCTTGAACAAAAATTTTATCTTGTATTGGTTTCCAAACACTCAAATATTCTTGCTCTGGTAACCAATACTTTTGTAAGTACATCTCTGCTATCTTTTTATTCCCCCAGATTGGGTCAGGGACAAGTTTTGAAAATCCAGCCCAGTGATATAATTCGTAAAAATTTATATGTTTAGTAAATTCCATTATGGATTAATTCTAATTTTGTAGACATCACTTCCTTGGTTAATGAAAATAGTAAACTCGCCACTTGTAGATGAAAAGTATTTACTAATAATAGTTCCATTTGGCATTATATAATAACCTTTGAGCGATAAAGTTCCACCATTTGTAATGGATTTAAATATTGCAGATCCATCACCCTTTACAAAGCCTTGTAAACCTGCTTTTACTTTCGTTAGCTCTCCTGCCCCCCGAATTAGGCTTTCAGCACTATTAAATTGAGCTAAAATTTTCACTCCCCCCACTTTAGCAGCAATCCCTAACCTCTTTCCTACCGCTCGTGCCACCACGCCTATTTTCTTGGTCGGCATCACTTGCAAGGCCAGTTCAGTGCCTAAGTCTGTTGGCGGTGGTTTCTTAATTGGTTATAAAAGTATCCAGCCTCGATTTAGTCGAGGTTGGATGGCTTGTATTTCTTTTGAATAATTAACTCTAACGAATTATATTCATCAAAGTGAGTTGTCTGTGAAGACTCAAACCATGGATTAGATTTAATTACAAAATCTTTTAGGTTTTAATCGCTCGTAAAAGTGTTTTATGTTTGCACTGTAAAGCAAAATCACCGTTTTAATAATCCTTTTAAGAGTTTTTATATGGATACTTTCGGTAATTGGCAGATATGAAAGGGATGAGATGCCCCCAAGTATTGATGTGGCTAAAAACATTTCTAATCACTTAAATACTACGGTAGGTTATCTTTTATTAGGGGAAACAGATAAAGTCGATTTGTTTAAAGACCCTGTAATGCTTCAGCGATTGGCTGAACTGGACAAAATGGAAACAACAGAAAAAAGCCATATCCTACACGTGCTTGATGGCTTCATTAAATCTGTTAAACTTAAAAATATTGCTGCTCTGTAATCATCAAAAATGCCTTACAGACAACTCATTAAGCATCACTGTAGCTTGGTTATAAAGCGATGTATTTTCTTCTCTAATCTCAAAATCTTGAGCAATACATTCAAACATATTATCGTGAAAAGTTAATATGTAATGCTTGTACATTTTCCATTTTTCAGGATTATAATTAGGGTGGATTTTTTCAATGTCCTGTAGAGATTTAATAAGATCAGAATTTCTCAGCTCATAAAATGAGTAAGATTTCATACCAAGTTTACTATATGGATGCCCTTGTATTGTTTCATCGCCTGGTAAACCAAAGGTGTATTTCAAGAAAGCTTTAAACTTTAATGCAAAAATACCTGTGTCATAAATGGTATTGCGTTCTTGTGGGATGGTAGATGAACTTTGTTTATCCGCATAAAATGCAATAAACAACTCATTATCGTTTGATAATATAGTTGGCGAAGGCGAACCAAAATCCATTTCAAAAAGGCCTTTTATTTCTACTAACTCCATCATTCAACTATGTATTTTGAAGGTATCTGGTCTGATAACCAAATGCCGTTTTCTTCTTTATAAAATTGTATGTTATTTAAAAATGCTTCCTTAGGCTCTTCTAATTTTTCGCATCTACCTAAAACCTGAAAACCATAATATTTTTCTTTAACTCCTTTAATACTTATTTCATATGCCTTCCAACCTGTAATTGAATGCTTTTTTAACAAATTGAATAGTTTTTCTGAAATAGCAAAATTAGATGTGTCTTGAAAACCAACAATATCATATAGCGTGTGACCTTCATTAATTTCCATCTTAAAGGGTTCTGCCGGTATTATTTCAGCCCTTTTTAATTTTATTTGTTCATACTCAATTAAACTCTGAATAAGAGCTTCATTTTTTTCTCTTTTTATACCTATGTAATAAAATGTTTCCATATTAAAATCCATAACTTTTCATTAATGAATTTCCAAAATTTTGAATCTGTTGAAGATTTGCATTAGGATATTGTTTAAAAAACCCATCCCATGCTTTGTTATAGGCTCCTGACGCACTCCTGTGTACTCCAACTCTGCCACCAAGTAAGATTCTTGGGGTCGTGAATATTTAACCCTACCCTATTAAAATGCTGTTGAAAACGTTTTGCTTGTGGGAAAATATGGTGTGCGTCCATTATTGCTACGCCACTCTTAGCTGTTAGTACCTGTAAATTATGTCTGTAATTACTTGCTGTAAAAGACTTAAATGCATTCGTACTCGTCCTAACAACAATCCCTAACCTCTTTCCTACCGCTCCTGCCACCACGCCTATTTTCTTGGTCGGCATCACTTGCAAGGCCAGTTCAGTGCCTAAGTCTGTTGGCGGTGGTTTCTTAATTGGTTATAAAAGTATCCAGCCCCGATTTAGTCGGGGTTGGATGGCTTGTTATTTCTTTTGAATAATTAACGCTAACGAATTATATTCATCAAAGTAAGTGGTCTATGAGGGTCGGATTGTGGGTAAAATGTTTTGATTTATTGGCTTCGTTACTATTAATCAATAATAGATTTTATGTAAATATTTTTTGCTGTTGGGTACTTATTGCACCTATCTAGCAACTCGTTTCGTTTTCCCTTATATTTTTCTTTATCAAAAAGGTAAAGAAAGAAATAGGGTACAATAGTTTTATTATCGCCATACTCTCTTAAAAGCGATTCACAGTCATTTTTAGAAAACTCTTCACCATAAATTATATGCTGAAAATACTTTTTCCAAAAATGCAACTCTATATTGTTTGGAAACTTAATTAACCCTAAGTCTAAAATTATTTTATACCTATTTCCACCAATAATGCTATATTCATCATTAATATTATTAGGGATATTAAACTCAAATAACTCAAAGGCAAAACTCCAATAAAGAAATGCCAAGTTAATGTAGCTATCAGGTAAAATATAACTAAAATCACCAGCTATCTCATGTTCATAGGATTGAACAGCTTCGATGTATTTCCCTTCTATATCTTTTAGTAATGCTGATTCCATTTTTATTTAGGTATGATGTTAACCCCTGCATTAATAATTTTGCCATTAAGTGTTTGAACCCAAACTTGTTGCCCATTTCTAAATATTTGAGAATACCCTTGGTATCCACCTGCTGTTCTTTGGTAATTGCTTAAAACATTCGGATTAAGATTTGCTGAATTATTTGCAACCTTTTCAAATAATTTTATATACCTGTCTTGTGAAGCAACAGTAGAAGGATTAACGTGCCCTACTATATTCCTAAAAATATGTCCTAAAACTGATTTAGATTTTGTAACGATATTCGTTGTTATCCCTAACTTCTTTCCTACCGCTCGTGCCACCACGCCTATTTTCTTGGTCGGCATCACTTGCAAGGCCAGTTCGGTGCCTAAGTCTGTTGGCGGTGGTTGTTAATTGGTTATAAAATTATCCAGCCCCGACTAAATCGGGGCTTTGTTGTTACTCTTTAGAGTATAAAATTTTTAATTGATGTATCAACTTTATATCATCACTTAGGTTTTGTTTCTCTGAACTTAGTTCATCTCCACCCCACTCAGGTGACATAAAATGATGGTCACTAAATCTATTGTTTTCAATTAATTTATTAAGAACATCTCTTAAAAATTCAGCTCCCTTTTTATTTAGGTGCAGTTCTACCATTTCTCCTTGCTGGTCAAGCTCGATTGTAAATACCTTTTCCATAGCCAATTATTTTATAGGTGTATACATTTTAGGTGAACCATCTAAAATGATCTTGACTTTTTCAAACGAAGGATGTCCGTTATACCAAATATCTACGTGAGGCCCTTCAAATCCTTTCTTATACATTCCACCTTTATCAAGATAATAACGAGTCCCGTTAGGGCTAAAATATGAACCTTTCCCTGTTAAAGGGCCAACACCTTTCGTTGTAAATCCTTTAGCCTTAAATATTTGATCGATTTGAGAAAAAGTCTTTCCTTTAAATGGATTAGCAATCCCTAACCTCTTTCCTACCGCTCGTGCCACCACGCCTATTTTCTTGGTCGGCATCACTTGCAAGGCCAGTTCGGTGCCTAAGCCTGTTGCGGTGGTTGTTAATTGGTTATAAAAGTATCCAGCCACGATTTAATCAGGGCTTTGTTCTTCTTCTAAAGGCGGACGAACATATTTTTTAAATCTTTCTTCTATTGCCCCATAAGAATTAAAATTTTTTCTCGCTTGAAACAAACTAATACTATTTGCTCCACCTTCATAATAAGGCTCAATATATTGTACGCCATCATCCTCCCAATAACATACGGGGCAAATTTGAAAAGTATTATTAGCTTTATTATTTAAAGTATAAAAACCACAGCATAAGCATTTATACTTTCCAAAACTATTAGTTTCCATATAGTTGTACTTGTTTCAAATAATATTCCAAACCTGCTTTAGGACGAAAAAATGTTTCTATATAACCATTAGGGTGGCTCGTCAAAAACTCACCAGTGGCACTGTTAAACCTAAATACCCAGCCTTGTTTAGAGGTAAAGCCCATAATTTTACCACCAATCTGACTATTAGCTAACTGGACAGCTCTTTTATTATATGCTGTTTTAGAAATAAAACCCCATTGAGACCATTCTGCCGCATGTTTTTCAAACTTAAAATAAAGGCGCGGAAATTTACCTGCGCTTAAAAGTTTAATTTCCCCCTTAGCGGCAGCCTTCCCAACCGTATTACCTGCCTTACTCGCAAATCTACGAATAACTTTATTAACCGAGAAGTTATTACAACAACATTCCACACTCCAAACCAACGCTTTATGTAGCCGTTTATCCTGTCGGCAGGCCTTTGCGGCCTTTTGGCGTTGGCATTCCTTGCCTGTGTTTTCTACATTTGTGTTTATGAACGATTTTCAGCACGAAGACTCAGCGGCCACGCCGCCACCTACCTATATGGCTACAGACCCCAATTTCGCGATTTTTGATTGGATAGAAAACGAAGATGCCCTTCGCGACGAGGCCGTATTGTTTGGTCTTTCGGAAGGCGACATCGCGCAGCGTGTGGCCGTCATAGATGCTTATTTTCAGCAACATATCGTAGTGGCCGCACAGCAACAGCAATATTTGGAGGAGAAAAAAACGCGCCTTGAACTTTCTCTTTCCCAACAACAAAACCTACTGACACAAGCCACCGCCAGCCGCCAACAATTAGCCACCCAAACCCCTGCCGCGCCTTCGCACAAATTGCGTTTGGCCGTCGGGACGGTGGCCTATTTGCTCAGTGCCGCGCTGGGATTTACGTGGGTGTACGAATGGCTTTCGCCGTATTGGTCGCAGCCCGTGTGGGTAACGGCGGGCATGTACGCCTTCGGAATGTTTAGTCTTTGGAGCAATACGGCCATGTTGTATGCCGAAAAATCCGAGCAACCAACAGGCTGGCAAAAGTGGGCGGAAGAAGTCGGGATCCCGTTGGTAGCCGCATTTTTTGTGGTGGTTTGGGGACTGGCCGACCGCCCCGCGCTGCACAGCATAGCGGTATTGTTAGCAACTTTCTTTTTATTTGCCTACGCGGGAAAAGGTTTGTTAGGCAATTTGGCGCGCTGGGCAAGTGTGTTGCGCGAAGAAAACGCCACCAAACGCAACGACCAATGGCGCAACGTACAACTCGAACGTTTGGAAACCGAAATCGGCACTTACAGTGCACAAGTTGCTGGTTTACAAAAAGATTTGGAAGAAATTTATCTGCAATTAGCGGAATTTGTGTCGCCCAAATCGTGGCAAGCCAAACGCGAAGTAGCTGTCCGACTGTTTGAAAGTGAAGCACAATTGGCACGCGCCACCAAACAAGACAACGGTGGACAAATGCCCAAACCTTTCCGTTCGCATTTTGACTTTGAAGCCTCTTAAACGATTTTATGAGTAAAAAATATTTATTGATTTGGGACAGAATCGGGGACTACCACCGCGCACGCTGGCGCGATTTGGGCAAACTCGTAGGTGAACAAAATGTATTTGCTGCCGATTTGGGCGCAGCCGACAACCTGTATTTGTGGCAAAATACGGATACGTCCAACCCGCAATACAGACTTTTTTCCCAAAAACCCGTACACGAACCCGACCTTTGGGGACGCGTGCAGCAGTTCCGCCAACTGCTCACTGAGCAACAAATCGATGTGGTTTGTATCCCTGGTTATGGCCGCAAAGAATACATTGTGATGCTTTTTTTGGCTAAAATGATGGGCAAAAAAGTAGTGATGTTCGCTGAGTCTTGGTACGGAAATAATGGTTTGATTAATGGCCTAAAAGGAATGTTATTACGGTTTACTTGCGATAGTTTCATTGTGTCGGGGGTGCGTGCCGCGCAACATTTCCGCGACAAATTAGGCATACGCACACAACCCATCCAAATCGGTTATAGCGTCGTGGACAACGCGCATTTCTCCCAAAACCTTGACCAGAAAACAGCCCCACAACCGCCCGTTTTGTTGTGTGTGGCGCGTTTTAGCCCCGAAAAAAATCTGCATACGCTCATACAAGCCTTCAAAAATTCGGAGATTAGCCAACGTTACATGCTCAAACTCGTAGGCGGCGGACCATTGCAAGCTACTTTAGAGCAATTAGCCACAGGCTGCCCGAATATCGTATTTAGCAAATGGCTTTCGTACAGCGAGTTGCCGCAACTCTATGGCTCGGCCACCGCTTTTGTATTGCCAAGCAGTTTTGAGCCGTGGGGTTTGGTAGTGAACGAAGCCATGTCGGCGGGTTTACCGCTGGTGCTTTCCGAAGAATGCGGCTGCCGTCCTGATTTGCTCGACGAAAGCAACGGTTTTGCATTCAATGCCCACGATTTACAAGGGTTAGTTTTGGCATTAAACAAACTAAATGCACTCACCGAAAGCCAATTGCAGGCAATGGGGCGCGTTTCCCAACAAAAAATAGCCGCTTTCAGCCCAACCACTTGGGCAAAAAGTATCATCGAATTAGGCCAATAAATAGTTAGTCGAACAATGTGGGTTGTGTGGGCTTGACGGTAAACGTAAGCCGATGATGCGGCGTAAGGCCGTGTTGCTCAATGGCTTTACGGTGCGTAAGTGTCGGATAACCTGCATTTTTTTCCCAAGCATACACGGGAAACTGCTGCGCCAAATCGTGCATCAGGTGGTCGCGGTGCGTTTTAGCCAACACGGAGGCGGCAGCAATAGACAAATATTTTCCGTCGCCTTTTACAATGCAATGATGCGGTAAATTGGTGTAAGGCTTAAAGCGATTGCCGTCTATCAGGAGCAGTTCGGGCATAACCGAAAGTTGTGCAATGGCGCGGTGCATGGCCAGAAAAGACGCATTCAGTATATTGATTTGGTCAATTTCCGTGTGACTGGCCTGCCCAATTGCCCATGCAATAGCGGTTTCTTTTATTTCGATAGCCAATTTTTCGCGCTGGGCGGCGGTGAGTTTTTTAGAATCATTTAGCAGAGAATGAGTATAATTTTTGGGCAAAATCACAGCCGCAGCCACCACAGGCCCAGCAAGGCAGCCGCGCCCCGCTTCATCTACACCAGCCTCTACATAATTCTCTGAAAAAGAAGATAATAGCATTTTGTTTTAGTAGAAAATAAATTGCCCCATCAAACAAAAACCTATAAGGAAAACGGCCTTATAGGTTTTTGTGAAGGTAAAATAATTATGATTTTTGTTTTTCCATTTCGGCGGTAACATCAAAGCGAATACCAATGTATTTCAGTGGTTTGCCGTCTTCGTCCAGCACTGGCGCGATGGTGGCTTCTACCCAATACGCCGAACCGTCTTTGCGGCGATTCTTGATTTTGCCCTGAAAAACCTTGCCCGCTTTAATCGTGTCCCAAAGTTCTTTAAAAATCTCTTTAGGCGTGTCGGGGTGGCGCACCATATTGTGTGGCTTGCCGATGAGTTCTTCGCGCGAATAGCCCGAAATCTCGCAAAACTTATCGTTGGCCGAAAGGATATTGCCATACAAATCCGACTCGGAAATAATGGCCACTTTGTCCAGCACCGCAACACGCGCATTCAGCTCCGCGCCCAGCTTTTGGGCATGGTTATATTTTTCTTTGAGGTCTTCCTCTATGGCTTTAAGTTCTTCCATATTTTGACGAAGCTCTTCTTCGCTTATAATCAAAGATTCAGTTTTTTCCTTTGAGATAGTCAATAGCTTTTCGACTTCTTCTTCTTGTTGCTTGATTTGGGTAATGTCGAAACGCACCCCAATATATTTTTCTGGCTGCCCGTCTGGCCCCAACACAGGCGCGATAGTGGCTTCTACCCAATACGCCGAACCGTCTTTGCGGCGATTCTTGACCATTCCCTGAAAAATATTGCCTGCTTTAATGGTTTTCCACATGGTTTCAAAAGCAGCTTTCGGCATATCAGGATGGCGCACCAAATTATGTGGCTTTCCAATCAATTCTTCGTTAGAATAACCCGAAATTTCCGTAAATTTCTTGTTAGCATACGTAATCGTACCGAACAAATCTGACTCGGAAACAATCGCGGCTTTGTCGAGCACTTGCACACGTGCGTTGAGTTCGGCACTTAATTTTTGAGCTTGCAAATAGCGTTCATTCAAATCTTCCTGAATCGTCCGAAGCTCTTCCATGTTCTGGCGAAGTTCCTCTTCGTTCACTTTGAGCTCTTCGGTTTGCATTTGCGAATGCGCCAACAGTTCCTTGATTTCGGTTTCGGCCTCCATCATGTGCGTAATGTCGAATCGGATACCTACATACTTTTCAGGATTGCCCTTCATGTCCAACACGGGCGCGATAGTGGCTTCCACCCAATACGCAGAACCATCTTTACGGCGGTTTTGGTAAGTACCCTGAAACACATGGCCTGCCTTAATGGTCTTCCACATTTGCTCAAACACCGCACGAGGCGTTTCGGGGTGGCGCAAAATGCTGTGTGGCTTGCCGATGAGTTCGTCACGCGTATAACCCGTAATTTCTAAGAGTTTGTCGTTCACATACGTGATGTTGCCGTACAAATCCGATTCTGACAAAATCGCCGCTTTATTCAAGGCATTTACACGCGCATTAAGCTCCGCGCCCAACAATGCAGATTCTTTATAGCGTGCGTTCAGATCTTCCTGAATGGCACGAAGTTCTTCCATATTTTGACGAAGCTCTTCTTCATTTACTTTTAGCTCTTCGGTTTGCATTTGCGAATGCGACAAAAGCTCTTTGATTTCATTTTCGGCCTCCATCATGTGCGTAATATCGAAGCGAATACCTACATACTTTTCTGGATTGCCGTTTATGTCTAGCACAGGTGCGATAGTGGCTTCTACCCAATACGCCGAACCGTCTTTTTTGCGGTTTTGATAAGTACCCTGAAACACATGACCTGACTTAATGGTTTTCCACATTTGCTCAAACACCGCGCGAGGTGTGTCTGGGTGGCGCAAAACGCTGTGCGGCTTACCGATGAGCTCTTCACGCGTATAACCCGTAATTTCTAAAAGTTTGTCGTTTACATACGTGATATTGCCGTACAAATCAGACTCCGACAAAATCGCAGCCTTATTCAGGGCATTGACACGCGCATTAAGTTCTGCACCCAATAACGCCGATTCTTTGTAACGTTGATTGAGGTCTTCTTGTGTGGCGCGGAGCTCTTCCATGTTTTGGCGCAATTCCTCTTCATTTGCTTGTAATTCTTCTGCATTAAGCTGCGTTTCTGTAAGCAAGTTTTTAATTTCCTGCTCGGCTTCTTTGTCTTTCGTAATGTCGCGAATAATGCCTGTGTACCAACGCTTTCCTTCTATAAATGTCTCATTTACTGCCAAATAGACAGGGAACGTAGAACCGTCTTTACGTTGGGCGGTTACTTCGCGGCCTTGCGCCAAGATGTTTTTCTCTCCCGTGCGACGGTAGTGTGCCAAGAAGTCGTCATGGTTTACGGCTATGTTTTTCGGCATAATCATCGAAATATTTTTGCCTTCCATTTCGGCAGCGGTATAGCCAAACATGTCCAGCATGGCAGGGTTCACCAACTCTATTTTTCCGTATTCGTCAATGGCCACAATACCGTTAATTGCGCCATTGAGTACGGCCATAAATTTCAATTTGGCCTCATTAGAGTCGTGCAGTTGTCTATCCAATTCTTCTTGCGTGGCGGAAAGTTCTTCCATGTTTTGACGCATTTCTTCTTCTTGCGCACGCATTTGCTCGGCCTGATATTGCGACTCTGTTAGTAATCGTCTGGTCGTATTATTAATTTTGATAGAAGTAAAAGAGGCGGCAATACTTTCGGCTAATTTTTCTACAAAAGCAATTTGATATGGCAAAAACTCCTGAAAGGCAGCCAATTCCAACACACCTTCTACTCTATCATTGAGCTTTAGTGGCACAATAAGCAACACGGCTGGCGTAGCTTCGCCCAAACCAGAGGTAATGTGTACATAGTTTTGGGGAACCGTTTTCATATAAATGGTTTCTGCCTCCAAATACGCTTGTCCTACTAGCCCCTGTCCTATCTGAATTTGCTTTTGACTGTGCTTCTTTTTATTGTAAGCGTAACACGCTGTTTGCTCCAAAAAGACACTTTGCTCATCTGTATCATTGATCACAAAAATAGCCCCTTGATTGGCAGAAGTATAGCGCACCAAATGCAGTAAAATATTATCCGAAAGCGTTTCCACATTATCCGAACTGCGCAAGATTTCGGCAAACTGCGCAAGGCCTTGTGTTGCCCAATTGCGTTTGCGGTCTTCTTCGGCTACGGCTTGTAGGCGTGTTTGCATTTCTGTCAGAGCATTGCCTAGCACATCGGTTTCGCCTACAGGCTGAAATTCTTTATCAAACTCACCTTTTCCGATTTTTACAGAAAATTCGGCAGCGTGGGTAAGGTTGTCTATCAGCACGTTGGTAGCCGAAATAGCCTGCCCAATTTCATCGTCCGAGGTTTGCATTTTGGATGGCAACTCTCCACGCGAAAGGGCTTCGATGTAGCGGCGCATTGTTTGGATTGGCGTTAAGATGTTGCCAATCAGTACCCATACAGTCCCAAAAGCCAATGGCAAAGAAAGAATTAGCATTGCAAAACCAAACCAATATTGCAAGGAACTAATATGTGCTATCTCTGAATTTTCCTTTTTGATGGCCGCGTTTTCACTGGCAATAAGCGAGGACAATGTACGGTAAATATTATTGTCCAACGGCGAGGTTTTGGCCTGCATTTCGTCGGCCAACTCTTGCAAAGACTCTGTTGTTTCAGCTTTGGTAATAAGTAACTCTTGGGCTTGACCTAATTGGACAATTTGTTCTGACAACGTATTAAATAATTCTATACGATCCGCAGAGCGTTCTTTTTTTACCAAATCATTGAGCTGCTCCAATAGCTCCATGACTTCTTTTTCATAAATATTTTTACGCTTCTGCTTATGAGAAACATTTTTTGTAATGATAAATGAACGCATAGCCGCCCCCGTCGCAGTACAGGTCTGCTGGAGTTTTGTGGCTGTCATTACAAAAGGAATTCTTTCTGTATGGAGTCTTACTACCCGATGTTCCATTCGAGTATTTTGTATCAACAAGAAAGAAATCGCCGAAACGATAATTAGAGAGAAAAATATCGCAAATAAGGTTAGCCTAAGGCGTATCCCTTTTTGAGTAAAATGGTGTAGAAATTTTTTCTGACGCATAAATCACTTAATTGCCTCATCGGGAAATATTATAAAGTTCGCGTGTTTGTTAGTCGAACAGCAAAGTAACAATAAAATATGTAATACACGGCGTGCAATGTATGAAATTCGATTTTTTTTCAAATATAGTATATGCCCCCTATCAAAGTCATTCCTAATAATCTACACTAAAATATTAGAAAATACGAGCACACAGTTAAGGTAGAATTAACAAGAAGGTAACAAATATTCTAAAGATAAGCCCGTATCTTTGGGCAATTTTTACTCATATTCACTTTTCAAATGACATTAAAAATCAATTACAAACTTTTTTTTTGCCTTCTTGTTTGGTGTGTTAGTTGTATAATCAATACACAGGCCGCCACTTACAATACAGGCTTTGAAGATGCCACCAAAGGAGGCTACGCACAAGGTACCGTTACACTTTCTGGGCTTCAATGGAGCTTGACTGATGCACTTATAAATGGCCAACCAAATGATGTTTTTAACGGCACTCAAGCAGCCCGTACGCGCAATGCTGGTTCTTTGGAAATGCTAGAGCCTAAAACTAATGGCGCAGGAACAGTAACAGTATGGCACGCAAAGTACGGAAACGATAACAGTTCTACTTGGAAACTAGAATATTCGACAAATGGCGGCGGGGCGTGGACACAGGCAGGCAGCGACATTACGACCAATTCTACTAGTTTGGTACAAGAGACTTTCACGGTCAACGCTTCGGGCAACGTGCGTATCCGTATCGTAAAACTCACAGGAGGAAGTAATCGCATCAATTTCGATGACATCAACATCACAGACTTCAACAACGTACCCGCTTTCAACTTTTCGTTGGCTAGTGCAAGCGTAAGCGAAGCTGGTGGCAGCGTTACGGTTACTGTAAATCAAAGCATTGCGCAGGCTTGCGCCGTAAACATGACCGTTACGGGCGGCACAGCAGCCAGCACAGATTTTACGTTTACCTCCCCTACTACCCTTACTTTTGACGGGGTAACAACTTCCCAAAACATTGTTATTCCGATTATCAATAACAACACTTTTGCAGGAAACAAAACCGTTGAATTAAGCCTAAGTAGCACCACGAATGGCTGTTTGGTGGGAGCAACCAACAAAATTACGGTTACGATTCTAGACGACGAAACGCCGCCCATTACAGGCTCTACGCTTTATCCTGGCGATATTGCCATTGTGGCCGTAGATGCAAACACAGGTTCAGCAGCAGATAAAGTGTCTTTCGTGAACTTAGTTGATATTTTGCCAGGCACTCAAATTCTCTTTACGGACAATGGTTACGAACGCGGCAATGCCGCAGGCGTTTCTACCAACACTTGGGGCAACCAAGAAGGAGTAATTTCACTTACGTACAGTGGCACAAGCATACTTCCTGCAGGTTCTATCAACGAATTTACCAACGGAACTTTTGGCGTGGGAACGGCTCCAACAGGCTGGACACGCGATAATGTTTCTCCGATTACCGCAGATTATGGCAATTTCAATATGTCCACAGACCGCGACCAACTCTTTGTTTTACAGGGCTTTTGGGATAACGGTACTTATACAGGTGCTGATGGCAATGACGATGCTATTTTCACTGGCCGCATTTTGTTTGGTTATTCCAACACCGAATGGGCATTGACGAGCCAAGCCGTAGCAGATGCCAACGCAGGCGAACTTACCTCACGACTTCCTATTCAGATTAGTTGTTTGAATTTTGCTTCTATTCTATTGAGCAATGAAACCAATTCATTTAAAACTACACCTAACGCTTTACGTGTCGGCAGCAAAGCACTCATTTTTGACAACCTCAAAAATGTTGGGAACTGGACAAATTCTTATGTTACCCAAACTCCTTTCACCGTTACAAGCACAGGCGGAACACTTGGTGTTTGGACGGGCATGAACTCAACCGACTGGTTCAATGGCTGTAACTGGGAACTCTACCAAGTCCCTGATGCCAATATTGATGTTATTATCCCTGCTTCGGCTATCAATAATCCCGAAATTGCATCTACGACACTGGTAGCGCACTGCCGTAACATTGATATTCAAGCCAAGCGTTTGTCTATCAAAGGAAATGCCGCACATAAATTGGAAGTACACGGAAACTTGACGTTTTCAGGTGGCACATTAGACATGGACAGCACAGGCGCAGCTACCGACGGACAAATCTTATTGCACGGCAACTGGAACAACAGCACCGTCAATCACTTTGCAGCAGGCAAAGGCCGCGTTTCGCTTGTCGGCAACACGACCCAACGCATCAACGGTTCGGCTACAACTGAAATTTTCAGCACTTTGGAAATAGCCAAAACCGACAGCAGCGTAATGTTAAACAAGCCTATTAATGTTAGAAAAGAATTGGTACTGACAGATGGTATTATTTACCCAAGTACAGTAGGTACATTTAGCTTAGAATCTCAGGCCATTTATTCGGGCGGTTCGGATACAAGCCACGTGAGCGGCAAAGTTTACAAAACGTATGCTCCCGTAGAATCATTTAGATTGCCAGTAGGTAAAAACGGCGTTTTCAGACCTTTTGGCGCATATTCAATTGGTGTGCTTACAGCTCAAAGCAATGTAGCTGTTGAATTTTTTAATAACAATACTTCAACTATTGGCACGGCGATTAATCCAAATAACGGACTTTGCCAAGTGAGCAGCAACGAATATTGGACAATGGATGCGACTAACGCCTTCAACAATAACTTGCAAGTAACAGCCTTCTGGGGTGCGCAAACACAACCAACTGTAACAGATATGCCAAATATGGCCGTAGCACATTGGAGCGGAAGCGAGTGGGAAAGCTATGGCAATTATGGAACTTCAGGCACAACTGCTTGGGGTAGCGTAACCTCAGACACTATGGCTTTTAGCAATACGCTACATTACATTACCTTGGGTTACAGCAATATTTTGGCCAAACCGACCGCAGCCAACCTTACGATTTGCGAAGGCGACACAGCACATTTGGTGGCAAGTTCTACGATTCCGACGGCCACTTTTAGCTGGTTTACGGCAGCCACAGGCGGCACAGCTATCGGCACAGGCAACACACTAAACGTACAGCCAACGGCCACTACCAACTATTACGTTTCGGCACAAGATGGCACTTGCCAAAGTAACCGCACGATGGTACGAGTTACGGTAAGAACAACCGATTTCCAATTCCCTGCGGATGTAACAATACAAGCAGGCCAAAGTGTTACGCTTACGGCTTCGGGCGGAGATGTTTATACTTGGGGAACCAATAGCACACTTTCGGCAACCAACATTGCAAACCCAGTAGCAACGCCAAGCCAAACAACGGTTTATACACTGACTATCAGCACGTCGGCGGGTTGTAGCGAAACACGCAATGTAACGGTTACCGTCAAAGCAGGCAACGAAGTTTTTGTGCCAAATTCATTCTCTCCGAATGGCGACCACAACAACGACGCGTTCCAATTGTACAGCAACAATGTTTCGGAATACAAACTTTTGGTTTTCAATAGATTAGGTAACGAAGTAGCCAACCTTTCGGCAAGCGGCCAAACATGGAATGGCGAGTACGAAGGCAAACTACTTACAGGCGAAACGCTTGTTTGGACACTCAAAGGCACTTACACCGACGGCACCGAATTTAAGAAAAACGGCAGCGTGGTAGTGCTTAAATAATTTGGCTTAAACAGTTGAAAATCAATTTATTTTATTCTAATGAAAATTTCTAAAAAAATATATATCGCGGCTGGCTTGCTTTCGCTTTCGTGGGCGAGCATGGCGCAAAACGTTTATTATTCTCAATTCCACCACGCCCCAACGCTCACAAACCCTGCGGCGGTGGCTACCAAAAACGAAATGAGTGTAATGCTCAACTATCGCCGCCAATGGGCTGGCGTGGGCGATGGTTATTCTACGCCTGCACTTTCGTTTTCGCGTGCTTTGCTCAAAGGAAATGACGCAGACAAACGTTTTGGTGGGGTAAGCGTAACGATTTTGCAAGACCGCACAGGTGAAAACGGCTACGTGCAAACTACTGGCGGAACAGTGGGTTATGCGCATAATGTGCGTTTGAGCGAAAAACTTTTTGTGGCATTGGGCTTGCAAGCGGGTGTATATCAACGTCGCTTAGATGGAGACCGACTCACCACAGGCAGCCAATGGATTGGCGGCACTTACGACCCCAACGCACCAATTAACGAAAGCATTGGAGGCGAAAACAAAACTTTCGCGCAACTCAACGGCGGTTTGATGTTTTATGGACAAAATGCCGAAGGCGAACAAACTTTTAGCCTTGGTGCATCGCTTTATAACCTCAATCAGCCCGAAACAGGCAATACATTTAGTAACAAATTGAGCCAAAACCTACAAGTTACGGGTTCGGTAGTGGCATGGAAAAACGACCAATATTCTATTGTTCCTAACGCGCGTTTTGTACAGCAAAGCAATAAAAGCCAACAACTTAATGTAGGCTCATTGTTCCGCTATCACACAGCCCCACAAAGTCATCTTGGTTTGGGTGCTTGGTACAGTTGGGATAATGCTGTGGTAGCCATGGTGGAATGGTATCAGCCGAGTTATATCGTGGGTTTGAGCTATGACCTTGGCGCGAGTTCGCTCAAAAACAATGGCAAAACCGTAGGCGCACCCGAATTGGCGTTGGCTTGGCGCAAAACCATTGGGCAGAAAATCGAAAAACCAAAAGATACGGATAAAGACGGCATCGTGGATACTGAAGACGAATGTCCGATGTTGGCGGGTTTACCTGAGCTGAAGGGTTGCCCTGATGCCGACGGAGACGGCGTAGCCGACAAAAACGACAAATGTCCAAGCGTAGCAGGCGAAAAAGCCTTAGCAGGTTGCCCCGATGCGGATAAAGACGGCGTAGCTGATGCCGACGACGAATGCGTAAATGTGGCTGGTTTGCCAAAATTCAAAGGTTGCCCAGACACGGACGGAGACGGCGTAGCCGACAAAGACGACACTTGTCCAAATGAAAAAGGCACAGCAGAAAACAAAGGTTGCCCTGTGCTTACTACTTTGCGTGGCAAAGTGCTAAACGCCAAAACGAAGCAGCCAATCAATGCAGAAGTAACAATTGAAACAATTGATAACCAAGCTGTAGCAAATATCAATAGCGATTCGACTACAGGTGCTTTTGCCGCTGCACCATTAGCTTCTGCCAATAAAACGTACAAGATTTTTGCTAAAAAACAAGGCTTCTTGGCCGAGTCGGTGGACGTGAAAGACAAAGAAGGCAAACAAAGCCATGACCTTGAAACCGAAATTTTGTTGCAACCAATCGCGGCAGGTATGAAGACCGAACTTAAACATTTGAATTTTGAACCAAGCAAAGCCGTTATTTTGGCAGAGTCTTACCCAGAACTTGACAAATGGATTGTTTGGTTGAAAGAAAACCCTAAAGCTACGCTCGAAATCGCAGGCCACACCGACAACACAGGCGATGCGAAAAAGAATTTGGGACTTTCGCTTGAACGCGCCAAAGCCATCAAAACATATTTGGTGAGCAAAGGAATTAAAGCTAATCGCCTACAAACCAAAGGTTATGGCCAAACAAAACCAGTAGCCGACAATGCTACGGACGAAGGCAAATTGAAAAACCGTCGCGTAGAACTTATCGTTTTGCGCAGCAAATAATTGGTTGTATTTCATCTAAAATAGCGCGATGGGGCGGCACTTTGTGCCGCCCCATCGCTTTTTATACACTCACAACAGAAAGCAGTTCATTGGCCGAGTAAAAATGTACTTTTGGCTAAAAAATATATCAATTAACCCAAAAACACCCTAATATTGTAATGTTTCTAAGAGGGAGCGGCAATGTAATAATGAAAAAAACTTACAAACACATACAGAATTTTGCAAGTTTTTCGTATGTTTGTTCTGGGAAAGAAGGTGTAAACCCATTTTTCACAACCTCTCTGATTCGATTATATCAAAAATATAATTCTTTCAACAAGTACCTAAAAAAGTGCAGATTAGTATGAAAAAAGTGTTGATGCTTGGTATTTTGGGTATTTTGGGAAATGTGGCTGTAGCTCAACCGATTTTGGTTACGAAAGCCGCCGAATTTCTCAAAAATAAACAAATTGATGCTGCTAAAACGGCCATAGACGCTGCCTCTGGCAATCCCGCGTCTGTGAACGAGGCCAAGACTTGGTATTATAAAGGTTTCATTTATAAAGAAGTTTTCAAGCAAGACCCCGTAAAAAATAAAGAAGCACGCTTACAAAGTGTGGATTTTTTCAAAAAATCTATAACACTGGACAAAGCCAACGAATACGTGGGTGAATGTAAAGCCAACATCAAATTTTTGGCCAATACTTACCTACAAGACGGAACAGAACTTTTTAACGCCAAAAAATATACAGACGTAAAAGCACCGATTCGTAGCTATGTAAGTAACATTCAGTTTGCGGATGCAGCCAGTTTCAACCCTGAGGTTTACTCGTATATGGCCTACGCCGACGAGATGACGGGCAAAGCAGATTCAGCGATTTTCTATTACGAAAAAGCATTGGAGGCAGGTTACAAAGATGCCTTGCTTTACGATAACTTGGCCAATCTTTATCACCAAAAGAAAGAAGATAAAAAGTGTTTGGCATTGCTCAAAGAAGGAGCAAAACTCTATCCAAGCGATGACAAAATCGCTATTACGGAAGTAAACGTAATGATGGCCAACAACCAACTTTCAGAAATTGAGCCAATTTTGGATAAAGCCATCAGCCTGAATCCTAAAAACATTGAGTTGTATTTGGTGCAAGGAACGGCGTTGGATCGCATCGTGAAAGCAAACAAAGGCATTGATAAAGAAGCCTATTTCCAAAAACGCCTGACTGCATACAAAAAAGCATTGGAACTTGACGGAAATAACTTTAGTGCCAATTACAACATGGGTATCACGTACTACAATCGTGCGGTGGACATCATCAACGATCAAAGCTACGACCTTGACGTAACGATGCTTACCAAAATTATTGACCAATGCAGCGCAATGTTTAAGGAAGCTCAGCCATTTTTGGAAAAAGCGCATAAACTTACGCCCGCCAACAAAAACACCATGCTTGCGTTGGAAGGTGTCTATTACAACATGAACGACGCGCACAAAATGAAAGACATTCAGGACAAATTAGCCAAAATCAAAAACTAATTACGTCTGAGACATATAACATCAAAACAAAAAAGGCTTATCTGTAAAAAGGGTAGGCCTTTTTTGTTTTTAATATTTTGGATAATATACTTTTCATTAATTGTACAAACATTGCATTTCTATAATTAATCACTTAAAATTGCACTTATTACACACCTATATACACACCCAGACAAGTACCTCAATATTGTTTTAAATTAAAAAACTTAACATCTCGTGAAAAAACAAATTGACACTATGTCTATGGGGAAAGCTATGTCTTTTTCTAAAAGTCTTTTCGTGCCCTTACGCACCCTGAAAAGATTTAGTACCAAATTAACGGTAGTTGCTGCTGTATTATGCGGAATAAATACAGCACAGGCCCAAATTAATACGCAGGTAGCCAACTGCTCTTCTCAAAACCCCTTTGAGAAAATATGCAATGGCAATTTTGAACAAAGTACAAACTGTTTATCAGGTCTTTCTTTTTGGTCTGCACAAGAATTAAGCCCTGATTATTTTAATTCTTGTGATAATAATAACTCTATTCCTATTGATTATAGTCATGGCATTCCTCATAATATGGAGGGATACCAAAAAGATGGTACATTAAACAGTAGCATACAAGGGTATATTGGGCTAAGATACAGAACAAATCCTATCTATTCAGAAAAAATGGCACAGCAAAGTGATGTGGGATTAATTTCGGGGAAACGATATGTAGCGTCTTTCAAAGCCAATTTGTCTGATAATTCCAATCTTGCTCATAGAGGACTACAAATGTCCATTATCAGTGGTGATTTTACGTTCAATCTATCCAATATCACCGCGATAGAAGATAAAAATAATTGGATAACCCTTGCAAAAACCTTTACAGTACCAAGTACTTCAATACTTACTCCAACCAAAATCATTTTAGGATTTAATAGCTCTGTAGGGTCAACGCAAGTAAGTGATGATTATACAGAACAAGCCTACTACTACATTGATGATGTACACTTAATTCAAGTACCAGATGATTTGCCGACATTTGCTTGTTCTGGAAATACGATTGGAGATAGTTATAATAATGCGAGTCTGCCTAACGACATGACTGTCACTTGGAAACAAGAAGTCAATGGAGTTTCAAGCAATTTGGCAGCCTATAATAATATGTTGGCCATTACACCAATACCAACCCAAACGACCATTTACAAACGAACAATAAATATACTCGGACAAACATTTATTTCATCTTGTACCATATATCCTTATCCGTCCATTTCTGTCTCATCGTCTTCTAATACTTGTGCGACAGATATATTGCTTACAGCCAGTACCAGTACTCCCATACAATCTCCTTACACAATTCGTTGGTACAAAGTTTTATCTAATGGGAACTTGTCAAGCCAAGGAAGTGGATATACCTATCATCCAATGGCAAGTGGGACATATATCGCTAAAATACTTCCAGAGCCATCAGTTAGTATGCCCTGTGGAGTTAGCAATCAAGTGACAGTACAAATACAACAACCCCAAACTATTTGGAATATATCAAGTTCTAATGGCTTAACGCCTTGCTATAATGGCACCAATCCTTTGACCACAATATCCGTTACTAATAGCAATGCTCCTGATGATAACAATTGGATTTGGTATTACAATAACGCTATTATACCAGACCAACATACTAAAACACTCACCATAGATTCATATTTGTTGTCACTACAGAACTTCAATTCGTTGTATAGTCGTTATTTTGTGAGAAGATCTGTAGATTGTACACAGGGCAATTCAATAACACTCGCCCCACCCTCTAATACTGTAACCAAATATGTTTGTAAAGACAATCCCCTAATATTAGCGGACTTGCCTTGCTCTGGTAGCGTAAATGCAAACGGCTCATACTTAACTATTTCGGGTGCAATTATGCAGTGGACTGCTACCAACAACCAGGAGGTTCCACCTAACGGCTGGATAGCTACTATTACACCCAAAGAAAGTGCTGTTTACAAAAGAATTTGGTATGACTTTGACGGTAATATTCTTACTTCTACCACCTTCAATATTATTGTTCAAAACCCTCAAATCCAACTTACCTCCACTACACTTTGTCAAGGCGGAACAGCAACACTTACCCCAGTTAGTCTTAATAATTTACCAATCACTAAAGTGCTTGGATGGAAGTATGAAGGAGATAATATCATGTTTGAAGACGAAGTACCTAGTACTTATACCGCTCATGCTGCAGGTACATACACTGTTACTGTTCAATTAGCTGGCAGTTGTACGGCAACTGTTAGTTATACTTTAGCTCCCCAAAACATCACAGGCAATATTCATATTGTAAATGCTAATACAAACCAAGTGTATGAGGACGATGCGCCTATCGTGATTTGCCCAGACAACCAACTGGCTTTACAAGTTACTTCTGGCTTTCAATTAGATCCAGAAGGATACTCTTGGGAAACAGAAGACGGCCAAGATGCTCATCCCTATTTTACTACTATCGAAGATGGAGGGACAGCAAGCATTGTTTTTTATTCTTTTGATGGAAATTATGCAACAGTTACGATCAAAGTAAAAGTAAAATCAGCACAAGGCTGTGCTGGTGAAATTACGCGCAAAGTAATTGTTTTGGGTAAATGCTGTGTCGAGAAGGTGGTCGTTTTGGGAGACCCTACCGCCGAATCAACACCATATTACGAAAACTTCCCCGAGAGTCCTTCAAACAAATATCTAGTCGCTGGAAATATTGATTTGTATCCAGACAACAGTCAAGTCTTCAAGATTCATGAGAAGAAAATCTACGTGAATAGCCGATATCATTACCACGAAGAACCTATACTGGGAGGAACTGTAGGTGGTTACAAAATTTCAGTGGTAGATGGAAGAATGGGGCTGCTTGACATAAAAGGTTCTACTTTCCAAGCGGCTTGTGAGGCTATGTGGGATGGTATTTATCTTACCAAAGGAACTTATCTTTCAATGATTGATAGCGAAATTTCGGATAGCTACAATGGGATAGTAGATAACAGTAGCCCTGATATGAGCGGCAGTGGTGTAACATGTGTAATAGAAAACAGCACGTTCAGAAATAACTACATGAGCGTACAAAGTACGATTACCCCATTCTCTATTACCTCTTCTAATTTCACTTCAAATCCAGAAGAGATGAAAGCACCACTGGATATAGAACATAATACAAACATTGATCCAGAAGGTTATTTCTATGCGCATTCGTTTGTTAGGACACAACGAGAGTTTCCCCAATTTATAGATAATAATATGGACGGAGCAATGTATGGCATCGAAATGCTTAGTGCTTTTGGTGAAATGGTGATTGGAAATACCTCACAATATAGCTTCAATACCTTTAACAACATTTTTGTAGCTGGCGTGTATAATAGCAGACCTAACTACAACACCTTTACCAACACGCTTTCGGTATATGGCAGCCAATTTTATTATGCTCCTATCAAATACACTACCCAAAGCCTGACCACTAAAATAGAACGAGGGATTCCAGAAAAAGCCAATTATGGCATTTACTCTAAAGGTAATACCATTATAAAAATTCAACGAATACCTAACGGTTCTAATAATGCGTTACCGACTTTTAATATTTTCCGTAGTCCTAATGCAGGCCAGCACGATTTAGAGCATATTGGTATTTATGCGGAAGGCAACCGTGCCGTAACCATAGACGGACAAAACCAATTCCGTAACCTACGCACAGGCATCCAACTCACAGGCAACGGTGACAACTATAGCATCAAAACCAATGCCTTCTCCGAATGCCAAACCAGCATACACATCAATAAACAGGAAACAAGTCCACTTATTCTTGGATTTACGTGTAACCAGTTTGCTAAAAAATGGACAGGCCCTCAGACCGCCGTATTATTAGAAGGAAATGCTACAATAAAAAGCTCTCTTGATGTTAATGACTACCAATTAGGCGATTGTAGCTTCAGTAATAATATCATTACTGGCAATAGCCCACAAGGCAACGAAATCTCTCTGGGGATAGATTTGCCTGCCGCTACCCCTAACAACATGATATTTATTAATAACCAAATGGCTAATAAAATAACGTATTATCGTTTTGAAAATGAAAACACATATTCAATACCATCAAATAATATGTATATACTAAAATGCTTCCCGCAAATAGATGCCGATATTAATACTTGTATGAGCAGAAATGGCGTATTAGAGCGAGTAGCCGCGCCATCGCGCCCAACTACTTTGCAAAATAGCCCGAACCCTGCCAGCAGCAGCACCCTCATGAGCTATGAGCTATCGGAAAGCCTCACGCCAGAAGCACTTGCCCAAAACCCTGTGCGCCTACAAATACGCGACGTAACAGGCAAACTCTGGTACGAGCAAAGCCTTTCGGAAAGCAATGGCAGCTTGGAACTTAACACTGCTCATTGGCCTTCGGGTATTTATTTGGGTAGCCTACAGCACAACGGTAAAGTGCTGGCCAAACACAAAATCGCCATTCAACAATAATAATGTTTTACCTTGCCTTCCTTGCCTCAAGCGAGGAAGGCTTTTCCTTTTCTACCCCCATGCAAAAACGCCTTCTTACCTCCCTGCTCCTACTCTTGGGCTACTTACTACCCGCCCAAAACATCGAATGGGTAAAACCCATC